>NZ_CP065546.1:339166-678333 GCF_015999545.1 Lysinibacillus sp. JNUCC-52
AGGTGGAGGAAAATCAATTTGTTATCAAATCCCTGCACTAATGCTAGATGGCTTAACGATTGTTATCTCACCGTTAATATCACTCATGCAGGATCAGGTAGAATCATTGCGAGCAGCCAATATACCTGCAGCCTATATTAATAGTACGCTATCGTCTCAAGAAGTAGATGAAACAATGCAGCTAGCGAGTGCAGGCTATTTAAAGCTTCTGTATATTGCCCCTGAAAGATTAGAAAGTGCATCCTTTTTACAGGCGTTATCACAATTATACGTTCCATTGTTAGCGGTCGATGAGGCGCACTGTATCTCACAATGGGGACATGATTTTAGACCAAGTTATCGTGCGATTCAAAAATTGTTTACACTATGGCCACAAAAACCAACTGTTCTCGCATTAACGGCTACTGCGACACCTGCCGTTTGCGAGGATATTCGTCAATTATTAACGATTGATGAAGAGGCAACACTTATTACTGGCTTTGAACGTGAAAACTTAGCTTTTACAGTATTAATCGGTGAAAATAAAGAACGATATATAAAAAATTATATTGAAAAAAATAAAAGCGAAGTAGGTATTATTTACGCCGCGACACGTAAATCAGTCGACGGTTTGTATGAAGTTCTCGCACGTGCAGGTGTGTCGGTAGCCAAATATCATGCAGGGCTATCAGAGGATATGCGCGTGTCTGAGCAGGAACGTTTTTTAAAGGATGAGGCTCGTATTATGATTGCGACGAATGCGTTCGGTATGGGTATAGATAAAAGTAATGTGCGCTTCGTTATCCATTATCAAATGCCGCGCAATATGGAGAGCTACTATCAAGAAGCGGGCCGTGCAGGACGAGATGGACTGCCAAGTGCTTGTATATTGCTTTATGCTTCAGGAGATGTTCAAACACAACGATTTTTAATTGAGCAAACACGTGATGAAACACGTATTGCACAGGAATTAGAGAAATTACAAACAATGGTTGATTATTGTCATACAGAAGGTTGCCTTCAAAATGCAATCTTAACGTATTTTGGCGAAGAAGCCGACGAACCGTGTAATCGATGCAGTAATTGTAATGATAGCCGTGAAGTAAAGGATGTCACAGTAGACGCGCAAAAGGTTTTAGCTTGTGTCGTACGGATGGGGCAAAAATTCGGTAAAACGATGGTAGCACAAGTATTAATTGGCTCTAAAAACCAAAAGGTTCTTGAATTTGGGTTTTCCAAACTATCAACATACGGTATTTTAAAAGGTCAATCTTCAAAAGAGGTATCAAATTTTATAGAATTTTTAATTGCGGAAGGATTACTAGCAGTGAAGCACGGAACATTCCCAACGATTTATGTTTCAGAGGAAGGAAAGTCCGTACTGTTAGGCAGTCGAATAGTTATGCGAAAAGAAGCGATTACTGTTCGAGTACTTGCAGAAAATGATCCGCTATTTGAACACTTACGATTATTACGTAAAGAGATTGCAGATGAAGAAAAGGTGCCACCATTTGTTGTGTTCTCTGATAAAACATTGCGTGAGCTATGTGATAAAAAGCCTTTAGAACTCGAAGGACTTAGACAAATAGGTGGTATCGGTGAAGTGAAATTTGAGAAATATGGTAAGCGTTTCTTTGAGGCAATGCAGTCATTTTCCCTTACTTCTAAAATAAACGATTAAATGTAAAAATCCATTGTGTGAAAAACACAATGGATTTTTTGTTGTAAAGGAAAACTATACCGTTACATAGACGCTTATTTCTTCCAATGGTCAGCAATAAATTCATCTCGCCCTGAAATTGCGCGATCTTGCTTATAATGCTCCGATTCCTTTTGATAATAATCTTGATGGTAATCTTCTGCTGGATAAAAGTGTTGAGCATCACGAATAATGGTTACAATAGGTTTATCGAAGCGCCCACTGTTTGCAAGTTTTTCTTTCGATGCCTCAGCAATTCTTTTTTGTTCTTCAGAATAAGTAAAAATTGCTGTGGAGTAGGATTCACCTCTGTCGTGAAATTGACCATAGGCATCTGTTGGATCAATTTGCATCCAATAAATATCTAGTAATTGTTCATAGCTAAATATCGAAGAATCAAATTCGATTTCTACTACTTCTAAATGACCAGAGTCGCCCTTTTTAACATCTTCATATGTTGGATTTTCTAAATGGCCACCCATATAGCCAGATGTGACTTTATGTATACCGTCCCACTCAACAAATGGCTTTACCATACACCAAAAACAGCCACCTGCAAATGTCGCTTTTTCAATCATGTTCATCATCCTTTCTTTCGTGAAAATATTATAGCATTATTTTACTCATAACTGGCAAATAGGGTGTAAAATAACGAATAGAGAGATGTGGATGAAGTTAGAAAGAAAAATGAAACTTTCCTTACTAGCAATCGTTACATTAACTATAAAAAAATAGAGGAGTTATATTGATATGGAAGAGCAAGAGTATACAAGACGCTCGCAACGACCGAAAAAACGTCGATTGCGTAAAGGGAGAGCATTGTTTACGTTTTTATTACTCTGTGTCATTGTAATTGCAGGATATAGCATTATGCAATATCGCAGTGGTTTACAATTAGCAACTGACACAAAGGTAGCACAAGAAGATTTTAATGGAGATCAAATAAATGGTGATATTGAAAACTATTTATTACTAGGAATTGATACACGTGGTGAAGAAAAATCACGAACAGATACAATGATGGTATTATCTTGGAATAAGAAAAACAATGATATCAAGCTTGTTTCATTTATGCGAGATATTTATGCAGACATTCCTGGTTACCAATCCTATAAACTAAATACCGCATACTATTTAGGTGGCGTTCAACTGTTAAAAGATACATTAAGTAATATGTTTGGATTACCAATTCATCATTATGCACTTGTAGATTTTAAAAATTTTGAATCACTTGTTGATATTTTAGCACCGAATGGTGTGGAAATAGATGTAGAAAAAGATATGTCTGAAAAAATTGGCGTTACGCTTACTAAAGGTACACATAACCTTAATGGTCAAGAATTATTAGGCTATGCGCGGTTCCGTCATGATGCGGAAGGTGACTTTGGTCGTGTAGCACGCCAGCAAAAAGTAATTGAAGCATTAAAAAATGAAATAGTAGCACCCCAAAATGTATTGAACTTACCAAAATTCGTCGGTGCAGCCCAAGGCTATGTGACTACGGATTATTCGTCTGCAGGTGAAATACAACAAGTTTTAAAAATGGTGTCTAAAGGGAAAATATCAATAGAGAAAGCGACAGTACCAATTGAAGGCAGCTATGATTTCCAAAACTTTAGCCATGCAGGGTCAGCAATTGTTATTGATGAACAGAAAAATAAAGAGTTTTTAAGTAAATTTTTAGGGATTTCCTTAGAGTGATGTTTCGCAAAAGCCAACATTATCCTGTAAAATATAGGTGAGCGTTGGTGAGCATTTGGATTGGGGTGTGAATATGAAAGAACAAAGACCAAGGGAGCATTCAAACTTTTTTTCGACAAAGTTTATCCGCTTTTTAGGTGGTAAAAATTTATTATTTACGTTGATTATTTTATTATTACTCGCATGTGTGATTTTTATGTTTGGAAAAGTTTCCTTCATATTTACCCCGCTACAAGTATTATTCGAAGTTGTTATTTTACCAGGGGTGCTTGCCGTAATAGGATATTATTTATTACGACCATTATTAGGAATACTTGAAAAATGGCGTATCCCAAGAGCATGGGGCATCTTAATTTTATATATCGGTGTCATTGGCGTCATTACGTTACTCGTCGTGCTCGTTTATCCTTTTTTACGGGATCAATTTACGAATTTAGCACAAGAATTCCCTGTGTATTTTATGGCACTAACTCAAAATATTGTAGAATACTTGAATAACTCACGCGTAAATGAGTATTTAGCCAATATGGATTTTAACTATGAAAAAGTTGTGATGAATTTCACGACAGATATTATCGAAACAGTAAAAGATACTGCGGCAAATTTAGCCCAAGGTGTTGCTACTGGTATAACAGGATTTCTATCAACATTAACGGGCATTATATTGTCGCTCGTTACAGTACCGTTTATTTTATTTTATTTACTGAAAGATGGAGAAAAACTACCGAGATTTGTCATGAAAATTTGCCCTCCGCGCATGCGCGACGGTTTACATGATGTTTTACACGATATGGACAAGCAAATTAGTTCTTACATACAAGGGCAAATTTTAGTTTCAATGTGTATCGGTGCAATGGTGACAATTGGCTTCTTAATTATCGGCATGAAATATGCTTTGCTACTTGGCTTCCTAGCGATGATTACTAGTGTCGTTCCATACTTAGGACCAGTAATCGCTATTACACCAGCAGCCATTATCGCGCTTGTAAATTCGCCATTTATGCTTGTAAAACTAGCCATCGTTTGGACAGTTGTGCAGTTGATTGAAGGGAAGTTTATTTCTCCTCAAATAATGGGGAAATCATTGAGTATCCACCCAGTATCCATCATTTTCGTATTACTAACAGCAGGTTCGCTATTTGGTGTACCAGGTGTTATTTTAGGGATTCCAGGCTATGCGATTTTTAAAGTTTTAGTAACTCATTTATTTAAGTTATTTAAGAGACGATACAATCGCTATGAGGATGAAGAAGTCCAAAAATATGATGTGTAACAAAACACAGCTACTGCGTGGATGCGGTAGCTGTGTTTTTAGTAAAAAAAGCATGTGAAAGGGGAGAATCCCGTATCACATGCTTTTTGAATTAATATTAAATTGAAACGTTTTTCAAACGATCTACTGCTTCTTGCAATACATCCTTTGGCTGCACAAGTGCTAGGCGCAAATAACCTTGTCCTGCTGTTCCAAAAACTGTTCCTGGTACTGTCACAACACCGATTTGCTCGATTAGCTTAAATGCCAATTCAGTACAGTCAATATCGTACGGATATTTTGCCCAAACGAACATACCACCATCTGAAGGGGCTGCATCCCAACCTAAGTCATGTAAGCCGTTCATTAATGTTTTATGACGCGCTGAGAAAGTGGCACGCAAGTTTGCAGTAATTTCTTCTGCATTATCTAGTGCAACAACTGCAGCATCTTGAATTGGTTCAAAAATACCGAAGTCTAAATTTGATTTTAGTTGCTTTAATATAGCAATCATTTCGGCATTACCAGCAATATAGGCAATGCGTGTTCCAGCTAAGCTGAAGCTTTTTGAAAGCGAATTAATTTCCATCCCTACTTCTTTTGCGCCTGGTGTTGCTAAAAAGCTAATTGGACCTTCACCAGTAAAATAAAACTCTGAGTATGCTGCATCATGTAGCACAATTACGTTATATTTTTTAGCAAAAGCAATGACCTTTTCGAAATAAGCAAGAGAAGGCATCGCAGGTACTGGATTCCCTGGGAGATTTAAAATAAGTAGTTTTGCTTTTTGGGCAATCTCTTCTGGCACTGCATCTAAATCTGGTAAATAATTGTTTTCGGCTGTTTGAGGCATATAGTAAGGTGTTGCACCTGCTAGATGAATGCCCGCATCATAAGCAACGTACGCTGGGTTTGTTGACAGTACGATGTCTCCTGGATCACAAAATGCGATAGGCAAATGGACTAATCCTTCTTGAGAGCCTATTGTTTGAATAATTTCACTTGCAGGATCCAAATCAACATTACTACGGCGTTTATAGTAACGGCTCACTGCATCGTAAAAACGTTGTGTGCCACTTAACGTATAGCCATATGATTCTTCTAAGCTAGCTCGATACGATAAATGCTCGCGAATTTTCGCATGTGGTGGAAGGTCTGGGCTACCTAAGCTTAAATCAATCAAAGACATTCCTTTTTCTTGTTGTTGCTTTGCAAAGCTCTTTAAATCTCCAAAAATTGCTGGTGTAAATAAAGACATTTTTTTTGATGGTACGATTTTCAAAACTAGTACACTCCTTATAGTTCTATAACAGAATAGTAGTTCACATTTTAACATACTAAAGCACAGAAAGGGAAAGTTATTCTGAAAAAAGAATATATTCTATTAATGGAGAAGATGCTTGCGTAGGCTAGCGTAAATATTTAAGCTAATATGAGAAAAACTTGTGTACATGATAGTATCTTGTTTATATTAGCAAATAAAAGTGTTAATTCTGCTATTATGAAACGAGGAAGGTGGTTGTATTGATGAAGGTTTGTTCGTTAAGTGGACCGAGTGGAACAGGGAAAAGTACTAGTGCTCTAGTTTTTGCACATAAAATCGGTGTAGAAGCGATCATCGATGATGGTTTACTTATCGTCAATGGTGTAAAAGTAGCGGGCATATCCGCAAAATTTGAAAAAAATACGATAACAGCTGTACGACGTGCAATTTTCACAGAGGAAACTCATCGTGAGGAAGTTATAAAAGCACTCGATACATACAATGTACAATCTATTTTACTCATTGGCACGTCAGATAAAATGACGAAAAATATTGCTGCGCGTTTACAGTTAGGACCTATCGAAACGTATTATTATGTTGAAGATATTCGCTCGCAAAAAGAAATTCAAAAAGCGAAATTTATTCGCCAGACACAAGGTAAGCATGTTATGCCGATACCGTATCGCCAAGTCGAGCAAAATTTCTTTAAACGACTTATTCAAAAAGGGAAAGAGATTTTCACTCCAAAGCGTGAAAAAATCGGTGAAACAACAATCGTTCGACCTGATTTCCAACAAGAATATATTGAAATTGAAAAACAGGTATATGTACAGTTACTTACGTATTGCTGTAATGAGCAAGATATCGTGCAGAAGGTTGAGCATATCCACTTTAGTCTTGGAGAACAGGCTAAGGCAACTATATCATTGCAATTAAAAATGCCGATTGATTATTTATTACCAAGACGACTCTATCTATTGCAAGAAGAAGTACAACGTTCGTTCCTTCAACATTTTGGCTATGAACTAGATGTCATTAATCTTTACGTTCATCCCGCGATGCATAAACGAAAATAAAATACAGGTACTCCATACGCAAAAAGGCGAGAAGAGTACCTGTATTTTTATTTAGACGGGCGAGTAAATTGTGGTTGACGTTTTTCGACAAAGGCGCGACAGCCTTCTGTAAAATCGCTGCCTACAAATGGTGTAGAGCCTTGCCAAAGTGCTGGTACACTATCGATACATTCTTGTACAGATTGTTTTACAGCTAGTAATGATTCTGGTGACATACCAGCAACAAGCTTACCCATTCGAATCATATATTTATTTATGTCCTTTTCAGCAACTAAGTAGTTGAGCATGCCAAGTTTAAATGCTTCCTCAGCTTTAAACATACGACCAGTAAATACTAAATCCTTCGTTGTAGAAGGGCCGACAAGTTGGACAAGGCGTTGAGCGAATTTATTGTTTAGTGTGATGCCTAATTTACCTACTGGAATGCCTAATTTCGCTTTTTCAGAGCCGATTCGAATATCACAAGCTAAAGCCAGCTCTAAGCCAGCGCCCATCGCAGGACCATTAATAACACCAATAGTAGGAATTGGTAAACGTTCTATCGTTGAAATCGTTTTTTCCATATGTAAAAATGCTTCCTCAGCTTTTTCAAGTGAAATGGCGTTAAATTCTTTAATATCAGAGCCAGCAGTAAAGTTTTCACCAGAACCACGTAAAATTAGCACTTTATTTTTCGGATTATCTAACACTTTTAGGGCAATGTTAGCTAATTGTTCCCACATATTTGCTGTTAACGCATTTTTCGCCTGCGGTCTGTGAATAGTGATAATCGCAAGCCCTGCCGTTTCCTGATAAATAATTTTGGCATCCTCAGCCTCAAGACGAGTCGTTCTTACTTGCATAATTGAAAAGCCCCCTACATTAAGATAATACTTATATTATATAACACAAAGAAGGGGAAACACTAAATAATACGAATTTTCATGTATTTTTAGCCTGTTATACAAAATTACAAGCATATTCAAGTGATTGTACTACAACAGAAGATTACTATTGTAAAAAATTAAAACATATGAGAAACTACTATAGGAACATTTGTTTCTTTTTAACTAAGAGACATTTCCAATCGAGAAGCGGTCATCTATTCCTTTGTTACAGATTATCCGACACTATAGTTTGTAAAAAAACTTTACTACACGCCCTCTATATATTATAAAATGAAACTAACTTACGCCCAATCTAATAAGGAGGGAGAAAAATGGTAAAATTAAAGGAGGCATGGCAAAGCTATTTATTGCTTTTAGATTCTTTAAAGAAAAGTGCAGCTACTAAAAAGCAATACAATATAGATGGACAGCAATTTTTAGCATTTGCAAGTGAGCAAAATATTGAAAATGTAGACAGCCAATTCAAAGAATTAATATTTATATATAGTAATTATTTAAAGGAGCACTATCCAAATGTAAATACATTCAATCATAAAATCGCTTCACTTCGTAGTTTTGTAGACTTTATTTTTTTGCGAGAATGGGTAGAACCATTCGATTATGAAAGTATTTTACAGCCTAAAAAGAGAGGTAAAGACACATTAAAGTTGCTTACGAAAGAGCAATTAATGAGCATTGTAGATGTATGGCCAACATATTTTCAATATGCGAAAACACAAGAGCATGCTTGGCTTGCACGAAGAAATGGTTGTATTGTGCAAATGTTTATCGAAACAGGTTGTAAGCCAGCAGAACTTGTTCGGATGAAATGGACACATCTCTCCACGGATAATTTACATATGTCTATTGCCAATCGAAATGGAAAAAGAGAAATGAAGCTTTCAAATGTGTTAATGGAAATGTTGCTGCAGTATAAAGGGGCAACAGAGGAATTGCATGAGAAGAAAGTGGGCGAATGGCTTTGGGTTAGTGAGGCTAGTCAAACAAAACCGATTACAACGAAAACAATAGAGCGGATATTTCAAACGATATCTAAAGATATTGGCACGAATGTACGAGCGACGGATGTCCGTTATACTGTACTCCAAAAGGCTTTACAAAGTGAAAAAACAATTGAAACGATTCAACAAAACATGGGCTATGTTCGAAAATGGGTGCTAACCGAGCGTGGAGAAAGATTTAAATAAATGTGCAGTAAAAGATGTTTTCACATGATTTACTGCACGCTCTATTAAAAATGTGTTAAAGCTTTTACATTTACTTTGACCGTCAAATTATGCTTGCCACCTGAATAGACACCTTCGACGGGACTAATATCTGTGTAGTCTCGACCAATGCATAAAATAATGTGATTTTCTAATACTTCCACATTATTTGTAGGGTCTAAGCCAATCCACCCGATGCCAGGTATCATTACTTCAACCCAGGCATGTGTTGCGATATCACCAATTAAAGCTGAATTTTCATCAACATATAAATAGCCACTTACATAGCGAGCAGGGATTCCTTTAGCACGTAAAATCGCTAACATGACATGGGTAAAGTCCTGACAAACACCACGTTTTAAATCAAATGCCTGACTTGCAGTCGTCGTGACATTGGTCGCTGTTGGATCATATTCAAATGTCGAATATAAATATTGCATTAAATTAAGTGAAAATAATACTGGATTTTCTGCATGACCAATAGCATGAAAAACTTCTTCTATTTGTGCATCCGTCATGTAGGTAAAGCTTGTCGACTTTAAATAGGGCAAATAATGTTCGTAAAATAGTTGAGAATGGAAAATCGTCTGCATTTCAGGTGAATATTGAATCCGATGAATGAAAGGGGCTCGTTGAATACTGACGATAGACGTAGTTTCTATTTCTAGCTCTTGATGTTGCTCAGGAATATAAAATGTCCCGACTGTATTGCCCCAAATATCCGCATGCTCACGCGTCAACGAGGAAGGTGAAATAGCAATTCGATAGGACAGCAAACGCTGACGCTCATCACTCCGAGGCTTTAGGCGGATAGTATTTAGGCTTTGATCGACTTCAGATTCATATTGAAAAATATTTGTATGTTGAATTTCAAATTTCATTGTATCCGCTTCCTTTTGATTACTGACTTGCGTGTTGAAAAGGAGCTGTGAATTGTTCCTTTCAAGATTGTAGGCTGGGTTCATATAAATGATAAATTGTAGAAAATGTATGACCAAAATCAATACATTGACACAATCTTTCCTCCATTGAAAATATTGCTTCCTCTAAAGAAGTCGTCGATAAGTCGATATTGTTAATGGCAGTTAACAAAGCTCTTAATGGCGTATTAAGTGCTAAAAATCTTGCAGTTAGATGGTCTTCTTCGATGTGCATAAATGCTTCTTCCAGTTTTTTTAGGCAAACAATTACAGAGCGAGGAAAATGCTCATCATGCAATAAATATTGAATAACGTGTATCAAATATGTTTGATGGTGCTTACGTAAGTATGGCTCTGTCGCTTTTGCTAAATCAAGTAAAAACGTTCCGTCTGCTTCTTGTAAATTGCTAGCCATTAGTTTTTGTTGCTCTAGCATAATTAATATCATTCGAATCATTTTCTCTACACGTTCAAGCCATTTCCCAACTTGCATAAAATAAAAAGGTAAATCACGTTCCATAGAGCCCTCAATTAAGCCCGTAACCGTTAAGGATGTCTTCCGAACATTGTGTAAAAAATAATTTAAAGAAATTAACGGAAAAGGCCTTTCACGTACAGTAATCTCTTGCTGCATATATAAATAAAAAGCATTGTGTAATTCCCAAAGCTCAATAGGAATACTATCTCGTGTAATGCGTGCATTTTCTCGAATTGCTCTTAATGTTGCATGTAAAGCATTGCTATTGTTCTCCGAAAATAAAAGGTATTCAATAAGAGGATTGACACGAATGACCTCATAGCTTGATATAAACTCTTCTTTTGATGCACAAATATCTAAGATGGCTTCCCAGTGATCGAGATATTCATTTTCTTTACCTGATTGCTCCAGCATATTCAACAGCTGTACTTGTAATATATGAGCATTTGTTTCTGTTCGTTCACTATATCTTGCCATCCAATATAGTGCGTCTGCTACTCGACTTAGCATGCTGTAATTCCTCCTTTAGTATCCACGTATCTTTAGCGCCGCCACCTTGCGATGAATTGACGATTAATGATCCTTCTTGCAGTGCAACACGCGATAATCCTCCTGGAAGCACAAAAATATCAACACCATTCATAACATAAACACGTAAATCGACATGACAAGGATAGAATTTGCCCTGCTGATAGGCTGGTGCACGAGATAACTGAATTGTCGGTTGTGCAATGTATTGTTTAGGATGCTTTACTATTTTTTCATAAAAGCTTGCGATTTCCTCTGTACTTGCATGTGGTCCAATTAGCATATCGTAGCCACCTGAAGCACTAACATTTTTGATGACTAATTCATGTAAGTGGTCAAGAACCCATGCGCGTTGTCTATCATCATCTAAATGATACGTCGTCACATTTTCAATAATTGGCTCCTCATGTAAATAATATCGAATCATATCTGGCACGTACGCATACATCGCTTTATCATCCGCAACACCATTGCCAACTGCATTCAAAATCGCGATATTTCCCGCCTTATAAGCCTCAATTAAATGGGGCACTCCTAGTAAAGAATCTTCTCGAAAGACAGTAGGATCTAAGAAGTCATCATCGATGCGTCGATAGATAATATCAATTTGCTCAAGACCGTAAATTGTCTTCATATATACTTTAAAATCTTGAACAATTAAATCCCGTCCTTCCACAAGCTGAATATTAAGTTGTTGTGCTAAAAAAACATGGTCGTAATAAGCAGAGTTATACATTCCTGCTGTTAATAGTACTGCTTTTGGTTCACCGCGTGCTTGTAAAGCAGGTGGTCGATGTGAGAGGAGAGCTTTTTTCATAATGGCCATTTGTTTTTCAAGCGATTGGATTGTATGTTTTGAAAAAAACTCAGGATATACTTCCTTCATTACATAACGGTTTTGAAAAACATATGAAATGCCTGAAGGATTCCGTAAATTATCTTCCAGTACACGGTATACACCATTCTCATCGCGAATGAGATCGATGCCAGCTAAGAAAATATGATTATTTATAGGCACTTGTACACCAAGCATCTCTGGATAATAAAATGGATTTTGTTCGATAAGATTTCTAGGAATAATCCCATCTTTAACAATTAGCTGTTTATTATAAACATCCTGTAAAAAACAATTTAAGGCTTTTACTCGTTGTTTCATTCCTGTTTCAATTAAGTTCCATTGCTCATGCGGAATAATAATCGGTACAAAATCAAAAGGCATCGTTCGCTCCGTCCCACCCTGTGCACCATATACTGTAAATGTTATACCTTGTCTAAGAAAGCTTGATTGTGCTTGCTGATATTTCTCTTCTAGCTGTTCTTCGGTAAAAGCACTAAGTTTACGATAGAATGAGCGATAATGTGGTTTCGGCTGATCACCATCTAACATTTCATCAAAAAAAGAACCTGAATTATACAATTTCATCATGTGAACCGCCTCCGAATTTAAGTAGTAGAAAAAACGTGTTACACTAATAAGGAATACATAAAAGGAGCTAGTAAAAATGACAAACATTAACTTAATGCAAGCTTATGAATTAGACAAACTATCAAAATTAGATTTAACTGACGAGGAGATATTACAGACATTACGAACTGGGGATGTGTCATCATGGTGTAATCTCGAACCCAAATATGAATTTAATGAAACATTGGCACTTTATAAAGAAGGGGAACAAACTTTTCTTGATGCCTTTCACGGTAATTATCGAATTAAATATGTAACATTACCAGGCATTCAACGTTTACTACATCTTCGTTTTGAATTAGAAGCAACAAAGAATTTTGACTTAGAAGATACTGGAATTAAAAATTTATCTTGCGACGAAGAAATTATTTCGAAAATTCAAAATATATTATCTATTAATTGGAAGCTAACGAAGCAAATAGATGGTACATACAGCATTTTCGCTAAATAATTACAATTATCCAAATAATACCACGCGCGTTGTGAGACGAATCGACTTGTACCATTACCCATCCTTTACAATTTCGATTCGTCTCAGCGCATAGTAGTATACTAGAGTTTAATATTCATTTGGCGAGCAGATTATGCATAAAAAACGAAAGCTAATGGAGAAAATATGAAGAGGGTAATCTTTTCTCTAGTCAATAGATTTCTTTGTGGTTTGATTAACACAAAGAGATAGTTAAACCATTTTCGAATGAAGCTCGCTGTATAATGTTAATTGCATAACAGTTGTCGTTTTACAAAGATGTTTTCTAATTACTTAGAAGTCATCTTTTTTTGTTAGACATTGAAGAACACTTGTTCTTATTACCGTAAAAAGGCACATTTTTATTAATAAAGTTCCCAAATTTATATTTGGGAACGTTTTTTCGTGGTAAAATAGAGAAAATAGAGGTGATTTTATGCAAAAAACGCAACTGCCAAAAATAATGAAAGATTTCCTTGTCTACTTAACGACAATTAAAGGAAAATCTCAGCGCACTAGAAAAGAGTACGAATATGATTTAACATTATTTTTCCGTTTCCACTTAGCTATGGAAAACGATATGGATATTACACAAATAGATAAAATAAGTATTGCAACTATTACAATAGAAGAAATCCGTAATATTACATTAGAAGATCTCTACTTATTTATGGAATATTGTGAAGTACAACGACAAAATTCCGCTTCTGCTAGAGCGCGGAAAGTAGCTACATTAAAATCGTTTTTCAAATACATTAAAGGGAAACGCCGTTTAATTGAAGAGAATCCTGCCGAAGAATTAGAAACACCCAAAATTGGTCGAAGAAAACCTATTTATATGAACATGGATGAGGCAACACAATTTATCGAAGGCATTCAAATACATCGTGCATCGCCACGCAATTATTGCATGATGATGTTTTTCTTAAATCTAGGCATTCGAGTTTCTGAGCTTTGCCAACTTAATACATCATCTATACAAGGACGCTATTTAACTGTTATCGGAAAAGGGAATAAGGAACGGACAGTATATTTGAATGATAGCTGTATTTTAGCGCTGCGAAATTATGAACAAAGCGGCAAAACGTCATACAAAGGGGAAGGAGAAGAACCACTTTTTATTTCGCAAAAAGGAACGCGCTTTACACGCCAAACAGTGGCCAAAATCGTCAAACAAATAAACAAGCAATCGGGGCTTCAAAAGGATCGACTAACGCCTCATAAACTGCGACATACATCCGCAACAATGATGTATAAGGCGGGTGCCGATATTCGTAGTTTACAACATATACTGGGCCACTCTAGTGTCGCAACGACGCAAATCTATACACATATTGAGGATGAACAGCTACAACATGTTCTAGAGAATAACCCATTTAATATTGTCGATAACAGCTAGAAAAGGAGCATACGAAATAGTACAGCGCATATATTCAGAGTAGGACCTTAAAATAGAAAGGGGATAGAGTATGATATCATTATTACTTGAACAATTAAGTGCCACAAGAGAGCAGTTATTAAAGGAAATAGCAATTTACAACGATACACAATTCAACCAAAAACCTGATGCAGATAGCTGGAGTATAGCCCAAATATGCCATCATTTAGTGCTAGTAGAAGCTTCGACAATCAAGGCAATTGCTTGGGCGTTATCTTCACAGGAAAATACGAATCCCGAACGTCAAAATGTTCAGCAAATTAAAGATAGAACAAGAAAGCTTACAGCGCCAAAAATCGTTGAACCTGCTTCTACGCCTTTTGAAAAGCATGAAATTTTGACGCTACTAGCTGATACAAGAAAGCAATTTACTGCTTTTTTGCATGGAATAGAAGATCCTTCTTTGCTGGCAAAAAAGGCAGTGAACCATCCTGCTATTGGTAAATTACCACTCGACCAATGGATAGAACAGGTGTATCTGCATGAACAAAGACATATTGAACAGATACATGAAATGAAACAAATCGTTGGCTAAACTGTATTAGGAGTTAACATGAAAAAAAGAAAGATAAAGTTGTACACAAAAAAGTGCTTAACAGAACTTCGAAACACTCTATTATTTGAAGTAATCTGGAATATCATGTTATGGATTCCGAGAATGGTTTTTCGGCTATTGAAACAGTTATGGTAGAACAAATAAATAAAAGTCCGACTTCTCAACTTTGAAATTTACTGAGAAATCGGGCTTTTTTCACCTTTTTAAATGAATAACCTATTGACGAACAGCATAATCTGTTATATATTAAATAAAAATAAAAACAACTGTTATAAAACAGTTTGTATAGGAGGAATTTTTGATGTCAAAATATCGAGATGGTTATGAGTTTTATTGTGAAATGTGTGATCTTTATGGGCTAGAGCCAATTTCTTTCCGTTATTACATTATCCAACTATCACAAGAACAACTTTCAGCTTATAATATGCAAGCGAAACAATTAGGGATTTAATACATTAACTACAAAGGATGTGGTTATGACGGACGCCAACGTGAATAGTTTATGAAAAGCCCAGCCATACTAATATAGTAGACTGGGCTTTTATGAATATGAAAGAAATTTCAGAAATTACTATTGACTTGATAACATAACTGTTATATATTATTTATACAAATAAATAACTGTTATAGTACAAAGAAAAGAGGAATAGCAATGGCACAGTATAGAGAAGGTTACGAATTGTATTGCAAAAAATGCGAGCAATTTAATTTAGAGCCAATTAATTTTCATTATTATATTAATAAGTTATCGCAAGAGCAATTAAAATATTACAATGAAGCTGCATACGAAAGGAAGTTCGCCATATGACAGACTATCGACAAGGCTATGAATACTATCGACAAATATGTAACAGCCATGAATTAGAGCCAATTAATTTTCATTATTAAATATTAAATTTATCACAGGAACAACTTGAAACTTATCATGAACAAGCGAAAATGGTAGGAGGTCAAATTGAATATGAAATCTATTAACATGTAAAATGCCTTACTGCCCAGCTATGACAGTAAGGCATTTTCACATATAAATATATTTGGACATTTGTGATTAACAAGGTAAATAGTATTTCTATAGTTTAAATAGTAGTACAAATGTAATTAAGTAAAATGGTAAATTGCTGAAACACGTGCGTTTAAAGTCATTCTTTTTTGTCTAATTTATAGAAATCTATTAATTTTGATAGGTACAGTTTGTATATTTGGGTTGAATTAACTGCTTTTCTAAGACTATAATATAATTACATAAAAAAGGGCCATCTACCACAACTTTATACCTCACTGTAATATAAAGAATAAGTACTAAACCCTCTTATTTTAATGAACGGAGAATGAAGATGATGAATATCACGCCTAGTAGTATTAATCAAGTAAACTACAGCCTGAAAGAATTACAAGATATTTTTTCAGCAATGAACAGTTCAATCATAGTAGCTATTACAGATCGGACAGGAAAAATTACCTTTGTTAATGATCATTTTTGTAAAATTTCTAAATATAAGCGTGAAGAATTAATTGGACAAGATCATCGTTTACTAAACTCGGGTTTCCATCCTAAATCATTTTTTAGAGAAATGTGGAAAACAATCGGAAAAGGTGCCATGTGGAATGGTGAGGTATGCAACCGTGCAAAAGATGGCAGTCTATACTGGGTGAAAACAACAATCATTCCTTTTCTCGATGATAATGACAAACCATATCAATATATTGCCATTCGAGTAGATATTACTGCACAAAAGGACATAAAAAAAATTACACATATTGCGTATCATGATGAATTAACAGGGTTACCAAACCGTCGTAAATTAGAACAACGTTTAGAAAATGAATTCCATCAATCCCGACGTACAGAAGAGAAGTTTGCGTTATTTTTCATTGATGTCAATCGTTTTAAAAACATTAACGACGGACTTGGCCACATCATTGGTGATATGTTCCTAGTTGAAATGGCAAACCGTTTACGCAATATAGATTTCACATCCAATTCATTTTATAGGCATAACAGTGATGAATTCGTCATGATTTTAAATGATGTTTCTCGTATCGAGGAAATGGCAAAAGAAATTATTGCCGTTTTCAATGACAGTTTCATCGTTGATGCTTACGAATTTTATGCAAGTATTAGTATTGGAATTAGCATTTTCCCCGATCATGCTAATTCAATTGAAGATTTATTAAAAAATGCTGATATCGCAATGTATGCTGCAAAATCTACACGTGGGAATCAATATAAGCTTTATCGACATAATATGGATGAGGCAAATGATAAATGGTTATTGCTTGAAACCAAACTTCATCAAGCATTAAAAAAGGATTTATTAGAGCTACATTATCAGCCAAAAATTGATTTAAAAACAGATCAAGTGGTAGGTATGGAAGCATTGCTTCGTTGGTATGATCCAGAATTAGGACAAATGCCACCAGATCGTTTCATCCCATTTGCGGAAGAATGTGGGCTTATAAATGATATTGGTATATGGGTATTACATAAAGCTTGTGCACAAGTTTGTGCATGGAACGAAACATTTCAATTAAATTTACGTGTAGCTGTAAATATTTCGCCAATCCATATTAGTACACCAGGTTTTGTTGAAATGGTACGCGATGTAATTGAAAAAACAAAAATTGACCCACATTCTTTAGAAATTGAAATTACAGAAATGAGTATGCTTGATTATACAGAAGAGCTGATAAATACAATTGAGCAGCTACGAGCATTAGGCATTACGATTGCATTAGATGATTTTGGAACGGGCTATTCATCATTAAATTATTTGAAAAAATTCCCTGTAGATGTATTAAAAATAGATCGGGCATTTGTGCGTGATATTCTGCCTGAGAAAACAGGGATAGCGATGATATCCGCAATGATTTCGTTGGCGCATGCTTTAAACCTCAAAGTAGTAGCTGAAGGAGTCGAAGAGGAAGCAGAATTAAACGTGCTTCGTGAGCATGGCTGTGAATTCGTCCAAGGCTATTATTTTAGTAAGCCGTTATCCGTGAAGGACTTTACGACGAACATTATAAAACAATCACGAACAATTAAATCTAGCTCCTAATGGGGGCTAGATATTTCAATATTATATTAGTTTACATAATAATATTATTCATAAAAATAGTATTTATATTTTTTATAACATATATGGTACAATTTGTATTGTAAACTTTTCAGTTAAGGAGGCTTGATCGTATGAGAAAGCATACTATTTTTGCATAGCAAAGGCTATTGCAAAATATTGAAATGAAATAGCCTTTGCTCTTCCTAAAAGGACGATAAAACATTTAGGAGTGCAAACATGAGCTATAAAAAAGCAAGTAATCTGTTACCAGCAGAATTGATCGCGTTAATACAAAACTATGTTGATGGTGAATATATTTATATACCTCGAAGACAAGATAGCAAGAAACGTTGGGGGTCAGGCACGACAACCAAAAAAGAATTAGAAGTAAGAAATAATAATATTTATCAGGATTATCTTTCAGGCACTGATATGGAGACATTAAGTGCAACATATTATTTATCTTTAAAGAGTATTCAACGCATCCTACTAAAGGAAAAAAGAACAAATGGATAAAATAAGCTATGTGGTTGATTGCCACATAGCTTATTTTTATTTATGAAACAAATATAAGGTATTTTCATGGTCTGTCATTCAACTATAATCTAACTAACAAGATAAGCTAAAAGGAGAAATGAATGATGACTTTTTATGTAACGCAAGAGATAAATGAAAAGGCTAAACAGCTAGTTAATTACGCACTTTATAAATTTAATTTAAAGCATTTTCCAGTTGATTTAAGAGGTAATTACGAAGAAATGAATATATTCCTTAAAGATGAAAACGACAATATTCGTGGCGGCATTCTTGCAGAAGTATGTTGGAATTGGCTAGAAATTCACACTTTAATGATAGATGAGGACATACGAAAATCAGGATTTGGCACAAATTTATTACTAGAACTTGAGCAGATGGCTTTAGCAAAGCAGTGCGATTTTATTAAGGTAGATACATTAAGTTTTCAAGCATTAGAATTTTATGAGAAGCACGGTTATCAAGTATTTGGGACTTTGTATAATGTAGGTAGAGACTTTAAGCATTACTATTTGAAAAAAGATTTAACGAAGAAGAAATAACTGGAGGTTTAACAATGCATAATTTATTTACAATTGACTGTGGTGATATTTTTTTAAGAGAGTTTTGTAGTGAAGATGCCGATGGGATTTATAAGCTTACTTCACAACCAGAAGTATATGAGTTTTTGCCAGATTGGCGTTCTACGAGAGAACAACGATTAAACTGGATCATTAATGAAGAAATACCATCCAACAAAGCGTTTTTATCTGCTGTTCCTAATATTAACGGTCATAATTACTTAAAACTAGCAATTATATTAAAGGCAACGGGCGAAGTGATTGGTTTTTGCAATACTGGAACGAAAGAAGAGCTGAGTGAACCAAATCAAGAAATTGCCTATGCTATGTCAAAACATTTCAGAAATCGCGGCTACACAACTAAAGCGGTAAAAGGCTTACTTCATTACTTGTTCGAACAGACAAATATTGAACAACTCAATGCAATCATTCAACCGCGTAATGTCAGTTCTTTGAATGTTATTGAAAAATGCGGTTTTAGTTTCGAAAAAACAATAGAAATAGATTCACTAATATATGGACATTATACTTTATATAGGGAGGTTTGGAAAAATAGAAAAGTTCAGTAGTTGTATTGAATACTTTTGAATGTAGTTCAAGCAGTCACCCTTAAGTAGAGCTAATCATATACTTAATTTACAATAATTATAATTAATGATAAAATCTAATAACCAATTAATATAGCATTACACTATGTAATTCCACCATTAATTTGGATTAATAGTAATAGGAGTAGCTGCCAATAACATATACCTATTTTAATATTTTTGTCTTAATAATGATGTCAAAAATGATAATAGGAGAATAAGTATGAATGAATTGAACACAGAAAGATTAAGAATACTTGCGCTAAATGAAGAAAACTTAAGATTACTCATTGATCACCCAAAAAAGTTAGAGCTTCAATTATCCTTAATGGAATCAGTTAGCTATTTAGATGCAGAACTTCAACAAGCGATGGAAATTCGACATTCTAAGTTAGTACGAGATAAGGAAAACTATATTTGGTATACCAATTGGTTAATTGTGTCGAAAAGTCAAAACTGTAGTGTTGGCGGAATTATGTTAAAAGGTCTTCCTAACTGCTCTGGAGAGGTAGTAGTAGGGTATTACACTTTGCCTGAATATCAAAGGAATGGCTATATGACAGAAGCGATTTATTCAATGAAAAACTGGTTGTTAAGCCAGCCTAATGTGAAGTTTGTTGTTGCTGATACCGAAAAAGATAATATTGCATCTCATAGAGTTTTAGCAAAATCAGGCGCTGTACTTTATAAAGAAACAGCGGAATTATTGTATTGGAGATTTAGCTGAAAATAATTATTTCATAATATAACGTCTTCCTATTATTATGGGGATTCTTTATCTTTTTATAAAAGGGGATAGTGATTCATTTGATAGACTTAATATTAGTCTTATCTTTTATGCTTAATCCAATATTCGCAATTGTTTTTTGCTTAAATTTAACTAGTTATTTGAAAAAGCTGATTGTCACAAAGGATGTAAACACAAAATATAATATTATTTGGATGTGTATTGCTTCAACGTATATCGTGTTCACGTTAACTTGGATGTTTACAAAAATTAGTGTGTAATTAAAGTAATAAGGTAGGGAAAGATGATATGGGATTATTTCTTTCCATCATAAAGCCTACAATTATCGAGAAATTTCTTGCTAATCCTAAACAATGGAAAAGGGATTTTAACTCAACATTTACTAAACGGCAATACTAAAGAGCCATCGTATTTATGATGGCTCTTTTTGTTATGAGAAGGTCTGTATAGTACTAAACGCTACATGGCATTAATCTCTATCATTAAGTACTTTTCGTGTCCTTCGATTAATGACGTTTAAAATCGTAATATAATTTTGAAAATCTTCCACAGTAAATTGCTCAAGATTTTTCAAATGGCTTCCATACTCTTCTTCATCTAACTTTTTATGATATTCGTATACTAACTTGCCTTTTGGTGTTAATTCGATGGTCAATTCTCGATAATTGTCAGGATTTCTATATTTAAAAGCTAAGTCCTTTTTAATTAATTTATCGACCATTTGAGAAACTGCACTTTTCGTTCGGTTCGTTAAATCAGCAATTTCAGAAGTATTTGTTTTTACTTGATCACCAATTAAGTTTAGCGTATGTACTTCTATCATATACAGCTCATCTTCAGTTCCATATTTTCTAGGAATGTTTTCGTAGGAGCTTATTAGTCTAGATGTCTCGTAAAGCGTTTCCATTAGTTCATAAAAAACTTTCTCCTTATCCATTCGATTAACCTCCTTTCAAAAATTTTAGACATAATGATTTTATTCTAACATATTCAAAAATCTTATAATGATAGTTACTTGCAAAATAGATATTTTTTAAAAAATCTGAATTTTTTTATTGACCATTTTACAGTTAAGGTGCTAAACTGAGAAAAATTAAATGCAAACGTTTGAAAAAATGCTTTATAAAAGAAATATTGGTGAAAGTTAGAGGAGGAAATAAAATGCAATACAATTTTGATGAAATGGTTCAGCGCCGAAATACGTATTCCTTAAAGTGGGACGGTGAGGAATTAATAAAAGAAATTGGTTATACAGAAAGATATGATCATGAGACGATACCATTGTTTACGGCAGATATGGATTTACCAGTACCTCAACCATTGATAGAGGCACTTCATAAAACAGTGGATCATCGTATTTTTGGATACTCCATATTTCCAAACGAGTACTTTGAAGCGATTCAGCATTGGTTTAAAAAAAGACATAATTGGACTATCAATAAAGATGAAATTGTATACAGTCCTGGTACAGTGCACGCTTTGAATATTGCGGTTAGAGCGTTAACTAAACGTGGGGAAAGTATTATTATCCAACGTCCTGTTTACCCACCATTCACAGCAGCTATTGAAGGAAATGGCAGGATTGTTCGTAATAATGCATTGATACGTAACAGTGATGGCTATTACACAATTGATTTTGAAGATTTTGAAGCCAAGGCACAAGAAGAGAACACTAAAATGTTTGTTCTTTGTAATCCACATAACCCGACAGGAAGAATTTTTACGAATGAGGAATTGAAAAGGCTTTCAGATATTTGTGAAAAAAACAATGTCATCGTTATTGCAGATGAAATACACGGAGACTTGATAAGAAAAAATCAAACCTTTACACCATTAGCTAAAATTGTAAGTAATACAGACCATATTATTACATGCACGGCCATTAACAAAACATTTAATGTCGCTGGTCTACACTGTACGAATGTTATTATTACTAATCCTGAAATGAGAAATAGCTTTAGAGAAAAAATGGGCATGCAGTTACCATCTCCGTTTACGATATCTGCACTGATTGCTGTCTACAATGACGGGGAAGAGTGGTTAGATCAACTAACACAATATATTGATGACACGATGGACTATGTGAAAAGTTTTCTAGCTGAAAAGTTGCCGACGGTGAAAGTTACAATACCTGAAGGAACCTATGTCATGTGGATGGACTTTAACGGATACGGTCTTTCAGCACAAGAAATTCATCATCGAATTTATAATAAAGCGAATGTGCTGCTTGAAGATGGGGACCTATTTGGAAAAGAAGGTGAAGGGTACCAACGTATTTGTATTCCATCACCGAGAC
Organism: Lysinibacillus sp. JNUCC-52; assembly: GCF_015999545.1. NCBI lineage: Bacteria > Bacillati > Bacillota > Bacilli > Caryophanales > Bacillaceae > Lysinibacillus > Lysinibacillus sp. JNUCC-52. The sequence goes on from NZ_CP065546.1 coordinate 361,865, forward strand.
CACTTATTCAAGAAGCACTTGAAAGAATTGCTAAGGAATTTCAGGATATTGAAACAAACAATCAATTGGAAAGGTGAGAAGTAATATGAAAACATCCTATAGTATTGATTCGTTAAAAATGGCACAACAATTAGAGGATTATGTAATTGGTATAAGACGAGATCTTCATAGACATCCCGAAATTGGTTTACATGAAGTGCGAACAATAAAAGTAGTTACAGAAGAACTAAGCAGCATGGGAATCGGCTACGAGATTGTGCCTAATGGTGGCATTATTGGCTTTATAGAGGGCAATCAAGCTGGGAAAACGTTAATACTTAGAGCAGATTTAGATGCATTACCGATGAAAGAAGAAGAAACGAATTTAAAAATGAAAAAAGTAGTCGTTTCAAATACTGACCAAGCTGCTCATACCTGTGGACATGATGGACATACCGCCATGCTTTTAGGTGCTGCGAAAATATTAAGTCAAAATAAAGACAAAGTAAAAGGTAAAGTGCTGCTCGCTTTTGAGCAAGGAGAAGAGATGGGTGGAGGCATTTTTAGCCTTTTAAAGCGATTATGCGAAATTGGGGCAGACGGTGTTTGGGGCATCCATTTAAAATCTGATATGCCGACAGGAAAGATATCTGTTGAAGCAGGACCGAGAATGGCAGCTTCGTTTAGTTTTAATGTTGTCATAAAAGGACAAAGTGGTCATGGTTCACGACCAGATTTGTCAATAGCGCCATTAGATTGTTTTACTGATTTTTATAATAATTTAAAAACAATGCGATTAAGCACTTTAGATCCGTTTAAAACAATTACCTATTCAATTGGTACAATTCATTCTGGCACGGCAATTAATATTATTCCTGAAAGTTTACAGTTTTCTGGCACTGCAAGATATTTAGATTTTGAACAAGGTGCACATGCAGCTAATGAATTTAAGAGAATACTAGAAAAGGTTTGTGAGTTGCATCATTGCACCTTTGAATTTATTACTGAGCCTAAGGAATGTGATTTAATTGTCAGCAATCAAAAAGATTGTGCTCAACTAGCAATGGCCGCTGTACAAGATGCAGTTGGGGCAGATGCATTGTACGCTACACCAGCTTGGATGGCTTCCGAATCATTTGCATTTTATGAAAAATATTTTCCAGGTGTCTTTGCATTCGTCGGTATACAAAATTTAGAAAAAGGAGTCGGAGCAGAACATCATAATGTTTATTTTGACATAGATGAAGATGCATTAAAGTTTGGTGTAGCGGCTACTGTACAATACGCACTTTATTTTTTAGATAATGAAAATCCTATTGTATTTACTCCTGATAAAAGAGATATTAAAAGTTTATTTGTTGAAAACGGCTTTGCGCAATTAGTAAGACAATAAGCTATATTCATAAATCGATGGAAAAAAGGAGATAGAAAAATGACACGAAAAAGACTTTGCTACTTATTATCGTTCATTGCATATTTTGGCATGCCTATAGGCATCCCCTTTATAAGAAGTGCTGAACCTTACGTTTTAGGTCTTCCATTTCTGCTCTTCTGGATGGTTTTATGGATTTTGTTAGGGACAGGCATAATGCTAATAGTGCACCGAATAAATCCTAGTGCGAGAGAGGAGCTAGAATAATATGATTATTTCAGTAGGAATCATTGCATTTTTCTTATGTGTTGCTTTACTTTTAGGTGTTATAGCAAGTAGAGGAAAAGATATGAGTCTCGAGCAATGGAGTGTTGGGGGCAGGGGCTTTGGATCTATTTTCATTTTTTTATTAATGGCTGGTGAAATATATACAACGAGCGCATTTTTAGGTATTAGTGGCTGGATGTATGGAAAAGGCGGTGCAGCATTTTACAATATTATGATGCTGAACTATGTTATTGCCTATTGGTTAACGCCGAAAATATGGGGCTATGGAAAGAAACATAAATTACTATCGCAATCTGACTTTTTTGAAAAGGCCTATAAAAGTAAAGCACTAGGTATGCTAGTAGCTGTAGTAGGGTTAGCCGCTCTGATTCCTTATTTAATTATTCAGCTAAAAGGTCTAGGCATTATTGTATCTGAAGCTTCCTATGGTGCGATTGATCCAAAAATCACGATTTGGATTGGTACAATTGCGATGATTGTCTATGTGATGGTTTCTGGTATCCATGGCTCAGCTTGGACAGCTGTAATTAAAGATTTTCTTATTTTAGGAGTAGTATTATTTTTAGGGCTATACTTACCTTTCCATTATTATGGAGGTATACAACCGATGTGGGAGGCAATTGAAGTTGCTAACCCAGGGTTTCTATCGTTGCCAGACTCTGGTTTAAGTGCTTCATGGTATGTATCGACGATGATGTTAACATCCTTAGGGTTTTATATGTGGCCTCATACATTTGTTGCTACATTTTCAGCAAAAAGTGGAAATGCCTTAAGGAAAAATGCCATTATGCTTCCTATTTATGCTTTGTTCATCTTATTTGTGCTATTTGCGGGAGCAGCCGCTATTTTACAAGTACCAAATCTTTCGGGTGGTAATGTCGATTTAGCATTATTTAAAATTTCCACACAAACGTTTAATCCTGTTATCGTTGGCTTTATCGGAGCAGCGGGGCTATTAACTGCCATTGTGCCAGGATCATTAATCTTGATGTCAGCAGCAACGCTCTTTGCGAAAAATATATTAAAACCGCTTCGTCCTCAAACTACGGATCAGCAAATTGGCATCATTGCACGTTATACGGTTCCTGTTGTCGCATTAATCGCATTGTACTTTACGTTTAGTGGAGGAGGAGCCATTACGTTATTATTTTTAATGGGGTATGGTCTTGTTACACAATTTGCACCTGCCGTAGTCTTTAGCTTTTTGAAGAAAAACCCATACACAGTACAAGGCGTATTTGCAGGGATTATTGTTGGTGTGGCGATTGTTGGTTGGCAGGCTGCTACAGGTACAAATTTAAGTAAATTGTTCCCAAGTTGGCCATCTTATCTTCAAGATATCAATATCGGTTTTCTTGCATTAGGCGTTAATATTTTTGTAAGTTTAACTGTTAGTGCATTTACGAGAAAAGGCATTGTTATGAATGACGAGTCTTCTAATGAAAATGCAGTAGAAAGTATTTCTTAATCATTATTTTCAGAATATTTTGAATTTAATTCAATGAATAATAAGTAAACGGAGGCATTTTTAATGGAGAATAATAGTTTATATCAAAAATCATATATTCGCAGATTACCTGAGCTTGCAAAACTAACACCAAAGACGTTTAAAGCATTTGCTGAATTCGATAAATTAGCACTTTCTGATGGAATCATACCTAAAAAAACGAAAGAGTTAATAGCCATTGCCGCTGCACATGTCACTGGATGTCCTTATTGCATCGATGCTCATGTTGCGAATGCAAAAAAATTAAACATTTCTATGGAAGAAATAGCAGAGGCGATCATGGTGGCTACTGCATTAAAAGCTGGCTCTGCTATAGCACATGGCTTAAATGCATTCCAGGCATATGATGGAGAGAATAATGAAGATTTATATCAACAATCCAATATTGCTCGCTTTAAAGAAATGAATGATTTAAGTCCCGAAGCTTTTCGTGCATTTAATAAGTTTGATTTAGAAGCATTGAAGCCAGGGCTCATAAGTAAGAAAGATAAAGAGTTAATTGCTGTTGCGATTGCGCATATAACTGGTTGTGCATATTGTATTGAAATTCACGTCAAAAATGCAAAGAAATTAGAAGTTTCCCGCGAAGAATTAGCTGAAGCGATTTTCGTTGCTACTGCGCTAAAAGCAGGTTCAGCACTTGCTCATAGCGTAAATGCACTCAACGCGTATGACTTGTAACTCGAAACAATTAGAAAAAGGATGGATTAGCAAATGACACAAATTATTTACACGGACAAGGCACCAAAGGCCATTGGTCCATACTCTCAAGGGGTTATTGTAGGCGATTTACTATTTTTATCTGGACAAATTCCTGTTGACCCTACAACGAATGAAGTAGTCGAAAGCGATATGATAACGCAAACCAATCAAATAATGAAAAATATAGCAGCTATTTTAGAGTCTCAACATCTTTCTATTAAGAATATAGTTAAAACGACAATTTTTTTAAAGGACATGCAACAATTTGCACTTCTAAACGAGGAGTATAGTAGACATTTGGGAGATCATCGTCCTGCAAGATCAACAGTAGAGGTAAGTAGACTACCTAAAGATGTACTCGTAGAAATAGAAGCCATTGCATCAATAAAAACTAAATGAAGTTATATGAAAGTTATGAGACATTTCCTATTAAATTAGGAAATGTCTCTTTTTTATGTTATTTCTTCAAGCCTGCTGCAAAAAAAGGACCATTTAACGTAATGGTAGATAATATTTGAGCCATTTCTTGTGGGGTTTCTTTTCGATCTTCTAGCAACCATTGTTGAATAACGCCGATATGAGCTGAGGCAATATAAGAAACTAAGTATTCCCCTGGGACTAGCAAATTAACCTGCTTTATGGGATTTTCAGTACTTTCAAATAACGTTTTCCACATGAAATTTTTTAATTTTGTTTGAAAAGACAAATCACCATTTGGACCTAAAATCGCCTTAATAAATTTTCTATTCCGCTCCAAAAATTCAAATATTAACACGGCAATTTCAAGTGGCTGTAAGATTGAATTATTCGTATTTATGCTTGCCACCAATTTAGCTATATTTTGTTTTACGATATTTGACATTTCTAGCATAAACTCTTCTTGGCAACGATTCATTAAATCGTACTTATCCTGATAATGTGCGTAAAATGTTCCTCTATTGATTTTAGCTGTTGCTGTAATGTCCTTTACTGTAATTGACTCAAAGCCTTTTTCTTCAATTAATGCTACAAAGGCTTCTTTAATGGATTCAATTGTACGAACTACGCGTAAATCATTGTAATTTTCTTTCACATTTCCTCCTCCTAAATTTTATCAGACATATTACTGAAATGTGTTCTATAAACGACATCAAGACCATTTTTGATTATTGAAAGCATACAAACGCACACTTATAATTCAAATTGTAATAAACAACAGGTTGTTCATTATTATAACTCAAAAAGAGAAGAGGTAATGAAATGTTTAAAAATAAAATGGTTTGGTTTGCGCCCATAATTGCAATTGTCGTTATTTTTGTTTTTTCACTCACTTTATTTCCGTCAGTGCAAGCAAAACCAAAAAATTTACCAATAGCGATTGTTAATGAGGATCAAGGAGTGGAAATCCCTAATCAACCGAAAGTAAATTTAGGTAAAAACATCGTAGACATGATCCAAACTACAGCGGGGTCGACAAAAGGTGAAGAACCTGCAGTAAAGTGGGTAATTGTAAAGAATAATAAAGAAGTACAAAAGGGATTAGATGAACAAAAATACTATGCCGCTCTAGTATTTCCGAAAGATTTTAGTGTAAAACAGGCATCATTACAAACTGCGAATCCAACTTTACCCGAAGTTCAAATCTATATTAATCAAGGTATGAATATGGCGGCTTCCACAATAGCAGGGCAAGTTGTCAACGGGGTAGTTGATAATATTAACAATAACGTACGCTCACAGCTTTTTGCAGCAATAGCATCGCAAGGAGGAACTTTAACGGTAGAGCAAGCTTCCAATTTAATCACACCCATTTCAAAAACCATTACAAATGTAAATGCAACAGGAGAACATAGTGCAAACGGTAATTCCCCTGTTTCTATGTTTCAGCCATTATGGATGGCTATTATGGCAAGTGCAGCAATCGTCTTTATTGCAATAAATAAAATAGAAATAAATTCACGAAAAGAGAAGCTTACTATAATGGGTGGTCAAATTATTATGGGGGCGCTTGTAGCTTTAATTGTAGGTTTCGGCCTTACATTGTTAGTTGAGAGTATGATAGGAATTGACATTCCAGCATATATGGACACTGCCTTATTTTTAACCATTACTTCCTTTAGTTTCTTCTTATTAATAACGGCAGTTATTTCATGGTTCGGCATTCAAGGTATAGCTATTTTTGCACTCATGTTATTCTTTGGGGGACCACTGCTTGCGTTAGCCCCTGAAATGATGTCATCCTTTTTTCATGACTGGATTTATCCATGGTTACCAATGCGATTTATGGTCGAAGGTTTACGAGAACTTTTCTTCTTTGACAAAGGATTTTCTTGGAACACATCCGTATCAGCCCTTACATGGATTGGTATAGTTAGTTTTATCGTTATTTTCGCTTCCGTTATAAAAATACAACCAGTACGTCTAGAACAAGGCGTACAAGAGTAAATTTTAAAGTGTAGACAAACGGCATCAAGAAGTTATACTTGATGCCGTTTGTCATTTTTATATACTTTGACTAAATGTAAATGAAAATTTCTTTTCAATGCCTTCTGGTGATTGCAGTGAAGGGCTAGCGACTCCTGCGGGAAAGCACGAAACGTAAGACGCAACTATCCGCGCGACAGCGAGGGTTGCGGCTTACGTATGTGCCCGCGGAAAGCGCTAGCCCGAAGCGGAAATCAACTGCAGAAATCTTCTATATTTAGTTTGCCTATGTCTCTTCCCATGCTAAAAAATCGTTATTAATAAGAACTTTTTCCTTGTCTATTAAGGTGATTGGAGTGAAGGGCTAGCGACTCCTGCGGGAAAGCACGAAACGTAAGACGCAACAAACCGCGCGTAGCGAGGGTTGCGGCTTACGTATGTGCCCGCGGAAAGCGCTAGCCCGTAACGGAAATCAACTGGCAGAAATCTTCATTTAATAGGTAAGATTCCATATAAATAAACACTATCAAAAAGATAAATATAGAATATTCTGTTAACTGGTGATAAAATTACATTTATAAACATATAGTACAAGTTAAACGTTATACAGTTCGCATTTTTTTCAAGGAGGTATTCATGATAAATAAAAATGATTACGAGAATGTTGCCTTTAACCAATTGGAAATGCTTCGAAATGAAATAAATAGAACGAAAATGAATAGAAATTTATTCAATAAAATTGATAACTATTATGTACTTTGTATTTATGAACAACAGAAAATCGCAAGCAATGATCATGCGACCAAAGCTAGTACGTTGACTAAAAATGTCATCACTAATTCTTTTGTCATCTGGGATCATACCTATAAAGAGAGTGAGCAATTATTCATGAATTTACGTATTTCTTCTAGAAATCGCGTAATTACTGAAATTGCAAAAAACATCGTTTCATTTTTACTGCAACAATACGAGGACCAATTAAACGAATCACAGAAGCGAAAATCAACGCATCGTAATGCACTTCAAGTTGAAAAATATATCCATCGCATGGAGAATATGATCAAAGCTAACACTTTCCTTGGTGAAGATACAGCTTGGGAAGAGTTTTGCTCATGGTTCCAAGTATATTTAACAGAATGGGTACTTGAAGAACTAGAAAGTTTGATTGGCTATGACATGATGAACCAGATGAGCAATGAGGATTTAAATGAAGTATTTTATCAGCAAATGACGAAAAATCTATCATCAAATGATATGTTTATTTCAAAATATACAAACATCGTTAACAACTATATGACAGAGTGGTTTCATAACATTATTGAATCAATGAAGCTAGCAATTTTAACAACAGAAGAAATTGAATCTATGTTACAAATAACTACACCTAAAAATCATGATACTCTGCCTCTTAGTAAAAGTATTGCTCTCTCATTAGGGGTAGAACAACATTTACACGTCATGAATAATGCCCCTTATCAATATGTAAGGGAAGCACTTTATAAAAATAATTTTCAACGTATAGAAAATACTCCTTGGCCTACTACACCTTTATATAAAGGCAATCTAGAAGGAATTATTCAAATACGTCCATTTCAACCTAGCGAGCATTCCTTCGCCACACAATTATTGATTGAGAAAGCACAAAATCAAGCGCAAAGCTTAACAGATTTAGACGTAGATATGTTTGATGCATTATGTAGTATCTTTTTATCGAAGGCTCGTTATACTGAAGATATTATTGAAATACACTTTACTGATCTATTAATGATTCGTGGGTTAAAGCCGAAATTAGGAGGCGAAGGGAGAAGGGGTGGATATGAGCAACAACAAAAGGACAAGGTTTTGCAATCGCTTACAAAAATTCAAAGCTTATGGCTCGAATTAAATAAAGCAACGGTCTATGAAAAAGGAAAAGCTGTACAAACGCAGCTTCAAGGACGAACATTTCTTTTTGTCGATCATAATCGAAATGAGTATGATATTGCTCAATTAGATAAACATAAAACATTTACATTTACAGTTGATAAAGTTTTTACAAAGTATTTATATGGATCAGGACGGCAAATTGCCCTTTTACCTATTCAAACATTACATTATAATCCATACAGTCAAAAGTGGGAAAAAAGATTAGCAAGATATTTTAGTTGGCGATGGCGAACACAAGCAAGAAAGGGCGATTTCTTGCAACCAAATAAAATACGAACTTTATTAGAGGCAATTGGGGAAAATGTAAATGAACGCACACCATCTCGTACGAGAGACCGTTTAGAAAAAGCATTGGATCAATTGCTTGAAGACGGCGTTCTGTCTGCTTGGCATTATCATAAATGGGATGAAACGATTGCTAATAATAAGGGCTGGGTTCGACTATGGTTAGATTCAACCATTCTTGTGGAACCACCTGAAATTATCAAAGATCAGTACCGTTCTATTGAAAAAACAAAAAGTCCATCCCATTATTCAATTAATTTCCAAGACAGTGCTCAACATAAAGCAAAAGGAGTCACAATTGGCAATCAATTACGAGCGATACGTAAGCAATTTAATTTATCTCTTTTACAAGTTTCAGAGGAACTTGAAATTTCACCTTCCTATATAAGTAATATAGAAAGAGGGGTTAAAACTCCTTCGGTCAAAATTCAAAATAATATAAGTCGCTGGATGCAAAAATTTATGTAAAAATTGCATGCAAAAACTGCCTACATCTATCGAGTGTTTACGATAAATGTAGGCAGTTTTTTTTATTTGAAGCTGTATATCTTCAAATTTTTCACTTTTCCTTATTTGACTTTCAGTTGCTATTATCTTGTACTTAGCGATTTATCTATATAATGAATATTTCAGTTTTTGCTTTTATCCTTCCCATAAGTCGAGGTTATCGTGCGTAAATGTCGTGTGTAGTGTGTACAAAAAATAAAATACAAATTTTTGAACCCTTGCTATATATACGTTTCCTACATGTTTTTCTTTTTTTTACTCCTTAATAATTAAATCATTTTACATACTTTTGTTTTCAGAATATTTAAAACGCATCCATTACAATGAACAATATAATCAATTGTTTTTCTATTATTCGAAACCGAGGTGAAATAATGAATAAAGAATTGAAAGCTTACGAATCATTAGAACCATTATTTAATCCGAAGTCTGTGGCAGTACTTGGTGCTTCTACAAATCCGTATAAAATCGGATACATTCAATTGAAAGCGCTTATAGACGGCGGTTTTGCTGGAAATATTTATCCTATTAATCCGAAAGCTAGTGAAATAGAAGGCCTTACTTGTTATCCTTCCATCACAGCTGTCCCAGAGGAAGTAGATTTAGCAATATTTTGTGTAGGTGCAGAACAAATTGTGGACAATTTACAGGCATGTGCGAAGAAGAATATAAAAGCAGCCATTATATTTGCATCTGGATTTTCTGAAACTGGGGAAGAGGGCGTACTGTTACAGCAAGAGTTAGCTAACATTGCAAAGGAAAACGGTATCCGAATTATAGGACCAAACTGTGTTGGGTTAGTTAATACAACGAATGGTATGATTGGGACATTTTCACCAGCTATTTTAGCCGTGCCATTACATGAAGAAAAGGCTGTTGGCTATGTTTCACAAAGTGGTGCATTTGGTGTATTAACATATATGGCGGCAGCACAAAATGGTTTAAGCTTTAATTATTTTGCAAGTGTCGGCAACGAAATGGAAACCGAATTTTCAGATGTAGTAGAGTACATGATTCATGATCCAAAAACAAAAGTCATTACAGGCTATTTAGAAGGGGCTAAAGATACTAAAAAGCTACGACGTTTAGCAAAAGAAGCCCTCCAACTTAACAAGCCCATTGCGTTGATGAAAACTGGAAAGAGTTCAGCAGGTAGTAGAGCGGCGGCTTCACATACAGGCTCGCTTGCTGGATCAGATTTAGTTTACGATGCGTTTTTCAGGCAGAGTGGTATCGTTCGAGTTGATGATTATGAAGATATTATTACGTTTTCAAAGCTATTTTTATCTAATAGACTACCACAAGGGAAAAATACGGTATTAATTACAAGCTCAGGTGGACGAGGTATTAATGAAGCAGATCGGTGCGAAGGACTAGGATTAAATATTATTGCGCTAAGCGAAAAGACAAAGGCAGAAATTAAAAAGCATGTTCCTTCTTTCGCAAGTGCAATCAATCCAATTGACTTAACTGCAGCCGCTTCAGTAACGAATCCCGAATTATATATTGCACCACTTCGAGCGCTTGTAGCTGATCCAGAAGTTCATAATATTATCCTTACAGAATTTCCTTTGTACTGGGAGGCAGATAATCCATATTTACAAGAGTTTATTGACATATGCAAAAACTCAGATAAATTTGTCTTCATTACGACATTCCCATTAGAAGGCATGTCTGTACCTAAAGGAAAAGCTGAACTTGAGAAAAATGGCATTCCTGTCATTCCAGGTAATTTAAATCCAATCAAAGGCTTAGCAAAGCTTGTAGAATATAGCGAGAGTTATAGAAAACATCAACAAGCAACAATCCAAGAAGAGGAATTACCTAAGAAACGAATAAACATGTCACATGTAACAGGCTCGACATTAAGTGAAGCTCAAGCAACAGACATTTTAGATTTGTACGGGATTCCAACAACAAAACGAATTGTCGCTAAGACGGCCGAGGAAGCTGTTCAATTTGCGAATTCGATTGGTTACCCAGTCGTGTTAAAAGTTGATTCTGCGGATATTCCACATAAAACCGAGGCAGATGCGATTCGACTAAATGTACAATCAGCAAACGAAGTTATGAAAGCGTTTACTGATATTTATCACAATGCAAGAAACTATAAAGCAGATGCTAACATCAACGGTATTTCTGTTCAAGAGATGCTTCCTGAAGGGACAGAGGTAATTATCGGCGCAACAAAGGATCCGAATTTCGGACCAGTCGTCATGTTTGGCTTAGGTGGCATTTTCGTTGAAGTATTTAAAGATATTTCATTTAGAGTGGCGCCACTAACAAGAACCGATGCTGTTGAAATGATTGAAGAAGTAAAAGGAAAAGCGCTTCTGACAGGTGCTCGTGGAAAAGCCCATAGCGATATTGAAGCCATCATTGATGTGTTACTGAAGGTTTCGAAGCTTGTCACTGAAAATGAAGAGATTATCGAAGAATTAGATATTAATCCTTTAATCGTCTATGAAGATGGCGTAAAAGCAGCAGATGCAATGATCGTCGTGCAAAAAGATGTATTAGAGAAATCAGCAGTTAGGGGGTAAAGGTATGGATTTAGATCAAAGCTTAATAGGTTTAACAGGACCACAATATGTTTTTGAAGTCGAAAAAAGGCACATTCGTCAATTTGCCGAAGCAATCGGGGATTCTAATCCATTATATGTAGATGAAGAGTATGCAAAATCAACGATTTATGGGGGCATAATTGCACCTCCAAGCTTTCCAGTAGCGATAGGGGCTGATAGTGGGCAAGGGGTAGAGCTACCTTTGGATTATAGCCGTATGCTGCATGGCGAGCAAGAGTTCATTTATCATCGACCGATTCGCGCAGGAGATCGTTTGTCCTGTCAGATGAAAGTGACAGATGTATATGAAAAAGAAGGAAAAAATGGGCCAATGCAGTTTTTAGTAATGGATACAGAAATGAAGGATCAAGAAGGCGAGCTAGTGGTGATTAGTCGTACTAACATCATTTATCGAGCTGTAGCGAGTAGTAAAGTGTAAATAAACTGTTGAACGAAGATACTGATGTCTTCGTTCAATTTTAATCCATCATTAAAGGGGGAAAAAAATTATGCTTGAATTTAAAAGTTTACAAGAAGGACAAAAGCTTGAACCACTTGTGAAGCCTGCTGTGACAAAGGTACAGCTTGTGAAATATGCTGGTGCATCAGGGGATTTCAATCCTTTACATACAGATGATGCATTTGCTCAAAGTATCGGAATGCCAGGGGTTATTGCACATGGCATGCTTGTTATGGGCTTTCTTGGTCAATATATGATGGACCTAGCAGGTACTTCTGCTGCGCCGACTAATTTTAAAATGCGCTTTGGGGCGATGACAAAACCAGGCGATGAAATTACTTGTTCTGCTATCGTCAAAAAAGTATATAAAAACGAAGCTAAACAATTCGTCGATTTGGAACTATATGCAGAAAAAGCGCCAGGAAAAGTTGTTGGATTTGGAGAAGCAACATTACAAATGATTTAACAAATGGAAACAAGGAGGTTGGCAATATGGCTACTATTAAAGATCGCTATGCCATAGTAGGCGTAGGAGAAAGTGAACGTTCGAAAAATTCAGGTACAACACCTTTACATTTAGCATTAGATGCTGCTCGTGCTGCATTACAAGATGCAGGTTTAGAAGCGAGAGAAATTGATGGCTTTATGAGCTACTCTGAAAATGACTCTTGTACATCTCATCAATTAGCAACCTATTTAGGTGCACGACCTAAATATGTAAAAGATATTATGGGAGGCGGAAGCAGTACTGAAATGTTAATTGCGGATGCCATCGGATTAATTGAAACAGGTCAAGTGAATACCGTGTTAATTTATCGTGCCATGAATGGTCGCTCTGGCGTTCGTATGGGCGGTGGTGGCTGGGATGTCAATATGCTTCAAGGGGCAATGGATGGCGGTAGTTTTTTCATTCCTTACGGGGCTGGTGGACCAGGTCAATGGTTCGGCTTATTCGCAACGCGTCATATGCAACAAACGGGTATTACACAAGAACATTTAGGGCACGTCTGTGTTAGCTTTTATGAGCATGCGCAACGGAATCCGAAAGCCTTCTTCTATGGTAAACCGTTATCGATGGAAGAGTATTTAAAAACACCACATTTAAGCTATCCATTCACAAAACATGATTTTTGTTTGGAGTCGGACGAGGCAAATGCCATTATCGTCACATCTGCTGAGAAAGCAAAAGATTGTAAGTCAAAACCTGTTTATATTATGGGTATTGAAGCGCGACGTACCGTATCACATGCGCATTACTGGACGAATTTGGATGAAGTAGCATCGGACTTTGTTGCACCTTCTCTTTATAAAAAGGCAGGGGTTACACCACAAGATATTCAAGTAGCTTCTATATACGATTGCTTTAGTTGGGTTGTATTGCGCCAATTAGAGGCATATGGCTTTGCAGCACGTGGCGAAGTCGGTGATTTTGTTGCAAATGGCAATCTGAAAATGGGCGGTAAGCTTCCGACGAATACAGCAGGGGGCATGCTTTCTGAAGGTTATACACATGGCATGAACAATGTCCTTGAAATTGTGCGTCAAATTCGTCACGAATATAAAGGAACAGATCGTCAAGTTGAAAATTGCGAAATTGGCATTTGTACTGGCTGGTCAGGCCCAGATATTGCGGGTGCAATGATTTTAAGAAACTAGGAGGAAAAATCATGAGTTATCAAAAACCGATTCCACTTAAAACACAAGACAACCAACCATATTGGGATGCAGCTGATCGTCATGAGCTAGTCCTACAAAAATGTGAAACATGTAATTCTTATAATCACCCACCTGGTCCAGCTTGTTCAAAATGTGGAGCTACAGAACTTAGCTGGGAAAGTCAAGGTTCGGATATTACAGGAACTATCTATTCGTATGTTGTGTCATATCGCCCCTTCCTACCAGGCTTCCAAGATGATTTACCAACGATTATTGTAGTCGTGCAACTAGACAAATTGAACGAAGTAAAAATCATTGGCAATGTGCTTGCATGTCCACCAGAGGAAATTAAAATTGGCATGCCTGTAAAAATGACTTGGCAGGATATTACGGAAGATCGAGCTCTTCCACAATGGATACAAGCTTAACAGACCTATTTCGGTTTAATAGAAAGGAATGATTAGATGGATTTTTCATTTACGAAAAAGGAAGAGCAATTTCGTCAAGAGTTAAGAACTTGGCTAGAAGCGAACTTACCCGATGGATGGTTACAAGGCGAAGTGCAATTAGATAAGGAATCGAAGGAATATGAGTTATTTTTACGAGACTGGCAAAAGAAACTATATGAAGGTGGCTGGGCAGCGATTGCGTGGCCGAAACAATACGGTGGACGCAATGCAACGCTTATGGAGGAGATTGTCTATCAACAAGAAATGGTACGTGTGAAAGCACCACCGTTAATTAATTATGTAGGTCTTCATATGGTTGCACCGACTTTAATGCAAATCGGTACAGAAGAACAAAAGGAAAAATATATTGAAAAAATCATAACAGGTGAAGAAGTTTGGTGCCAAGGCTATTCAGAGCCGAATGCAGGTTCAGATGTAGCAGCTATCCAAACGACTGCTGTAAAAGATGGGGACCGTTGGATTATTAATGGGCAAAAAGTTTGGACGAGTTTCGGTCATGTAGCGGATCGTTGCTTTTTAATTACTAGAACGAATCGTTTAGAGAAAAAACATAAAGGCATTACGGTATTCCTTCTCGATATGCATCAGCCAGGGGTTGAAACTCGACCAATTGTCTCAATGGATGGTCAAAAAGATTTTAACGAAGTGTACTTAAATGATGCCATTGCGTATGATGCAGAAATTATTGGTCAAGTAGATGAAGGCTGGAAGGTGATTATTGCCCTTCTAATGCATGAACGAACTGGCATTGGTGGTCAAGTATTTACGTTAGAGCAACAATTTAATGATTTAGTTGCGCTAGCTAAAGAGTTAAATGATGACGATGAACCACTTATTAAAAATCCATTTATTCGTAAAACAATGGTGGATCTATATACGCGTTCACGTGGCTCACTATTAAACTATTATCGAAATTTAACAAAGCAATTGAAAAATGGCCATCCTGGTGCAGAAAGCTCGATGGATAAGCTACTCGTTAGTGAATTAACAAAAGAACTGTTTGCTCAAGCAATTTCGATGCAAGGTCATCATGGCGTACTATGGAAAGAAAACGCATTGATGGATCGGTCCTATTGGCAGGACAATTATTTGTACTCTTTTGGTCAGACAATTGGCGGAGGAACAAGCGAAATACAAAAGAATACCATTGCTGAAAGAATTTTAGGTTTACCAAAAGATATGGGTCGATAAAAAGCGGGGGTGTCATATATGGATTTTTCTTTAAATCAAGAACAAGAAATGTTTAGAAACTATGTACGCAAATATTTAGATGATGTCGGACAAACGAAAGTAGCCCGCGAGTTTACAGAAGGAAATACAAGCTCTTTCCAAGCGCTGTATGCTGGTTTAGCTGAACTTGGCTGTGCAAGTGTGAATGTGTCAGAGGAAAATGGTGGGATGGGACTAGGTCAGTTAGATTTAGTACCGATTTTAGAAGAGACTGGTCGTGCATTGCTACCAGGCTTATATTTAGAAACAAATGCATTAGCGGTACCACTTCTTGAGAAATTTGGTACGGAAGAACAAAAAGCAAAATATTTATCTGCTATCGCTAGTGGTGACCATACGTTTACTGTTGCGTGGTTGGAGCCTAACGGAAACTACAAGCCTTCAAATGTGAAACTACATGGTACATTGCAAGATGACGTTCTGACGTTGAATGGTGTGAAATCATTAGTACCAGACGTAGAGCTTGCTAGTAGCCTACTCGTACTAGTGCGTACTTCTGAAGGGCTAGGTGCGGAAGGAATATCATTAGTCATCGTGGATTGTGATGATGTATCACTACATGTGGAGCCTCAAAAAAATATGGATGAAACACGCTTGCTTGCCGAAGTGACTTTTAACGATGTTCAAGTTTCCAGTCAGCAAATTCTTGGCACTATCGATCATGGTTGGGATGTTTTACAAGAGGGTTTATTATCATTTAATGCAGCCCTTTGCTCATCGATTGTTGGAAGTATGGAAAAAATCGTTGAAACTGCCGTCGAATATGCAAATATTCGTGAACAGTTTAATCAACCAATTGGAAGATTCCAAGCGATTAAACATCGATTAGTCGATATGAAAATGGATTTAGAAACAGCTCGTTCATTAGCTTATTATGCCAACTGGGCGATTGAAAGTAATGCAGATGATAAAGTAGAAGCGGTTTCAAGCGCTCGATTATTTGCTACCGAGGCATTTATTAAAGTGGCATCGCAAAGTATTCAAATTCATGGTGGTATTGGGTTTACAGAAGAACTTGATTGCCATTTATACGTGAAACGCGCTCGTTTCTATGAGAATTATTTAGGAAGTACACAGCAATATTATGAACAGGCAGCAGTTGCATTAGGTTGGTAATATCAGCAAGGTGATTATCTTGCTTCTTACATATTGTAAACGCAGCATTCTCAATGTGTAAGACTGTTAGAAATCTTATATTTGAAAGGGTGGGGAAAGACATTGAAAACATTGAATAATTTGAAAGACTATCAAAATGTCATTAACGGTAAGGCAATTCCATCATCTTCAGGTAATAAAATTGATAGCTATGATCCCGCAACTGGTAAGGTGTGGGCAACTATTCCTTGTAGTACTATTGAAGATGTTGAAGCAACCGTGACGGCAGCGCGTACTGCCCTTCCAGATTGGTCAGCGCTTCCTGCTAGTGAAAGAGCAAACTATTTAAGACGTATTGGCGATATGATTTCACAATATGGCGATGAATTGGCTGAACTCGAAACAAAAGACAATGGTTGGGTTATTCGTGAAACGAAGTTTGGACTTATTCCTATCCTCTCAAGTATGTGGTATGATGCCGCTGCCGCTGCTATAAATGTTGGAAGCAAAGGCGAAACAGTCCAGCTTGGGCCAAACACAGTAGGATTTACAATGCGTGAACCTTTCGGGGTTGTCGTTGGCATTATTCCTTGGAATTCCGCATTGTGGACATTTACGGTAAAAGCAGCTGCAGCACTTGCAGGTGGGAACACAGTTATTATTAAACCTTCTGAGCTCGCAGCTGCAGCACCGCTCCGTTATGGTGAAATTATTCAGAGTATCTTACCACCTGGTGTATTAAATGTAATTTCTGGAACAGGTGCTGAAGTGGGCGATGCCCTTGTTCGTCATCCGAAGGTTAATAAAGTAAGCTTAACGGGTTCAGGAAAAACTGCGCAGGCAATTGTCCAATCTACAGCGCAACAACCTAAGTCAATGGTATTCGAACTTGGTGGGAAATCACCAAATATTGTTTTTGAAGATGCCGATTTAGCTAAAGCAGCAAGCGGTGTCACAGTAAATGGAATTTTTACTGGTAATGCAGGACAACTTTGTGTCGGAGGCTCTCGTATCTTAATTCAGCGCTCTGTCTTAGATAAAATGATTGCTCTTATGAAAGAAGAAATGGCAACACATATTCAATTAGGTAACACATTAGATATGCAAACGCCAATGGGACCAGTTGCCAATGAATTGCAATACAAAAAAGTTTGCTCGTATATTGAGTTAGGGCAACAAGAGGGTGGAGAAATCATCGTGGGTGGTCGCTATGGTGGTGCCAACTTGTTACCAGGTCAAGAGGAGCTAAAGGATGGCTATTGGATCGAACCAACCTTATTAAAAGTAGAAAGTAATAACTTGCAAGTTTGCCAGGAAGAAATTTTTGGACCAGTTGCCGTCGTAATTCCGTTTGATACAGAAGAAGAGGCACTTGCGATTGCCAATGATACAGAATTCGGACTAGGTGCGGGCGTTTGGACTTCTGATTTAAATCGTGCACATCGAATGATTCGTTCGATCGAATCTGGTAATGTTTGGGTGAATACGTATCGCATCGTTGGAACTGAACTGCCATTCGGTGGCCAAAAAGCGAGTGGTTTTGGTACAGACTCTGTACTGGAATTTACGCGTGAAAAAACATGCTATATTCAAATTGGCTAATAGGCAACGACCAATATAGAGGTATGGAAAATATAGTCGTAGGACAAGTAAAAATGAAACGGGGAATAGTATGCCACAAGCAAAAAATGGGCTATTTTATGGATGGTATATTGTTTTAACAAGCTTCTTAATTATGTTTTCGGCATTTTCCATTGTAAATTCTCTTCACAGTTTATTTCTTGTGCCGGTAACAAGCGAATTGGGCATGACAAGAACGACTTTTTCCATTGTTCTTTCTGTAGGGGGGCTAGGTGTCGCCATCGCATCACCTTTTATGGGCAAACTACTTACTAAAGGCAACATGAAGTTAATTATGTCTGTATGCGTTATTTTTGCAGGCTGTGGCTTTATGTTATATTCCTTTGCACAATCGGCAATTTATTTTGCCATCATTGCTTTTATTATAGGGGTATGTGTTGCTGGATTTTCCAATATTCCGATATCCATTATGCTGACGAATTGGTTTTATGAAAAAAAGGGGCTAGCTATGGGGTTAGCATTTGCTGGTTCAGGCGTTGGAACGGCTGCTCTTAGCCCTATTTTAACAACGTTGATTTCTAATTATGGTTGGCGAACAACATATGTGATAGCAGGTGTACTAATTATCGTCATATCGCTACCATTAATTTTATTTTTCACAAAGAAAAACCCTGCAGAGAAAGGGACAACAGCTCTTGGGGCAGAACATATCGAAGAGGAGCAAGCAAATACTACCCAATCAGGTTTAACGTTGGCGGAGGCAAAGAAATCAGGCATGTTTTGGCTATTTATTTTCGGTGTCGTATGCTTTGCCCTTGTTGCAGGCGGAGTTCAAATGCATATACCAGCTTATTTAATAGATATTGGCCATCCTGCGCTATTCGCTGGAACAATTTTCGGTCTATTATCTTTATCAAACACGGTCGGTAAACTGGTTCTCGGAGCCATTTTCGATAAATTTAGAACAACTGGTGGAATACTATTCGTAGGTGTTTGTATGACAATAGCGATGGTGTCATTGCTATTGTCAGGAGCTAAGAGCTTTGCGTTCGTATTCGCTATCGCATACGGATTTAGTATAGTTATCGCATCGATCGGCCCTCCTTTTATGACAGATGATTTGTTTGGTAAAAAAGATTTTGGTGCCATCTTTGGCTTTGTACAAATATTCTTCGTTGCAACGAGTTCACTTGGCGTAATTGTATCTGGTCTTATCTACGATCTTACGCAAAGCTATAAAGTAGCATGGATTATTTTTTTAGGATTATTTATACTTAGTGTGCTATGTATTTTACTCGCAACTAGTATGACAAAGAAAAAGCGCTTAAATGTTGAAGCGATTGTCATGGAAGAAAGTGTTGAAGGTATTTAATATTGTTCAACATGATAGAAAGAGAGTTTCCTCTAAAAGGAAACTCTCTTTTTGTTATAGCTAAATAAAATTCGTTAATTCACCAGGTAACGTACCAATAACTAATTTACCCGCTTTTAAATGTTTCAAGGCAATGATTTGATTGCTTGTATTATCAATTGCTCGAAATATATGTATACATTGCTCAAGTAATATTTTCCCAGCATCTATAATCGCAATTTTTTTCCCTATACGATCAAAAAGTGGAATGCCGAGCTCCATTTCTAATACTTTAATTTGATGGCTTAGCGTTGGTTGAGAAATATTTAATTTTTCAGCTGCCTTTGTAAAATGAAGTTCATCGCATAGTACTTTAAAGTATTCTAGCTGGCGTATTTCCATAGACGTACATTCTTTTTTTTATTTCTTATTTATACCATGAATATTATGTAGATTCTTAAAATCTAGTGGATTAAGGCACCTCTACAGCCATTCACCTTTAACCTATAATTCCGAAAGAAACGAGCGATTAGAACGTTTAGTATAAAGTGCATACGGTTAACCTATTCATACTAAATCAAATATTTACATGGAGGTGTATATTGCTTGGATAATATGGCTAATTCGAAATTTCCTCCGTTAATGATTGAGCTATCTGAAAAGTTTTCTCCTTCTGATGATATAAGCTTAAAAACTTTACAAATAGAAGACAATACGGTATTTATCTTTTACTTAAAATCAGCAATAGATGGTGCTAAATTGCATGATATGCTGATAAAACCTTTTTTCGATATGAAATCAAATCAAAGTTTTACATTCTATATTGAATCGTTACCAAACTTAACAAATATGCAATTTGGGGAAGAGCTTCTAATCGAAATAACAAAGGGGTATCTCCTATTAGCAATCAATGATGCGTTTTATTTAATTGATATTAAATTAGTAAATACAATGGCTTTACAGCAAACAATCATTGAGCCAACTGTATACGGTCCCCAAACCGCTTTAAGCGAGGATATTGAGACGAATTTAAACATCATTCGCCAACGTTATCATGAACCAACATTAAAGTATGACACGCATGCTTTAAAAGGAAAAAGTCATAAGACTTTAATCATTATGTATGATGAAAAAACAGTAAAGCAATCGGTTCTTCAAAACATTCAAGAACAAATAGAAAATCTAGATATCCCACTTATTCAATCGACGGGAGAATTACAGCTACACTTAAATGGCTCTAAATTTTCCCTTTTTCCTATTACTATTCTAACGGAGCGACCTGACCGTATTTCTTATAATCTTGCGGCAGGAAAAGTGGTAATTATGTTAAATGGGAGTCCTCAAGCTTTAATTGCTCCCGTTGTATTTTTTGACTTTATGACATCGATGGAAGATAACTATCATACTTATTGGATCACTTCATTTACATTGATTCTCCGATATATCGGTTTATTTGTCTGTTTTGTATTACCAGCTATGTATGTTGCGATAACCTCTTATACGCCTGATATTCCAAGAACGGAATTGGCCCTTACTGTTGCTGGTAGTCGAGTTGGCGTTCCATATCCGTCCTTTATCGAAGTAATATTTATGCTTATTTTTATGGAGTTTCTTACAGAGGCAAGTATACGATTACCAAAGGCTATTAGTGCAACGGCTACGACAGTTGGTGGCCTAATTTTAGGAACTGCGGTTACTGAAGCTACATTAGCATCCAATATTATGATTATTATTGTGTCAGCTGTTGCGATTACGAGCTTTGTCATCCCAATTAGTGAGATGAGTTTTTCTATTCGCATTTGTAGATATTTATTAGTGATCTATACGACGCTGTTCGGTATGATGGGGTTAATTTTAGGTTCTTTATGGCTGTTAATGTTCTTAGTCAATAAACGGAGTTTTGGTGAGCCCTATTTAAAAGTCTATTGGCGGTCAGATAGGAAGGAATTAGAGGTGCGATCAAAAGGATGAGCAGGTACCTATATTACTTTATACTTGTCACAATGGTTACAAATCTTATAGCATCTGTGCCAAGAATATTAATGAGAGAAAGTACAAATGGTGTTATATTATCCATGATAATTGCAGTCATTTTTGGCGTTATTCTGACGATCATTGTTATTAATTTGTTTAGTTACTTCCCAAATATGACCTTACCAGAAATAATGAAAAAGAGTATGCCTAAATGGTTTTATTATCCTGTCTTATTATACTTTGGCTGTTCATGGTTTGTAGCGGGGCTCATTACGCTTACAACGTATGTTTTTATGTTTAATACATTTTTGTCCTATGAAACATCTATTACTATTACAACGCTGGCATTTTTATTAGTTATTTCTTTTGGATTGTTTATAAAAGAAAAAAGTGTACTTTATATGACAGAGCTAATACTGATTATTTTTTTACCTGTCATTATCTTTTTAATTATAAAAATATATACTGAGCCAAAATTAGAATGGGACTTTGTCAAAATTGCATTTACGTACATCAATGATTATCCTAGCTATAATTCCTTTTCAGCATCTATGTATATTTTTATTGGCGCAGTGAACATCATTATTTTTAATAAATACATTCAAATAAAGAAAAAAGCAGGCATAAAGCAATTTGCCACATTAGCTATTGTAGGTGCCTTTACTTTATTTACAACCTATTTCATACCGATTGGATTTAATGGCTTTGAGCAAATTGAAAATCTTACGTTTCCATGGATTACTACAAGTGATTCAGTACGTATGAAATACTCACTTATTGAACGCGTCACATTTCTTTTTGTCATCGTATTTATTGCGGTTGCCTTTATTAGCTTACTGATACATTGGTATGTGTCGTTAAAATTATTTGAAAGCATTTTTCATTTTAAAAAATTCAAATGGAAAGAGACAAATCTGACACCATTTTTAGTTGTTCTTCTATTTGGGATTATTGCAATCGCTACGACACGGGTAATTAATGAATTTGAGTTAGTGAAATTATCAGTGCTTTTTTATGACTTATTACCGTTATTTTACGGTGTTTTAATCGTCAGTTTACTAACTGCTAAACGGAGGCTCAAATTATAATGGCACATATAAAATATTTTGCTATGATGATTGTCGTTATAAGCTTCCTTTCAGGCTGTGGCTTTAAAGATATTGATAACCGAGTATTTGTTACTGGGATTGGAATTGACCCTGCCGAAAATGATGAAGGGGAATATAGAGTTACGCTGAAATTAGCGATACCTGTATCCATTAAATCAAAGAGTAATACTAGTTCAAGTTATCAATTTTTAGTGCATGAGGGAGATAATATCGGAGAGATTATCCAAATATTAGAGACTCATACAGATAAGGTTTTAGAGTTTGGACATGCAAAGGTTATTTTAATTAACGAAATCCTGTTAGAAGAGAATTTGAAAAATTTTATGGATTATTTATTTAGAAGAGGGGATATCCAATCTATTGCCTATATAGGGGCTGCTAGAGAGTCTGCTGAAGAGGTTTTAAGAACCTTACCAAAAGGGGAATCAGTAGTAGCGTCTCCGTTAACTAAGTTTTTTGGTGAAACGGGCAATGATAGTCCATATGTCGTTTCTGTCTATTTATATGAGATACGAAGAGATTTTCACAGTAAAGGGATAGATCCAATACTACCTATCGTTGAAATGAACAAACCTGGTACACAATTAATTGTAAATAAATTATTAGTTGTCGGGGATAATGGAAAACCACTTGAACTTTCATCTAAATATACGCAAGCTTTTAATGCTCTTAAAAACAGCATTCCTGGATATAGTTTTAGACTCGACAGCGACGGTTTTAAACTATTAATAAATATGATGACTACTAAAATGACATACGATATTATTCAAGAAAATGGGCAACCGCAATCTATAAAAGTTAATGTCGAGATGTCTGGAACAATAAGCCAGTCAAACAAGACATTACTAATGGATAAATTGGAAGACTATAATAAATTAGCTGCGAGAGAAATAAAACAGGAATTAGAAAAATTTTTCATTACCCTTCAAGAGGAAGAACTTGATCCTTTTGGATTTGGATTGAGATACCGAACTATGCAATTACATCAAAAGGGCACCATTAATAAGTGGAAAAATGCTTATCCTACATTACCATTTGATGTCACAGTTGACGTCAATTTAAAAACTACAGGAACAATTGATTAAATTCTTGATACAAAGTATTTTAAGGCAGGAACGATAAACTATACGCAATGTAAAGAGCCTTTCTAATTTTTACTATAGAAAGGCTCTTTTTAAAAATTATTTGTCATTCGGGTAATGTATCGCTTCTTTAAATTCATCGGTAGCTAGTATATTGTAAAACATATTTCGTTCGTTTACGTTTGCTATTGTACCTGTAACTGTTTGGTCTATCCATAAGTAGTATTCGTCATCGTTAATTTTTATCTTATATTGCGGAACGATTTCATTGTCTACTTCTCCAAATTCTCTCGCTTTTTTTATTGTTTTCTCTATTATTTTAATATCTTTCGCATCGGATATTGTTTGGAATGTATCAGGTCTTACATCCTCGAAATTAATTAGTTCTTGAATTTCAATAGTGGTTGTTTCCTTCGTATCGTTACATGCAACTAGCCATAAAGAACAAATCATTAATATAATACCTTTTTTTATGTTCACCTTACTTCACCTCTTTTTTTGTTGCGTTAAACTATATATACCCATTTTTATATTTTTTTCACACTTTTGTCAAATACGCATTGTTCATGTATATTTGATAATCAGCAAAGAAGGGCATAATTTTTTGCAATATCGTATAATTGATGATTTAAACAAACGATTTAAAGAAAAACACGAATTATTATAATTCAAAATCTGTTTAATGTTCGTATAAAACAACCAAAAATGCTCTTTGCTCACAAGCTGGAGACATTGTCTGTTGAGCAAAACACGAATATTATATGGAAGCACAAAAATGTAGAGTTGTTGGAGCGGATTAGTAGACGCTTATCATTAAGAAGATTTACCATAGCCTAACGCGATTATTAGTTTGAGCAATCGTATTTTGTTATCTATCATGATTTTCATAATAGGCTTCATCCGCATATTTATAGTCTGTTCCTTTTAGATAAGCTAAAATGATTTTCGGCCGTTTTAGTAAAATCCAGTCGCCATGTTTATCAAACTTTCTACTTGAAGTTATCATCCCATTTTGAATCGTCCCGTATTTTTTCCCATTCTTTTTTCCCCATACTTTTAATCGTTTTGCAAAATCTGCATCTTCCGCCATAAGCATATTTTCATTAAATCCACTAATGGATTCATAATCTTTTTTATAACACCAAAAGATACCGACTGAAATTGCTCCATATTTAAAGAGTAGTGGCCCAATTAATAACAAAGTTGAAACAAAAATTCCTAAAGACATTCTTTCAAATTTCCCTGTAACGCCACCACCAATGTACTTTCCAGTCATTAAGTTGTCCACGGCTTTAGACAATACATGTGCATTCATTTGCGTATCCGCATCAATTGTAACGATAATTTCACCTCTAGCGATTTTAATTCCAGCGTTTCTAATTTTCGAAAGGTTCTTATCATTATTTTTTAATGTTATACAGTGATATGTTTTAGCAATTTCTTCTGTTCGGTCTGTACATCGATTTAACACAACAATGATTTCAACCTGATCTTTTAATAATTTGGAAGCTTCTATTACAGATTCTAAGCATTTTCCAATGTACTTTTCTTCATTATGAGCGGGTATAACAACTGAAATCCTTATATCTTCTAAAAAATTAGCCTTTTCACTCTTCACAACATCGCTCCTTTAATAAAGCAATTTGTACATCCTTATCAATAAATCTTTTCTTAATGAATTGTATGAACCAATGGAATTGAATATTTTCTTAGACATATTCATGTTTAATAGCTTATTAAGCATTTTCCTATTGGAAGCGGGGAACTTGCTACGAGCTTAATCCTGCACGAGTGATTCTATCAAAGGGGAGTAATCGCTTTTCATGACTTTTTCATAACTACTAAATAAGGGGCTACGGATGGAGAAGCGGAGACATGTTGCCTTTGTAATAGGTGACGCATCTAAAAAAGCCTTACTACACTTAAATGTAATAAGGCTCTTCATTTTATTTAATCGTATAAATTAGATGCTCCAGTGTCTATTTGGGCTTCAAAGTAACGATTCCAAGGAAGACTAACATCTGAATCAGTTAATGTAGGCGCAGAACTAAAGAACACTAAACCTAAGCTTCGAGGTCCATTAATTTTTTCAATAACACGTCGGCCAGAAAAAGATTTGACAACCTCATTTTGGGCTGCTTGCATTTGAGTAAGCATGAAATTATCTATAGCTTTTATTTGAGAAGCAGACATCGTACTAGACTGACCAGGCACACCACTTTTCATATTCCATTCGTTACCTTTATACGTATTTATAATTTCATTTTTAACATTTTCTTGTCGATTCGATTTGTAACTATAATCTTCTATTATACGGTCAATTGACAAAGAAGCAAACGCTTTTGAAGCATCTCTTAGTTTAGTTGGATTAGTTTCATACTTCATAAAATTCATTCTTGAACCTGCTGTTCCTAAAGCAATGCCCATACGATTTCCTAATGTATTCCAAGCAGAATACGCAAGCATACGAGAAGCATTAGTTCCTGCCAATATGTTGCTCATAATATAACTATCAGCATGAGCGCTATAAAAATCCAACACAACTGTAGGTATACTGTTTACCATATTGCTTTCATAAGCCGAAACTAAGGCACCGCGATAAATTGAAGCAGGACTTAGAACTAGAATACTTACATCTGCTGAGTTTTTATCAGTTACATACGTACCACCGTTAATTTCAATTTGTTTCTTTAAAGTAGCGTGTACATTCTCATAAGCGTATTCATCTTTAATGACAGTTGTTTTTCCGTCAGTTCCAAAATATTCAACATAGTATTTTAAAGAAGGCTGGTTGTAAAGTTCTTTCGTCATACGAGCTAATAAGTTTAATGAAATACCGTCAATATCAGATACAATTCTTGATTTAGCAACCCCTAAGACGTTATTTTGTTGCCATGTTAGCCAATTAATCTCATTTGTTTGTACTGTGTTTTCTAAAGTATTTGAATCATCTACACCGAAAACGGCATAATCAATTTTACCAGTAGCTGTTTTGTCAACAACTACCTTATTTAAATCAAACTTTCTCGCTCTCGCTGCATAATATTTGGATTTGGTTGCTTCAGAAATATTCGCAAATTGAATTTTTCCGCCTCCAGCTGGGTTATCTTTAGCATAAGCAACATCATAGTTAGCTTTAACATTCGCATGGCTTGAAGAATTAAGGTTGCGAGGTATTTTTCCAAATGTACGGAAGTTTTCATAATCTTTCTCTGTTAAACCTTCATACTCAAGGGTAGAAGCAAAACGCATTACTGAATCAAAAACATAAATCGGTTTGTTAGGGAAAGCTTTATCAATTTCATCAATAATATTTAGATTAGAAGTCCCTTGGGAAGTAGAGTACGCTGGTGATAATCTTCTTGATTCCACTAAACCACCAGAGTGAATCATATCAGCAGAAAAGATAAATCCGTCTGCTAAATGGTCATTATCTTTAATCCATTGAATAACTGCAGAGGCATCACCGCCATGTGACCCAGTCCCTGTATAATCTTCTTGTAAGCTAGTAGCTATAATACTTTTAGGTGGCATGATTAATTTAAGACCAGCCGCTGCTGCTGCCTTTTTAACCGTATCCGTGTTCATAGGTCTGTCATCCAATGGCACTAGCATAACGGTTTTATTTGGATTAGCTACTTCAGGAATAGCTGCTTCCGCTTTTGAGAAAGGGAGACTAGATAAGATGAGTCCAGCTGCTAGAACGGAAGCCAAAACCTTTTTCATTTTGTTATTTTTCAAAATAAACGCTCCTTAGTTGTTTTTTATTCTAAAAATTAAGGGCTGATGAAAAATCAGCCTTCGTTTTATAAACAAGTAGTTTAATATGAATATTGATCAATTTCAGCTAATAAAGATGAGCCTGATTGGCCTTCATTAGCTGTAATACGGTCTAGTTGGTGTCTAGGAGAATCCTTAAAGGCAACACCAAATTTAACTGTAGGAGCTAAATCAAATCCTACTTCTAATGCTACTTTTTCAACAGTTGCATTCGTTTGGCCATATGGATAAGCAAGGGTTTGTGTATTGCCGATTCCTATGTTGTTCTTAATAGCATTATAGGAAGCCTGTAAATCGGCTTTAATACGAGCTTCATATTGTGATTGAGTTTCATTGTAGTATGGTGCTGAAAGTAAGCTTTGACTGGCAGGACCAGTTACTCCATCATGCTTTTTGTGAAGATCATGTGTGTGGCTTTGAATATCGATTAAACCTGAATTTTTCATTATTTGAGCTTGGTTCCAATCAAAATGCTTTAAAGAACCAGGAGTTTGTCCCATTTGACTTGTAACGACAAACATTGTTGCTTTCATACCATACTGTTGTAGTATTGGGAACGCTTCTGTGTAGTTATTTTCATAGCCATCATCAAATGTAATAATAATCGGCTTATCAACGCCTGAAGGTAAGTTGCCAGTCGTTTTATATGTTAGGTACTCGTCAAATGAGATACCATCAAATCCAGCATTTTTAAGTGCAGCAATTTGCTCTGCAAATTGAGAAGTCGGCATTTCTGCTCCTGACCCAGTCCCAGTTGGTGCAGTTGAACTTATGCTGTGATACATAATAATCGGAAATTTAAACGTATCATGCACAATACCTACAACAAAGTTAGGCGACCCATCCCAATTCACTTCTGTATTATTAAAGCCTTGAGAGAATGTTCTAGTTGGAACCATTGTTCTGCCACCTTTTATATAAGGAGCTTGAGGCAGTGTAAATGGCACCCCATTTTTATAAGCTGTTTTACTTCCTACAGTTACCTTAATTACCGTACCATCATTATCTGTAATTGTGCTTTCCTTAGTTGCCCCATTATAAACAACTGTAGCACCCATCGAAGGGATAATTTGTGAAATCGGTACCATTGTTGTGCCGTTCAAAAGTTCTGGAGCAGAATCGGATGTAAACGTAATTTGTTTACCATTTACATAAACATCTGGGGAAGAAGCAGTTCCTGCATAAACATTCTCTGCAGAACCTAAAAGACCAAACCCAATTGCTAGAGCAAGAGAAGAGGATATAAATTTTTTACCCATTCCTTTAATACTAGATTGGGGATTAGTTTTAGAAAGATTTTTCGGCATTATTTGTAGCACACTCCTTTTTTTCCATAATTAACTATCTCGCTGGCATTTACCCGTAACAGGATAAATATAAACCAACATCCTTTTTCATTCATTCCTAATACACCCAATAAAGGGGGTGATTAGTACTATTGTTAATTACAACAATATTAATTTTATTATATTAGTATTTATTTTTCACTATTTTTTCGTCACTTTTAAAAATTACCTCATTTTAAATTATCTACCATTTATTCACTCCGCATCGACATTTGTGTTGTATTCAGCCATTTCACAAGCCTTCATCAAATAAAAAAATCTATCGAACAGGGTATACTGCATATTAATGTACTTATCAAAATCATACGAAGGCTCAGTTTTTATAAAGAAAAGCCGCTTCCCCTCAAGGAAACGGCTATAAACACATTGTAATGGGGAAAAATAAGTGTAAACACTGTCATTTTTCAAAAGCTAACAATAGATATACACATTTATGCAGTAGAGAAGAACAATTTTGGGTAGTTTATAAGTCTAGACGAATTTAATTCATTCTAATTAAGTTGGTTTTGTAAAAAATTTAGAATGCTTTACAAAAAAAGGGGTCTGTACATGGAAATTCTCATATCAATATTATTTCTCCTCGTATTATTATTAGTTACAAATGTGCTAGCACATTATGTTCCATTCATACCAATTGCGCTTATTCAAATAGCAGTTGGTATTGTCGTTGCTATACTAGCAAAAGATTTCTCCATCGAGATTGAATCAGAATGGTTTTTATTATTGTTTATTGCGCCGTTACTTTATTATGATGGAGCGCATTTTCCACGAGAACAATTATGGAAGATGCGGTTACCTATTTTAGGTAATGCGATTGTTTTAGTATTGTTAACAACGATTGTTGGCGGTATATTTGTACATTGGATGATTCCTTCAATTCCATTGGCAGCTGCCTTTGCATTAATGGCTATTTTATCGCCAACTGACCCAGTCGCAGTAAACGGCATCGCCAAACGCGTTCATATTCCAGAACATATCATGAATTTAGTTCGAGGCGAATCATTAATCAATGATGCATCTGGATTGATTGCGTTTAAATATGCCGTTGCAGCGATTGTAACAGGTTATTTTTCAATAAAATCAGCAACGATTGACTTTATGTACATGTTCTTTTTAGGCGCACTTATAGGGATAATCGGTGCATTATTTCTGTTTTGGATTCGCCTTCAATTACGCCGCATAGGAATTATAGATGTAACATTTTACGTATTGCTACAAGTACTAGCACCTTTTATTTTATTTTTCCTATCAGAAGAAGTTTTTCACGCATCTGGTGTAATATCTGTCGTAGCAGGAGGCATTATTGCAACCATTATTAAAGAAAAAGCTGAAAGTGTTATTGCACAAGAACATGTAGTAACACAACATGTATGGTCTATCCTAACATTCTCATTAAATGGCATTATATTTATTTTACTTGGATTAATGCTACCTACTGCAACAAAATTTATTCTCGTAAGTGAAGAAATAAACAATAGTGTTCTTATTTTTTATGTAGTGGTTATTGGTGTGATGGTATTAGGTATCCGCTTTATTTGGACGATGTTTTTCGACCTTTTGGATAAAAAGCTATTTAAGAGTGAAGATACTTTAACATTTAAAGATCATATTGTAACAACACTTGTAGGAGTTCGTGGAACGATTACGATGGTAGGGATTATATCGTTACCGTTCCTAACCGAAAAAGGAGAAAATTTTCCTGAGCGGCAATTACTCCTCTTTTTAGCAGCTGGGGTAATATTATTCACTCTAATCATTGCAACGATCTTTTTACCTTTATTAAACAAACAGGAAGCAATACAACAGTCTAATTTGATGAAGGAAAAACGAAAAATGATCGAACATGCTATTCAAAGTATTCAACTTGAAACGGATGAAGAAAACGCTCCTGTAGCACTAAGTTTAATAAATCAATATAACGCAATGTTATTAAATATAGAACTAGAACAGTCAGAGACAATACTTCAAACTTACAAGCAAAAAATACTGGAAGCTAGGCAAGTTGGGATGGAATTAGAAATATTTTATACCCGTCAATATATGACTGAGCACGGATTTAATCAAACAATTCAACAGGAAATTAACTATATTCTGAAAGAAAGAAAAGATATGTTAAATAACCGCTCATTTACTTTATTAAAACGTCGTCTACGTAATTTTATACATGAACGAAAATTAAGCAAACTTCCTATCGATATTGTAGAGCAAATAAATAAGGTTAAGAAAGATTTAACAGACTATGTATCCTCTTCCATCGTGAGCCACGTGCAAGAAACGAACGAACATTCCATAGATATTGCGCAAAAAGTAGCGATGTACTATCGTCACATGCAATATGCTACTTATAAAATGGATGCCTCAAAAAAAGAAGAAACAAAAGAATATTTAGCTTTAATAGCAATTGAAGCGCAAAGAAGCCTAATAAACGAATGGTATCAAGCAGGGAATATAAACAATGAAGTCGCAAAAGAACTAAGAAGATTTGTCATTAATTTAGAAAGTGTGATTTTGCTCGAAGAAGAAGAGTGATTATTAACTAGAAAACATATCAACGTCTTGCAATTCACCTATGTTAAGGTACGGTCGATATAGTTTATAAACAAGCAATCCATTCATTATGGTTGCTTGTTTTTCTTTATTTTTTAAGTCAAATACGCAGTATTCAAAAGTGAAAAAACATATTTTAGGGTCATTTACAGTTAAATGGAATTTATAGTATGCTGATAATAAAAAAGGAGGAGAGGCATTTATGAGTATACAATTAATTGTCGGCGACGTTACACAAGAACTGGCTAATACGCGCCGTATTCTAGAACGCTTGCCAGAGGAACATATGACATGGAAGCCGCATGACAAATCTATGACGCTTGGCGGGCTTTCTACGCACCTGATCAACTTACTGAACTGGCAAATCGCCATTATTCAGTACCCAGAGCTAGATCTTTCTAAAGTGCCACTCCAGCGGGAAGCACTCGAAAAACGATCTGATTTTCTAGATGAGTTCGATGCGAATGTCGGCAAGTTAGAAAAGTTACTTGCAGCATGTGACGAGCAAACCCTTAGTGAACAATGGACGCTACGCCAAGGTGATTATATCATTCACCGTGATTCACGAGCAATTGCATTACGTACGTTTGGTATAAGTCACATGGTACATCACCGTGCGCAACTCGGGGTATACTTGCGCCTTCTTGATATACCGATACCAGGCAGCTATGGCCCTTCGGCTGACGACAAAGCTCAATGAGCTATACAAGGGCATATTCTTAAACTTTTCGTTTTTAGTAGTCTCCCTGAAGCGATAGCGATGCTTAATGATTAGAGTTGCATATGCAACTCTTTTTTCTTTATCAGGAGGTTTTTTTACATAACATACGTATTCAAGCTTTTTATCCATCTCAATTTGAACGGGAAACAATAGATGAGAGTATTCTATCTTTTGCTCGTTATTACTTGTAGAAAAGAAAGGAGGAAGTATCACTTTATGTTTGCATTAATTGAACGGCTACACAAAAAGGATGAATTTGCTTTAAGGGAAGTAATTCACGTATATGGAGGATATGTTAAAGCGATTGTCTTAAAAGTATTACAACCTAATCAAACGGCGATTGAAGAATGTATAAATGATGTCTTTCATATCATTTGGCAAAAAAGCTATCAATTTACTGGTAATGAGGATGATTTTAAAAAATGGATAGGTGTTATTGCAAAATATAAAGCGATTGATACATATCGTGCGCTTCAAAATAAGCCGAAAACAACAGAATTATTCCCATCAATATCAAGTGTAAATGCTTTACCAGAAAGTATCGTAGAAGAAAAACTTCAAAAAGAGCAACTGTTTATCAAAATTTTAGGCTTAAATAAAACGGATCAGGAAATTTTTTTGCTGAAATATTACTTGGGCTATTCCAATGGAGAAATAGCCGAGATATTTGATATTTCTAAAGCAGCCGTCGAAAATCGTTTATATCGTGGCAAGCTTAAGTTAAAAGAAGAGATGAGCTGGGGGGTATCTAGATGAGTGAAAAAGACTTTATTCGAATCGATATTGATAAAATAGAACCTGTTGAAATCTCAGATTGGGAAATGAAAAACATAGAGAAACGTATTTTACGTGTATCAAAGAAACGCGCTAAAAATAAAATCAAATGGTTAAGTGCTATCGCAATGACAGCCATAATAGTTACGAGCAGTACAATTTGGCTACCTGCAGTGGCTGACCGACTACCAATTATTCAACAATTAATACAAGTAAATAACAGTCCACAATTACAAGTATTTAGTGACTACAGTACAATTATTAATCAACTAGATGAGAGTAATGGTTCTACAATCGAATTAGCCGAAGCTTTTTTTGATGGTAGCATCGTATCGATAAGTTATGAAATGAAACTTGATAAACCGATCAATGGAAACCCCTTATTTTGGCTAGAACAGTTAGAAGTGAATGGGAATACTGTAAACGTACAAAGTCAGCAGATTATTAAAAAAGATGATTATACGTTGATTGGTATGTTTACGGCAAGAGTTTCAGATGAAGTGATCGATAAAACAATTAGTGTACAATGGAGCCCCGAAGTACTTAAAGGCATGGACTATACAACCCTTATTGAAGGGGACTGGGCTTACCAATTAGAGCTTTCACCAACTAAAGCCCATTCAAAAAAGCTAAACATTCCATTTGGTAATGAACAATACCAGTTAGTGTTTAACCAATTAACAAAGGGAAAATATGCAACGGCGCTGTATTTTGAGGGTAACTTAGAGTGGAATACTGAGTTTTTAATGTTTGAGATTAAAGATAATGTAGGAAATGTCTATGAGGATATAGGAACATCAAGCTTTAAAAGTGATTCAGGACGTGTAAATGGATACATAGAATTATTCGTTCCCGATACCGCTATTCAAACATTAATTCTTACACCGTCGATACGAATTGTTGATGAAAAAACATTAACAAAGAAGGAAGATATTCAATTACCAATTATTAAAATTCCACTTGAATAACTTTATATTTCATTTTGCTAGAACAAAGTTAATGAAGGGAGGGAAGA
This sequence comes from Lysinibacillus sp. JNUCC-52, assembly GCF_015999545.1. Classification (NCBI taxonomy): domain Bacteria; kingdom Bacillati; phylum Bacillota; class Bacilli; order Caryophanales; family Bacillaceae; genus Lysinibacillus; species Lysinibacillus sp. JNUCC-52. The sequence goes on from NZ_CP065546.1 coordinate 395,589, forward strand.
TAATTTAGACTGTGACGGTTTACTTAAGCTAACGAGGTATGATGATGTAAGTGCGATAAACGTCCTTTTCTGTTGAACTTTTTGCATTCCAATGTAGATATAGCAATGTAAAATAAAATCACAACCAACCTTTTGTTCAATTAATAAAATATTCAAATTATTTTAAAATATAGCATTTTTCTAAGAAGCTAGACTCATTTTTTACGAATTTATGTAAACATATTGTATTCAAATAAAATCCTTAATAAAATGAAAATGGATCTACATTTAAGTGCATGCACGTTTGTTAATTAACATGAATTTCTTATTTTTAAGGAGGCATTTTAATTATGAAAGCAGCAGTCGTAACGAAAGACAAAACAGTAAGTGTAGAAGAGAAACAACTTAGACCATTACAGCCTGGTGAAGCATTAGTGCAAACAGAATATTGTGGTGTATGTCATACAGACCTACACGTTAAAAATGCCGATTTTGGTGATGTCACGGGGATTGTTCTAGGACACGAAGGTATTGGTAAAGTTATTGAAATTGCTGAAGATGTTACTTCATTAAAAGTTGGTGACCGTGTATCGATCGCATGGATGTATGAGAGCTGTGGTCACTGTGAATATTGTACGACAGGTCGTGAAACATTATGTCGTGACGTTAAAAATGCAGGGTACACAGTTGATGGTGCAATGGCAGAACAAGTTATCGTATCAGCTGATTATGCTGTAAAAGTTCCTGATAACTTAGATCCAGCAGCTGCTTCTTCTGTAACGTGTGCAGGTGTAACAACTTATAAAGCTGTGAAAGTGTCTAATATCCGTCCTGGACAATGGATAGGGATTTTTGGTATTGGTGGTCTAGGAAACTTAGCTGTACAATACGCGAAACATGTTTATGGTGCAAAAGTAATTGCATTTGATATAAATGATGATAAACTGGCGTTTGCTAAAGAAGTAGGGGCAGACGTAGTTGTTAACTTATTAAATGAAGACCCCGTTACAAAAGCGAAAGAACTGACAGATGGAAAAGGTTTAGATGCAACAGTGATTACAGCTGTAGCTAAAACGCCGTTCAACCAAGCTATTGATGTTGTAAAAGCTGGCGCACGCGTAGTTGCAGTTGGTTTACCTGTAGATAAAATGGATTTAGATATCCCACGTTTAGTACTAGATGGTATTCAAGTAATTGGCACATTGGTAGGAACTCGTCAAGACTTACAAGAAGCATTCCAATTTGCTGCAGAAGGTAAAGTAGTTCCAAAAGTAACATTACGTAAAATCGAAGAAATTAATGAAATCATGGAAGAAATGGAACAAGGTAAAATTACAGGCCGTATGGTTATTGATTTTACAAAATAATTGAGTTGTTTAACTTAGCTCTTAAATATATTTAATCAACGAGGCACTTCCAATTCGATTCAGCAATCGAGGGAGGTGCTTTTATAGCTTTTTTTCAATTTTTATCAATAGGAACATTCAAAGATAGTAGATCGTTAAATAAGTTTTTTTCATTTTAAGCAGCAAATTAAAAAATACCTGAAATAGTAACAAAAGCGAAGTATATTACTGTAAGGGAAGCTATTGAATTAGAATTAAAGTCATAAGAGTTGTACCTTGGGAAAAAGATGGACTCTAGTAAACCAATAAGAATGAGTAGCTGGATAAGAACAATCTCCGTTGGATAAAATATATATGAACTTCAGTAGTTCAAATTTAAAGGTTTGGGAGGACTAAATATGTCATCTGAAATGGGAGAAACACCTCGTACTGGTCGAGACATTAACGATGGAATTGTCTATTTTGGTGGGCAAGCTGAGAGTGTTTTTAGCTCATTGGCTGAACCAGCTCGAGTTTCAATACAAAAGAAAGCAGACGACCTAGCTGCAAAGTATCTTAGTAGTAACCCTAATCCAGACTATTACGAGTGTATTGAAATTGTAGCAGAGGGAGTTTTGACAGCTGGGAACGAAATAAAGGCTAGCAGTGGTTCTTGGGGAGATTCAGTAGATGCAGCCCTAGAGGCTGGCGTTGGAACTCCAGCAGCAAAAATAGCTTGTAAAAGAATAACGATGACTGAACATTAATTTTGAAAAGCGAAAAGCGTAGGCATAACAAGCTTATGCTTTTTGCTATTTATTGATTTCTTTTATCCTCTCGGCAATAGTAGTCCAATGTGTTGGCAGTTCTTAACCGTATACAACAAATCCAGTGGAACAACTTTATATTACTTAATGAGTTATGAGCTATTTTTTATTTTGTGTAAGTATTTTACTTATACGGTTGAGTAGCAATAAATTTACATAAAAAACGCAGCTACTAGATAGCCACGCTTGACAGTGTAATAAACGTTAATTATTCAAATTATGAACGTAAGCTTCGATGGATTTAAGTTGATCTTTGTTAATTTTACTATGAGGTTGTGGTTGGAACCATTGCACTTCATTATCATGATAGATTCCTCGATAATCAATCCCCTCAATGTTTATTTTAAATTGAAAACGTTCGTGGATGTTTCCTTCAAACAACGGTGTAATTACCTCGAAATTTTGTAGCATAATGACAATCTCCTTTCTTCTTTTTTGTTGAATATTAGTATTCCCTTAACTAATTCGCTTATAACCTAACATTAACAATATAAAATGAAAGAAGATTAGAATTTCATAATAATAAAACAACAAAGTCCATCTTTTATGTTCATAACTTAAAAGTTACATACATATATGAAGATGTAGAAGCCATTCTTATATCTTATTATCACGTATTATACATTGAAGAGTAATAATGGTATTTTATAAATAGATAGACTTTTCACTCAATTTAAAAAAGTAGGAGGTTTTCATTATGATATCTTTTTCTAAACCAGATGTAGAACAGTTTTTAAGAACATTTTCGATTGGAGATTTTGCGGTTAGTCCAGATGAAGAACAACTAGTTTTCAGTACAAATTTAAGTGGAAAGTATAATTTATGGGGCATGAATTTACCAAATACGTTCCCGACACCGCTTACTTTTATAGACCAAAGCTGCCAGGGCCTTCTCTATGATAAACAAGGACGGTTTATCATTGCTGGTTTTGATCAAAATGGAAACGAAAATACGCAATTTTATGGAATTCCACTTCAAGGTGGAACAATGAAAAAGATTATTTATGAAGAAGGTACCCGTAATTCCATGCCAATTTTATCCGAAGATGGGAATAAGCTTTATTATACATCTTCGAAAGGAAATCCTTTGTATTTAAATGCATATGTTTATGACTTGGTAACAGGTGAGGAAGAAACGGTTCTTATTGGTGAAGATGCGCCCACTTATTTAATCGATTTTAGCCCGAATGAAAAGGTAGCCCTCTACTATAAACATTTCTCGAATACGTATACATTACTATACGCTAAACGAGGAGAGGAACATATTCTCCTGACACCACCAACAAATCAGCAACATACGGTTAGTGACGCAGTGTTTGTATCCGATGAGCTCATCTATTTATTAACGAACTATGATGCTGATTTTACGTATTTGGCTTCGTATAATTTAGAGACAAACGAATTTGTAAAATTGAAAGATTTTGAGAATGAAAGCTTTACTAGGTTGAAATATAACAAAGAAAATCAGTACTTGTATGTAATCAGTGAAAAAGGTGTAGAAGATCATTTATACATGTATGATTTACGACTGAATAATTGGGAAGAACTAACTTCACCATGCAGTGTCATAGAAAAACTTATCGTTACAAAATCAGGTAGTTTGTATTTGTTAGGACGAAGTGCTACGACGCCACATAATATTTATCAATTTAAGGAAAATAGTTGGACAGCTTTAACGGAATACACAGTGCCAGGTGTAAGTCCAAGTGAATTAGTTGAGCCAGATGTGATTACTTATTCCTCCTTTGACGGACTTGAAATAGAGGCCTTATTTTTCAAAGCTAAAAAGGAAAATGATAATGGAGAAATCATCTTTTGGCCACATGGTGGTCCGCAAGCTGCCGAGCGTAAATTTTTTAGAGCTTCCTTCCAATTCTTTTTAAAAAATGGGTATAGTATCTTTGCTCCGAATTTCCGTGGGTCAACAGGCTATGGATTGGCTTTCACGAAAATGGTAGAAGGAGATTGGGGACACGGTCCACGCCTTGATAATGTAGCAGGTCTCGACTGGCTTATAAATAATGATTATGCGGAAAAGGGCAATATCTTATTGATGGGCGGAAGTTATGGAGGGTACATGGCCTTATTGCTTCACGGTAGACATGCTGAATATTTCAAAGCCGTAGTAGATATATTTGGTCCATCTGATTTGTTTTCATTTATCAACTCGGTTCCTGAGGACTGGAAGCCAATTATGGACAGATGGGTAGGAAACCCTGAACGAGACAAGCAAAAGCTTATTGAATACTCACCATTTACGTATCTAGAAACGATGGTGAAACCAATGTTAGTTATCCAAGGAGCGAATGACCCACGAGTTGTGAAAGAGGAGTCTGATCAAATCGTGCAAGCTTTAAAAGATAAAGGTCGTGATATCGAGTACATGCTTCTTGAAGACGAAGGACATGGGTTCTCTAAAAAAGAAAATGAAATTGCTGTTTATCAAAAAATCCTTTCATTTTTAAATCAATTCGTTGAATCTAAAGTAAAGGCATAATTAACAGGAAAGAGATTCAAAAATTCTTTCTTAAAATATAAAAAAGACTAGGTTCTACTATTGTAGAACCTAGTCTCGTTTACCTAATTTAGGAAACGCCCAAAAAGTCTTGATATGTACGAGTATTGAGCAGTCGTCATTGCATTTTCATTAGCATTACTTAATATGTGAGCTAAGAATAATAAGTGTAATACCCGTAAATAGGCAAACGATTCTCATCACAGGAATTTTATCAGCTAGGCCAAACAAAGCAATTGCAGTCGTCACAATTAAAACTGTTGGACCAACCAATGCCAGCATTGTATTAATATAAAATGCTTTTTCTAAACTATTTAACTTGAGCATTAAAAATCCAGCACTTACCTCAATACTTCCAGACAATACGCGTAAAATAACCATAGCAAGAAGAGATTTTTCAATAATTGTCATCATCCTACCTTTATAGAAAATTTTCGCTTCTATTAAAATTTCATTATTAGAATAATTATGAACTTCTGCTTTAATGAAATACTAAAATCAATATATGTATCGTTCGTATTAAATATACTTGTTATATTTTCATTAATAGTGTTACGTTTAAAAGTGATTTTCTAGTTAAAAGAATAAAGGATGAAATATTTCAAAACGTGACATTATTGTAAAAGTTCCTTGTGCTCCTGGGAGTAGTATTTTTATAGTAAAATGTCATATGTAATTTAGCAGATTATGAGGAAATTTTAAAAAATATATTGACAAAATAATTTTTTTCTGTAAAATGAAAAACAATTCAAAAATATTTGTATAGAACAAAGGCTATGAAAAGAAATAGTATCAATTATTTTTACGAACAGAAAGTTACCGGTTGATGAGAGGTGCATGTAAAACGATTGAGAATTCATCTTGGAGCTGTGTACCGAAAAGATCATTCTAAGTAGGCTACACCGGTAAGCATCCGTAATCATGTGCGAGAGTATCGTCTAAATGACCGTACTTCTTAAGGTAAGTAATGTGAATTACTTATAAATTAAAGGTGGTAACACGAGTTGAATCGTCCTTTTGGTTAATCCAAAAGGGCGTTTTTTTTTATTCCTTTTTTTAAGCAAAGTATTTGAAAATCTAAACGTATTAGGAGTATGACATTATGAAAGACAATCATCAAGAAGATTCACAGCTTAAGCGCGGATTAAGTACGCGTCATATGCAGCTTATTGCACTTGGCGGATCCATTGGAGTCGGTTTATTTTATGGCTCAAGTTCAACAATTCAAATGGCAGGGCCATCTATTTTACTAGCTTATTTAATTGGTGGATTAGTTATTTTCACAATTATGCGGGCATTAGGTGAAATGGCAGTAGAAGAACCTGTATCAGGTTCGTTCAGTACGTATGCGAATAAATATTTAGGACACTTTGCTGGGTTCTTATCTGGTTGGACGTATTGGTTCATGTGGATTGTCGTGGGCATGGCAGAATTAACAGTAGTCGGTGTATACATTAACTATTGGTTCCCTGATATTCCACAATGGTTAACTGCCCTTGTAATACTTATCATTATGACACTTGTAAACTTAGCAAATGTAAAAGCTTATGGCGAATTCGAATTCTGGTTTGCGATGATTAAAGTTGTTGCGATTATCGGTATGATCGTGCTAGGATTAGCCATTATTTTCTTCGGTGTTGGCAACCAAGGGGAAGCAATTGGTTTCGATAACTTATGGGCACACGGTGGCTTCATGCCAAACGGTTTCCATGGTATTTTAATGTCACTCGTATTAGTTATGTTCTCATTCGGTGGGGTTGAATTAGTAGGTATTTCTGCAGGAGAAGCAAAAAATCCTAGCAAGTCAATTCCTTCAGCTATTAACAACATCATTTGGCGTATTTTAATTTTCTACATAGGGGCATTAGGCGTTATGATGGTGATTTACCCTTGGAACGAAGTTGGTTCAGAAGGTAGCCCGTTCGTTCAAATTTTCGATTATGTCGGCATCCCAGCTGCGGCTCACATTATCAACTTTGTTGTAATTACAGCAGCAATGTCTGCATTTAATAGTGGTTTATACGGTTCAGGACGTATGCTTCACAATTTATCGGTCCAAAAAAATGGTCCGAAATATTTTAAAACAGTAAGCAAAAACGGTAGTCCGCATAGAGGGATTTTATTTTCTTCAGCGATGTTATTAATCGCGGTTGTCTTAAACTATGTTGTACCTGAAAAAGTGTTCATCTATATTTCTGCTGTTGCGACAGTTGCAGTCATAACAAGCTGGATGATTATTTTATTAGCACAATTAAAATTTAGAAAGTCAAAAACGAAAGAAGAAGTAGCTGAACTGAAATTCAAAATTCCGCTTTATCCACTTTCAACGTATATTGCCATAGCATTCTTATTAATGGTTATTGTGTTAATGGCGTTTATTCCAGATATGCGTGTTGCGCTATATGTCGCACCAGTTTGGTTTTTAATCTTATTTATTGGTTACAAAGCAAAAAATGTTAAAAAGTAATTCATACTTTGCAAAATAAGTGACCGATATTAGCTATGAGCGTTATCGAGATGGGCAACAGTAGGTTGTTTTCAATCTCGATAGCGCTCATAGCATTATAATCAATAATATAATCATCCCATTTTCCAAAAGGATAGTTATCATTCATACGAAAATTATTAGGAACTGAAGCAAGAATCACTATAGGTAATCGACGTCCAAGCCCTCCTCCTCGCCGAATAATTTTAGTTTACATAATATAAATATCTTGGACACAGCTTTCCTCATAATTTATCGTTTAAAAGGGGATTATTCGTTTAAATAATGCTAATTATTGTTTAATGAAGATTTATCCATTATTTTTATAAATTATTCAAACGAGTGACAAACTTAGCTGGTTGTTACAGAATCACAACTATTCTAGTTTCTTTCATTTAATGACAAAATTTAAACACTTTTCAGGTGGATTGTTTTTTTATTCAAGCGATCCACACCTTAGGCTCTTTAATCTTGGCATTTGCTGTATATCAATTTAATAAGTACTGATATTTGTTAAATTTAGAATCGAATTTGGTGTATTTGAAGACTAAATCTTTATACATTTTGAAACATCTCTATAAAGTTTTGAGCAGCCTTGGACAAGCTATGATCTTTTAGCCATATTAATCCGACTGATCCAGTCAACTCTGTTGTGCTTGTTATCCGATAAGCATTTATTGGATATCCTTGAAAGCAATGAAGTAAGGTTTCTGGAATAATAGATGCAGCAAAATCTGCTGTAACTAAATCCATCAAAAGACTGATATCAGAACATTCTCCAACAATATTAGGATGGAGTTTAAATCGAGAAAAAGCTTCTAGTATTAAGTAATGCACACCTAGACCCTCTGTACTGGGAATTAGGAGTGGGTAATGTTGAATTTCATCCAGTGTTACTTCCTGATCAAATGATGTCTGCTTTCTAGATGTGATGAAATAAAAAGGTTCGTTACAGAGATGGAGTACAGAAAAATCATCCAAATTTAATGGCATGCGGATAATTGCTAATTCCACAATTCGATCTCTGATTAATTGACAAAGAATAGAAGATTCATTTTGTTGAATTTTATAAGTAATCTTTGGAAATTGTTTTTGATATTGCTCAAGAATATGCGACATTCCATTAACAGAAAAGGTATTTACCCCAATTGTTAATCTTCCATTTATGCCTTTCCCGACTTCCATTACCTCAGTTTTGGTTTCCTCCATCAATTGAGTTATTTCTAAAGCATTTTTGTATAGAGCATTTCCCGCCTCTGTCACTACTAAATATTTCCCACTTCGCTCAACTAATTTTGAACCGAGTTCCGTCTCCATTGCTTTCAATTGCTGGCTTAATGGTGGTTGGGATATATGAAGTCTTTTAGCAGCAGCAGAAATCTTCTTTTCTTCTACAATTGCAATAAAATAGCGTAGTTGCCTAATATCCATCATTAACATCCTTTCCATTAGGTATATGAAAAACATTAGTAAAACAAATATTATTAATATTTTTCATATATGTAACCTCATGATAACATGTTTATTAAGGGGAATCTGGCTATATAAATCTGAAAGGGATTTTTTAAAGTTACCTTGTTGTTATGATTACCACAAGTAACTTGACTCTAAAATACGGGGAAAGTTCACCTGTACAATCAAATAAAAGGAGGAAACTAATTTGGAACTTCGGTTATTTTCCGCGTCTGCAGAAGGAGACATAGAAACCATTATTGATTTATAGGGAAGCTGGAGCAATTACAACATTAACTAATCGTCCGATAGTTGGATGAAGATTGCATTATGGTGTATCAGCGCTGGGGTGAGTTAAATTCTTAGGATATGCTTAATGATTGATAGAAGGGATTGGATGATATGAGTTCTACTTATTGGTTAACAAATACACGTTTGGAGACAAGCTTCCAAATCGAAGATGGCGTGGTAACTGCTACACATACGGATTGTTTCCATTTGCTAATTAAAGACGGAAAGATAGAAAAAATATTATCTTCTATTGAGGAGATAAACGATGATTTGCCAAGGGAAAATGCGCAACATCTACTGGCACTTCCTTCTTTTATTGAAAAACACTGCCACTTGGATAAAACATTGCTTGGTGATCGATGGCGTTCTGTAACACCCGTGCGTAATATCTTTGAACGTCTTGAAATTGAAAAAGAGGTTCTTCCTACGCTGAAAACGACCACACAGGAACGTGCGGAAAGGTTACTTGGAATATATGTGAAATCTGGTATTACGCATGTACGTACACATGTAGATATATATCCAGAAGTCGGATTAAAAAATTTAGAAGAAGTTCAAAAAGCATTGCACTCTTATAAGGGGAAATTAACGCATGAAATTGTTGCCTTTCCTCAACATGGCTTATTACGTACAGATTCAAGAGAGTTAGTAAGAAAAGCATTACAAAATGGAGCGACACATGTAGGCGGTGTTGATCCAGCTACTGTGGATGGAGATATTAATGCCTCATTAAAAGCAATGGTTGAATTAGCTGTAGAAGGAAAAGCAGGAATCGACTTGCATTTGCATGATCCGAATCATTTAGGGATTTTTACAATAAAGAAACTAGCTCAGTTAACAATAGAAGCTGGTTTGCAAGGAAAAGTATCGATTAGTCATGCTTTTGGGCTTGGAGATATCCCTTTATCTCAAGCTGAAGAGATGGCTATATTACTTGCTGATGCGGGAATTACTATTATTTCTAGTGTGCCAATTAATCGAAAATTTCCTCCGATGGGCCTATTACGACAAAATGGCGTGTCTGTTGCAGTTGGATGCGATAATATTTTTGATGTTTGGTCACCGTTTGGTAATGGAGATATTTTAGAAAATGTTGGACGTTTAGCTGAAATTTCTGGTTGGGTGGATGAACGTTCATTGGCACAAGCACTAAGCTATATTACTGACGGTAAGACGCCTCTTAATTATGAAGGTGAGCAAGTTTGGCCAAAAGTTGGCGATGAGGCAAATATTGTGTTGGTCGACGCTTCTTGTTCTGCTGAAGCAGTTGCACGGAGAGCCAAGCGAGTAGCTACAATGTTCAGAGGGCAATTAGTTTCAAGTTCTCTCTAATAAACTCTATAAATAATAACTTGAATCATTCTGTCAGTTTGTAAGACATTCTAAATTTAAATATCGATGGACTAGAATGCTCACAGAATAGTTGCTAGGATTTTAGATTTTGCAATCATTATTCTATGAGCTTATTTATCGGAATTTTACAAACATTAAATAAATCTAATATGGTGAAGTAGTAACTAGGTATTGTTTTTAAACAATTAAGAGTTGAAGAAGGCATATAATGTCTGACATTCAAAGAAGTCCATTGGGAAATGTACCACTAATAATCTCCTTAGTCATTTGTGGATTTATGGGCATGTTTAGTGAAACATCCCTTAATATTGCTTTACATCATTTAATGATAGAATTTCATATTTATCCAGCTACGGTGCAATGGCTTTTTTATCTCACGTTAATATTCCTCATGATGTTGCTGTTCAGGCAGGGGGCTTAATTCATTACATTCAAAATGCATATACCTTTGCTGTCGTCATAGCAATTATTAGTCTGATTTGTTCTCTATTTATTAAGCGAGTGCAAGTCACTTAAGTTTTAAAAGCTCTTAAGTTTATTCTATAAAACAAAGAAATATATAAGGAGAGATTGGTTTGGCATTATTATTAAAGAATGTGCGGTTGGAAACAGGGTATTTGTATGATCAATCGTTTGTCACAGCTACCGAAACGAAAATAGTTGATATTTTGATTGAAAATGGCAAGTTTGTTGAAATATCTACAACAATTGAAACAAATGATGCAGTAGTAGTCGATGCTAAAGAGCAACTACTCGTTCCATCGTTCAAAGAAATGCATACACATATTGATAAAACATACTTCGGTGGCGAGTGGAAAGCACCATCTCCAGCTACAGAAGGGATTTTTACTCGTTTTAAAGAAGAAGCGACTATATTGCCTAAACAACTGGATGTAGCTGCAGAGAGAGCTCATGCTATGGTAAAGCATTATATAAAAAATGGACATACACATATTCGTACACATGTAAATGTTGACCCGCATATTGAGACGAAGCATATGGAAATAGTAAAGCATGTGTTAGAAAGTTACCAAGATCAAGTAACATATGAAATCGTCGCATTCCCACAGCATGGTATATTACGGAATGGTCCAGAGTTTTTAAGAATCCTTGAAAAAGCATTACAAATGGGCGCTACTCATATCGGGGGGGTTGACCCCGCTTTAGTAGATCGTAATAGCATGGAAGTTTTAAAAACAACTTTTCAATTAGCCGAAAAATATGATGTTGCAATTGACATTCATTTACATGAACAAAACACATTAGGGGCATTAGAAATCCAACATATTCTAAATGAAATCCAACAAAGATCATTCAAAATGGAAGTAACCCTTAGTCACGCATATGCATTAGCGGACTTACCACAACAAACATTAGACAATTTGCTAGATCAAATGGCTGCAAATAATGTTAGCGTAACAACAACGGTTCCAATAGGTGTGGGTCCGATTACAATTCCTGTGAAATATATGTATGATCGGGGCGTAAAAGTTTCTTTTGGGCATGATAGCCTGATTGATCACTGGTCCCCATTTGGAAGTGGCGATACGATCCATAAATTAAATCAGTTTGTACAACGTTTTAGCTACATCGATGAGTGGCATATTGGCCAATCCTTGAAATATGCGACAGGAGGATTAACACCATTAAATGAAGATGGTGAACAACAGTGGCCAAAAGTTGGTGATGTAGCCAATGCGTTACTCGTTGATGCAGTTAGCTCTGCGCATCTAATTGCTAGACAGTGTCCGCTTTCGACAGTAATTTCAAAAGGGAACATAATTCATGAAGAAGAGATAGAGCTAAAGGGGGAATTTCGTTGAGTACTTGGCTACGAAACGTTCGATTAGAAGTTGGTGAAACAACGTATGGAGATGGTAGCATTCAAACAAAAACCGATTTGTTTCATATTCAAGTTGCTCAAGAAGGAGTAATTCAGACGATTATTCCCGCAACTGAAAATGTCTTGGACGCAGATGCAGTTGATATGGAAGGGAAATTAGCTCTTCCTGCATTCAAAGACATGCATAATCATTTGGATAAGACCTACCTTTCATTAGGATGGAAAGCTTGTCGTCCTATGAAAAGTTTATCCGAGAGATTGGCTCTTGAAGCAGCTGAATTAGAGGAACTTATTGAAACTGCGGAACAGAGGGCATCTGCCATGATTGAACTGCATTTGAGTAATGGTGTGAATCATATTCGAACACATGTCAATATTGATCCATACATTAAATTAAGAAATTTAGAAGCCGTTAAAAAAGCACTTAAAGCTTATGATCAATATGTAACATATGAAATTGTCGCGTTTCCACAACAAGGCTTACTTGAGCATGAAGAAATGCCTGCCTTATTAAGACAAGCATTGGAATCTGGTGCAACAATCTTAGGGGGACTTGACCCGTCAGGCATCGATAAAGACATCGAAAAATCACTGCAAGTCACAATGGATATAGCTAGAGAGTACAATGTGGATGTCGACATGCATCTGCATGATCAAGGACAAGTAGGTTTCTATACTATGGATAAATGGCTGGATATGGTGAAAGAACAAGATTATAAGGGAGCCACTGCTTTTAGCCATGCATTTGGTTTAAGTAAATTGGCACCTCCTATGCAAAAGCAATTTGCCAAAAAATTAAGCGAGTATAATGCGGGAATAATGTCAACTATTCCTATTTCTATAAACTCTCAACTCATTCCAATTGATATTATGATAGCGCAAGGCGTTAAAGTTGCCTTGGGCTGTGACGGTTTTTTTGATTCTTGGAGTCCATATGTGCCAGGTGATATTTTAGAAAAAGTGTATAATTTTTGCGAATACACAGGGAAATCAAGCGAACGCTCGTTACGTGAAAGTTTAAGTTTAATTACACAAGGCGTAACACCACTGAATGGTGAAGGTGAACAAGTGTGGCCTCTGGTTGGGGATGAGGCCAGTTTTGTATTTATAGATGCCAGCTGCAGTGCAGAGGCGGTTGCAAGGCTACCGAAAAAAAGACAGTTGATGCATAAAGGTAGGTTATACAAATCAAAACATTAGAAGGGTTCGACGAAAATCATCTAATGAAGAAGTGGAATAAAAATAACCTCTGACTCCATCGATAAGGTGGTTGTTTTTATGTCTGCTCACTTTACGAATTCTCACTAACAATTAACGCTCTATAAAAATATTTTTAGTTCGAAAGAATCTTATGATAAGGCAATAATTGCATCAGAGTGATTAACTTAATGTAAGATTAATTTTTTTATTAAATGTTTTATGAAAGAAAGGAAAGTACTAATGTCTAAAGAAACGAAAAAATGGAATTCAATTCTATTAATATTTTCTATTTTTTCAATCGCCATAAATATGCGTCCAGCAATTACATCTATTGGCCCAATGCTGGAAACTATTCGTGAGCAATTATTGTTATCAAATGCACAAGTGAGCCTGTTAACAGCAGTACCAGTCATTTGTATGGGAATTTTCGCCACATTGGCTCCGTTATTGAATCGGAAATTTGGGTTGCTAAGAACGATGGCTGTAATGATAACTCTAATCGGTGTAATGACCGCTTTACGTGGCTTTATTTCAGGATTTATAGTGCTTGTAGTTACAGCATTTATTATCGGAATCGCAATCGCAGTAGTGGGACCGCTTCTTTCAGCAATGATCAAACAGTATTTTCCTGACAAAGCTGCGTCAGTCATCGGAATTTATTCTTTCGGGATGGGAGTAGGATCGGCAGCGAGTGCGGGTTTGACAGCGGTATTCTTTGACACTACTGGGTCTTACTTTTTTGCTTTAAGCATCTGGTCCATACTTGCGCTAATTGGTCTTGTCGCATGGTTCTTAGCGATGAAAGGACAGATGGAAGGTCCGCAAATCAATTCTGTTAAAGCGAAAAGTCAGCGAAACAAGGTGAATTCTCCGTGGAAATCACGGAAGGCATGGTTGTTTTTGCTATTCTTCGGATTGCAATCCTCCGCATTCTTTTCAATCATTACATGGCTTGCACCGATTGCAACATCTTCAGGGTTGACTTTACTACAGGCTGGGACACTTCTGAGTATAATGACGACAGTTCAGATATTTTTTAACATCCTTCTACCGCTGCTAATGGAGCGTTTTCCTGCACGGAAGTTTTGGCTATTGCTGATCCTAATAGCTGGGATGTTAGCAGTCGTACTGTTCTGGACAGGGGTTCATTCACTTATGTGGGTTGGCGCATTCATCATGGGAATTCCCCTTGGTGGTTTATTCCCAATAGCACTGCTTTTACCTCTTGATGAGACAGAGACTGCAGAAGAGGCAAGTTCATGGACAGCGATGATGCAGACAGGTGGTTTCATCATTGGTGGTTTATTGCCACTTCTAATTGCACTTGTCTTTGACTGGACGGCGAATCATCAGTATACGCTTGCGATTATTATGTTGCTGTATGTTATGATGTTTGTCTTGACGTTTTTGATTGGCAATAAAAAATATCGTTAGAATTAACAGGTTTATTGAATGAAATCATTATGATTCATACTGTTTTAGTCAAAATACAAAATGAAAGTTCATAGTATTCAAATTAAAAAAGAGTAGCCGAAGCTACTCTTTTTTCTGTTCTATAATCACGCTCGATCTTAATAAGCATTACTATGTATTCGTATCTTATAAGTATATTAACTTATTAGTAGGTCTCGTTTAATACTAGAATGTGTTCTTTCTTAGAAAAAACCTTCAATAAGTTCAGTTTTAAATATAGGCATAGCACTCTTCAGCTATGCCTATTTCTGAGTAAGCCTTTTAAGGTTAAATAACTTTAATTACTTCAATATATCTATACATTCCCCTTAACATAACTTGGTCATCCTTTAAAATGTTAAGCCTGTGTTTATTCTTACTAAACAATACCTCAAAACTTCGACCAATGTCTGTTCCTAATATGCTTATAAAAGGCCTTAACAGTTTTTTTGTTAGTGTTAATTTTTGATTTTTAGCAGCAAATTTATCAAAGATCAGAATTCTTCCATCCTTCTTTAAAACTCTTATCATCTCTCCAAAGCATTTATTTTCATCAGGAACGACAGAGAGAATTAAACTCGCTACAATATAGTCAAATGATTCATCTTCAAAAGTCATATTTTGAGCATCCATTTCTAAAAATTCAATTGAAGAGTGCTCGAATTTACGTTTAGCTTTAGCTAGCATGTCAGGAGAATAATCAATAGCTGTAATATCAAAATCACCATAGTTAATTAATTCTAAATCAGCTCCAGTACCAATCCCTACATATAAGATTTTTTGGTTACTTTGAAAAGGGGCTTTTTGAAAAATTCTTTTCCTAGTCTTTAAAAAAATACCTGTATTAAAAAATTTATCATAGAAAGAAGAGCCCACTTTGTAAATAATCTTGTTCCACGTATTATTCAATATATCATCCACCTTTCTACAGTAATATCGAAGCATTTGAATTCCTTAAATCCTGTGAAGCCTCCGAAGCTAGGAGTGACCTTACTCCACCAACCTTTTAGCTCGAGACATCACTAACATACTAATAGTAATGAGCGCAAAGGCTGTTAACGCAAGAAAGGGGATTGATACAAACCCAAACCAATTTATATATTGAATATTACAAGGGACACCACTTACACACGGTTTAAATCCACCGAAGCCAGGAATCTTCTGTTCAAGATAGTGTATTAATGATATGCAGCCACCAATAAGTATGATGAGGTTGGGAATCGTCTTGCAAAAAGCGTGAAAAATGCAGGGAAAAATGAATCTATTACCTATAAGTATAATAAAGCGAATCAATATCGTTTGTAAACAATCTGGAATACTTGTACGATCAAGATGGAAACTTACATTTACCTGCTGGACAGTAGTTTACGCACATAGTTATAGACCGAAAAAATGAGGTGAACTTTTTGATATTTTTTAGTATAGGTTTATTAGTTGTGGGGATGATATTCGCAATAATACGTAGAAGTATCTATCCATTCATTGAAATACTTATCTATGCAAGTGTTGCATTACTATATGATCTTTTTCAATTCATCTTCAGCTTATTAGGGAATAATTGGATGTATCATCTAGCTATTCCCGTTATATTAACATGGATAGCATTCTATTTTGCAAATAAAATAATAAAAAAAATAGATTGGCAGTATTAATAAATTCATTTAATAAATCCTCTCTAGATACAATTTATAAGCTTTAAAAAATCATTAAATTACAAACTATTACAATTTTATAACCAAAACTAGAGTTAGATACACGCTTAATCACTTTTAGGCTACTTAATTCCCATTTCTCAATGGGTTAAGTAGCCTGATTTTTCTTGTTTCAGCACTTCATGATGAATATAAAATAAGATTTATTAAGATTGAGGAAGAATAGTTCAAGATTTATTAAGAACTATGCAATTGAAAAGCGAGTAGAGCAAATGGTTTTTTCAGCTTGTCAAAAATCTAACTATTTCACCGTAGAATCATTAAACCTTATTCCCGCAAATTTTTCATCTTGTTCAGGAGCTTTTACTAGAAGATGAATTACTTTACATTGAGAGAACGTTTGAACAGTGCTTTGGTAGACCTCAAATGAAAATAAAATATGTACAAACGACGAAAAGAATATGAAATTGAAGAGAATTTTAGAAACAGCATAAATTTTTATGCAGTTTTTTCTTTACTTTCAAATAATTATTTTGTAAGATAAAGCCAACTTTAAAAGTGGCCAGACCACTTTTGAATTCATTCATTAAGAGACGCCATCATCTGAAGATGGAGGATTTTGTTTCTTTTTAGTAGGTATCCAAACACCAACTGAATGAAGATAAAGCCTTTGGATGCATTGTTTATCTGCGCGAAAGGAAAGCGACAGTAATAATTATTCCAAGGCGAATAGATTGACTAAGAAGTTGATCTTATAGATAAAAAAATCGAACAAAGAAAGTATTTTTAGATATCGTCCAACAATTACGACAACTTATTAAAATAGAAAAAATATAGGCTGGTGAAAAGTCATCTTCCGAAAGAGTCCTTTCAGACATCTAGGTGTCGGGCGTTCCTCTGAGAGAGGCATTGCGAAGTTTAGAGTAATTAGGACTTATCGAAATGAGACGTGGAGCAACGTTTCTAGCTTCTACAAAAGCATCAGCTCGTAGAAATATTGTCGATGTTTATATTAGAAGATGAAAAATCAAAAAGGATGTCCAATTAACGCGACAAATTTATGAAAAGGAAGCCATTCGCGTTATAAGTTGTACAGAGACTCTGCGAACACTACCAGAGTGGGGCAGCTTTTTTGTAAAGCTAGAGATAGAAAGTACGATTAATTGTCGGGATGTTTTACGAGAAATAATCATCACGTCAAGAAATCTTCTTTCACTAAAAGTCTGGTTTCAGTTAGCAGTTATGACGGTGACCGTTTAAGTCGAAACTCAACAGAAGAAGAAAAATTAATCATTCAAACGAAATCGATGCAGCTTGGCTATGAAAAAGAAGCATTAAAAGCTTACCAACAGTGGATGAATGCTGTACAAGGCATTTAGAAATCAAAGGGGGAGTAAAACATGGTAATACGTAACGTATTTAGTAAAAAGAAAGAGGACGGACAGGAAAAGGGATTTCCAGAAGGACTTATGACAAAATGTCCAGAATGCCGTCACATTCAGTTAACAAAGGAATTAGAAAAAAATCATAAAGTGTGTACAAAATGCGACCATCATTTCAAAATGACTGCACAGGAGCGCGTAGCATATCTCTTAGATGAAGGTTCTTTTGTTTCAATGGATGATCATTTACAAACAAGTAATCCACTTAATTTCCCTGATTATGTAGAAAAAATTTCAGTGGCTAAACAACAATCGGGATTAAGCGAAGCTGTACTGACTGGGTTTGGTACTCTTGATGGAGAAGAAATTGTTGTAGCCATTATGGATTCTCATTTCCGTATGGGCTCAATGGGCTCCGTTGTAGGAGAAAAAATCACACGTGCCGTTGAAAAGGCTATTGCATTACGTGTACCGATTATTATTTTTACTGCTAGTGGTGGAGCGCGCATGCAAGAAGGTATTCTATCATTAATGCAAATGGTAAAAACGAGTGTGGCATTAAAACGTCATAGTGAAGAAGGACTATTATTTATTTCGATTATGACGCATCCTACATACGGGGGCGTTTCAGCAAGCTTTGCCTCTGTTGGAGATATTAATATTGCTGAACCACAAGCATTGATTGGCTTTGCTGGTCGCCGTGTCATTGAAGAAACATTAAGAGAAAAATTACCAAATGATTTCCAAAAGTCAGAGTTTTTACTAGAGCATGGTCAGCTTGATGCTGTTTTCCATCGGAAGGATTTACGAAATCAAGTAGTAATGCTTGTAAAAATGCATACAAAAGGCGGTGGGCAACATGTCTAAAAATTTAGCTTTTGAAGAACCAGTAATACAATTACGAGAAAAAATTGATGAATTAAAAATGATTGCTACAAAGACGTCTAACACAGCTGAGCTTTTTTGTATGAATATTGTTTATACAGCTTTTTATGCAAATATATAAACAAGGCTATTATAGTACTTTTAAATTTTATGTAGAGAGTATTATCTGAAAAAAACTTGTATATTTGACGCTTTAAAACAAACTGCATTTTTATCGTTCCCATACTTTAATTATAAAGCCTTTAATTAAAAAACGATATTCAACAAACGTGCGCGATTCTGAAATAAGGATCAGCGCTCTTTTTCATTAAAGGGCCATTTAATGGAGGAAGCGTGCTAATATTAATTGTAGGGGGTGTGGACTTGAAAAAGACTTTTATAATATTAATAGGACTACTTTTCATATGCGTTGGATTCACAGCATTTTTCAATGGTAATCAGAAGCAAGAAGACCCAAAAATACTTTCACAATTAGAGGACAAAGGAAATGCTAATGGCAAAAGAGAATTCCTTTTCAGTCTTACTAATGTTGGGGAAAACAAGGCAGAGTTGGAATTCCCCACTTGGTTAGAATACAATATGTCAATCGGTAATCTAGATAACAAAGAGATACCTTCTGGAGAAATAATAGTGGAACACATAGATTTAAATGAAAACGCCAATGAAGGTAGAATATTGGTATTAAAACCTAATGAGAAAATTGAATATAGATTATTGATAAGTAAAATCCCAAAAGGAAACTATGAAATCGCTATTGACTCGTCATCGGGGTATGGTAGCACTCATCGTCAAGAATTTACAATTGAAAAGTAGTTTTCACTAATTCAGCAATTGGGCGCGTTTCTGTAACAAGGATAAGTTTCTCACTAAAGGGCTAATTTATTTTGTAAACAACTTTTAAGCAATGGTACCAAACGAGGGTTTGGGAATATTAAATTTAACTACAAGATAATTTGTATTAAAATTTAGTAAAAGTACCAACTATTATTTCTAAATTTTAAAAATAATTCTGAGGAGATGAAAATATGTCTTTTAAAGAAACTAAAGACGAAGTCATCATCGAAATGAAATCAACAAAGCCTACAGTAGAAAAACTACTCTTTCTTATAAACCAAGCATTAAAAGATGATAACTGGATTTTAAAAAACCTTATACACCAGAGAGATTCTTCATTTCGTAATTGTTTGTGTGATAACTAACAATATTACATAAGAACCTCTCTTTTTATTGGAAGAAACTAGATAATCAACACGCGTGGCTTTTTATATGAGAAGTGTGGATAATCAGCACTTTATCCATTTGTTTTTCAAAATTTGCAAGAAGATAATATTATTCATATTCACACGATGATTGCCTTTTTCGTTGTTTATATAAATATTGTTTTCAGTAGTTGATAATAAGGTTCCTGTGATCATCAGTTGATCTGTTTTAACTTGAATAGTATCTTCTATATAATTTTGTAATTGCTGATAAAGTGGGGTGCCAAAAAATAAATTAATTAAATTAGGACGTTTTGACACAAATTCTCCGAAATTTAAAACGAGAGCTTTATTTTTTATCATTTCTAAATCATATCGCTCTTCTTCTTGAGAGTTGTTAATGTGGGATAGTGAAATGAGTCGCGTATATAAAATAAAGATAGGTCCATTCTTCGTGTTCACCTGGATAAAATCTCGTCCTGCAATACTTAATATACCTACTTTTTCTTCAATTGTCTCAATGACTCGATTTTTTATTGTATCCTCATCTTTTGTTGTTTCTATAAATTTGCAATTAATTTTTATTTTCACATTTACACCTTGAAGTTTAAGGAAATGTAATTGAAGCTGGCGAGTATTGTTTACGTCGCTTTCAGAACCTAGTGATTGTAGCAGTTGATTTGCCTCATCTATACAAAATTTCAACTCATTTAATTGAGCCTTTGGTAATGAGCTAGTAGGAGAAGAAAAAACAGGAGTTGGAATTTTTGGGTTAGATTTATTACAGGAACATGTTAGTTTTTTGCATTTTTTACAGCGCTTCATGTGGAATCACCTTCATTTTCGATGGATGCAAAATGATCTTTAAGTGGGGCTAACAATGAATTTCTACTTTTTAGGACTCTAAAAATACCCCATAAACCTAATTCAATATCCCATCTAATATTTCCTGAACGATACAAATAGTCTCCTGGCTGCTGAGATAGTCCACCTGCTCCATAGAATAAAAGGAAATCGTCATTACTTCCAACAGTAGCTTCGCCTTTAAAGGAAACTACTGAAGAAAACATATCTTTTTTACTTCTAAAGAAGTGATGTGCATGAATGGTAAATGTATGTGCTCTCGGTTTATCAGCTGGAAATGCAAAACGAAATGTTACGGGGTCACCTGGATAAGCCAAAAATAGTGGCGTGCTCGGATTTTTTACATTAGCAGCACTGAAAACTTTGAAAACATCATTTAGATTTTCTACAAAATGACTAAATCGTTCTGCTCGGTAATTGAAGCCTCTTGAGCCTTGATCTTCAAAATCTTCTACTTCTTCCTCTGCATTGATGAGGAGTGGTTCGGGATCAATAATGACATCCCCGTTTTTATCAACAAGCCTTACCCCATCATGCATAACAATAGAGAATTCTCTAAACTCAGGGAGTAAAGGATTTGAAATAATTGCTTGATGTCCCAGATTGCCCTCTCTTCTGGTCTTTGGATGGAGATACTTTGACCCTTGAGACTCAGCAATTAGTATGCCAAATGCCCCGTGGTGTCGGTGATTTCGAATATCGGCCATATCCCATAAGTTAACAGAACCAAAATCAGTATCGATATACCAGGTATACTTTATGCTCTCACCTGGAGCAATTGTCTGATCGGGGTTGAACCCTACTGTTGCTCCATCAGAATGTCGAACGTCATAAATAGCTAGTTGAGCGTGTAATGAAATTCGTTGTGACGGGGGAAATGGTGCGCTAACAGGTACCTCGGGATAGCCATGTAGGGCCCTGTGATGGAATGTATCGTTCAATTCATTTGTAAGTGTAATTTCTACATATTCCCCAACATTCGCACGTAATATTAAAGGCTCTGGATTCACTTTCTTTAAACGAATATTTTCTACATTTTCCTTTAATATGAAAATTATCCCGAAAGGATCGTGATCTCCTTCATTGTTATAGTTAATTCGAGCATTTATTGCAGCGACTTCATATTTTCGAACAAGCGCGTTTGGTGGAATTGCGTCTTTCGGTCTTGTTGCTTTTTCAGGGGGTTTTCCTGTAGGACTTGGTAAAGGATCGTGTCGTGATGGTGGGGCGTCTCGATCTGGTAAAGGAATTAAATGCGGTACTCTTTTTTCAAACGACCTAAAAATACCCCAGTTTCCTAACCAAATATCATCGATGGAGCCGTAATGATAAAGCATATCGAAATCTCCTTCACCTTCCATGTTAAATTCAAGCGTGAAGGATTCAGCAAGAGCTATATGTTGTTGCTGATCTAATTTTGAAGATAAGTTGGGACGTTCTTTATGCCAGCGCTGACGGTGAAGATTAAAACTGTGTGACTCTTCATGTGCGCCTTGAAGGAGACGAATTCGAACAGGATCTCCATTGTAAGTTTGAAGCAATGGTGTGATAGGATCGCCATGCACCCATGAGCTAAAAACATAAGCAGGATCACGATTAGGTTTTTTTAAACGAAATTGAATAGGTTCATTTTTATAGTTGATAGCCATAACTCCTGGATCTTCTGGTGAACCAGGAAACGGTGGAGGATTGAGTGGACATCCGTCTTTATCAAATAACATCGTAAAATCTTGAACAAATAAATTTAATTCACGGAAATCGGGAATTAATGGATTGACGATTGTTGCTTGTGTACCGGATTGTATTTCCTTACCAGTAACGGAGCTTAAAAATTTTGAGCCTCTTGCTTGGACGTTAATGCCAGCAAAAACACCGTGGTGCTGATGTTCGTTGGCAAATAAATGATCGTGCCAAAAAGTTGCTTTTAACTCTACATCTGCAAACCACTGATATTGAATTGTCTCACCTGAAAGGATGCCTGAATCGTAGTTCCATCCAACATTTGCACCATCTGAACACAAAACATCAAATTTAACGAAGTGAACGTGCATGCCAGCCTCATATGTGCGGTTGACTAGTTGGAATGCATTACCGCCAAGTGTTTCAGGTAACTTATTTGTAAATTTAAAACGGATTACTTCCCCAGCATTTGCCCGTATAACCAATGGCTCAGGTTCTTTTCGACCGGCTAATAT
Source organism: Lysinibacillus sp. JNUCC-52 (assembly GCF_015999545.1). Lineage (NCBI taxonomy): Bacteria > Bacillati > Bacillota > Bacilli > Caryophanales > Bacillaceae > Lysinibacillus > Lysinibacillus sp. JNUCC-52. Next base: position 418,488 of record NZ_CP065546.1, read on the forward strand.
ATCTTCTTCATCCTTAGCTAAAACATATAAGCGCCCTTCAGGATCATGCCATCCTTGCTTATTATAAAAAATAGGCATTTGAATAAGAACGACATCAAAGGTCCTTACTGGATTTACACCTGCAATAGCTGGGTTGACAAAAACAGCCCCAGGAACAGCATTCGGTGCAAAAGAGTTTTTTTCAATTTGAGTAGCTGGTCTACCACCTATAATGCCGAGCGGTGGGCGCGGAGCTTTAAGTCCGACAATTCCTGGCACAAAGTTTGGAAATCCTGGTTTTTCAGGTGTCGGTTTTGGTGGTAATGGTCGGTCCGGCAGTGGCTTAAGTGCTTTAATGGGCATGCCGTTAGGATAACACTGACTACCATCTTGTAACGTATTAAAATTACGTTGAATTCCCCACATACCTTCTCCAAAATGGGGGTACAGATGACAATGGATAATAGCATCGCCCATTGCCCCTTGTAATGAACCAGCCCCATATACAGGTGTGACTAAATAGTTCGATTGGGGTGAAATGGCCTGCACATCAAGAAGATCTGAGTTTTGATTTGTTGGTTCAGAAAACCATTGATGGACATGGTAATGAAATGAATGTGTTTCTTGTACACCAGCATGAATGAGCCTGATTTTTAAGGGATCTCCTATATAGGCTCGTAAAATAGGCGTTGATGGATCACCGAATACCCAAGAATCATGATGAACCTCTTCACCCTCACAGTCTGGACAAACAACACCTTCATGAATTAATCGTAGTCTGTTCCGCATAGGCTCCGAACGGTAGTTAATGGAATGGGTTGCTTCTGGTTGAAGTGTATGAGGACTGATGGGCTTTTGCCCTGTTAAATCGTGTACTTCCTCCTCGTCATGGAAAAACCAACCATATTCTCGATAAGAGGGGAGCAATGGATTGTGAATATCTGCAAAAAGACCACTATTAATTGGTTTGCCTGAAATAGGATCAGTCCAAGTAGATCCACGTGGTTCTACAAAAAGTGCACCAAACAAACCATGTACATTACTCCCTAATTCACTTGATAATGTATTTCCTAAATCAGAGAAAAAATGAGTTCCTTCAAGATGAACTTGCCATTTGTATACAATACTTTTTCCTGGTGGAACTGTTGTGTTCGGGTTTCGCCCAACAAAAGCTCCATCAGAAGTAAAAACATTATATTCTACATCTTGAATATGCATCGATGCATTGAAGGGAAGTTGATTTTCAAATAAAACCTCAATTTCGTCACCTACATTTGCGCGAATAACTAATGGCTCAACCAAGTCTACTGGCGTAAATGGATTCTTAGCGACTTTTTGTTTGATGAGACTTTCATTTTCCTTTAATACATACATCATACCTTTTGGATCGTGATCACCGAATTGATTGACAACAATACGTATAGGAATGGCAACGATGTGAAATTGTCTATTCATGGATACTATTCCTGATATCAGGTATAGGTCTGTTTTCATTTTCAATATAAAATACTTCTATATCATCGATGTGAACGCGAAATTTTTCACCATCAAGCTCTGGTATATTCGTAATCTCTGCATCAATCACTAAGTAGTCACTAACTACTTCCACGATAGGTCCAATAATTAGAAATGGATATTGGGCGAGTAAAATTAAAGACCTTACACCTACATTGTCCTTAAAAGCTTGTGCCACTACAGTTTGTCGTATGGTATTAATATCTGGCGTGTGAATACCAAGTTGTGTAGCAAGTTTATTTAAGTCCATAGTAACCTCCTATTCTTATGAAATTTCGAAGTGAAAACCTATACAAGTACAAGTTGTCGTTTACAATCAAATGGTGTAAATACTGCAATATGCTCCATAGGGAAACTTAGTGGTGTAGGGAATTTAAAAAACGGGGCATTGTGCATTTTAATAGTTACTGGATCTAGTGTAATATAGCCATTTGTTACTTCCGCTACTTTTCCGCAAAAAATAGGTCTAAATGTTTGACCGAGTATACTTAATTGATTTCTCTCGGTTACAAGCAATATGTTTTTCCCCTTCATTTCCAAAAAAAGCTCGTTTTGAGGAAGGATTGGTCCGCCCATTTTGCTTCACCTCCTTTTTTTGAGTAGACATCAACTTATTATATTGAGTCGAAATGATTTTATTACAAAAATTGACATTTTTAAAATGATTTTTTAGAGGTTTTGTTATGTCCAAGCCAGTTTGAAAATAATCGTTGGAAAAAAGAAGTGACTCTCCCTTGCTTTATATACGTAATTTGAGCAGTCGAAATTTCAGGCACATCTTGATGCTTTAAATAAACCTTTCCGGGCGTAATATTAAGTATTTTTCCTTTAATTAAGGTTTTAGCATAGATAGTCAGCCTTGTTCCTTTACATGTTTTCAAATTTGTTTCTAATAATTCTTCAAAGAATTGTTGTCTTAATACTTGTTTATTTGAAACCGTATGACTGAAGTTTGTTAATAGTTTTTTTCGCAGCTCTTCATCAATCACGACATTTTGGTGTGTGTTATGAATTGCAGGAATGCCAAACGGTAATTTAGCTGAATGAATTGTAATGTATGGTATCCAAATCCGAGTAAAGAGTGTTTTTAACATAACGAAATTTCGTCCTATTGTATGAACTTTGCCAACAGTATGGATGTTTTGATTTCCATTTTTGGAATAGACCTCTACAAGCTGATTTTTTTTAAATTTAAAAAATTTCATAAGCATCATTTGCTTTTTAAAATGGGGGAGATGCTCCCCAAGATTTTGTATATTTACACCATGAATATATTCTTGTAATAATTTCAATTCATATAAAGGTAATGGGCTCGCGGGAGAAGTGTAACGCTCCTCTTTTTTCAGTTCCGGATTTTCATTATCATATGTGTTTGTAATGCCTACAACCTCTTTTGTTTTCTCCAAAAAATCTCCTCCTATATAACAAAAAAATATGCAATTTCCAAAGTTAAGCTACCTACTTCAAAACTTCGTAAAGTGGAAGGAGCATTAGTAAGAGTCTAAGTAACCAATTTATCTATTCAACAGGTATTTCTTTTCAACTGGAATTTCATAACAAGAAGATGACATATATTTAAAATAAAGGAGCTGAATATTTGAGTGTAATATTTTGGTTAGTATTAATGAGTTATTTTATTGTTTGTTTTGCCACGTATACTTTTTTATACAGGATAAAATTTTTAATTAGCTATCATCTTGGAATGAATATCGCCATGTTAAGTAGTGGAGTGATGGGATTGGCCGTTGGTGTAGTTCTTGGCAATGCATTTCCTAGCCATTATACGTTGGTAACGATTGTTGTTACGGTGATTGCTATAGTAATCGGTGCAATATTTGGCGCGTTAGTGGACTATCAAACTTTACTTTCGGGTGTTTCAGGTGGATTAATGGCGGGAATAATGGGGCCAATGATTGGTGTTATGGCTGATTTTGGTTTTATAACTTTTTGTACCATTCTTCTGTATGTAATATTTGGAATGCTCTGTTTATCCGTCCGTTCTTAGCATACGTATAATGACTTGAATTAGATGAAGTTAGAAATATGACGATTAATATATTAAACTAAACGCTAAATGCATTTAAGTTCAGTGTATTTTGTTTTTATCATTTTGATCGAATAATCCCATAAGTAATAATAACGGCAAAAATAGCAAGTAGTTTAAACCGTAAAAAAAATAGCCACTGGTTTACCAATACGGGCGTATTCGATAAATAAGCGATAGTTACTAATAAACAAGTAATGAATAATACAACAATACACCAAAGTGAAGTTTTGAAAAATAAAGGTATGAATGAGTGGGTGAATAATCGGTGTTTACGCCAAAAACTTAGAGTAAACAAAAGCCCTCCTGCCCAAATTGAAATTGCGAAGAGAAAGGCGCTGTTATTAAATACTATAAGACTATATGATTTCAATTCAAATAAAAAACCATTTAAAAGTAAAATTAAAGACATCCAGATCATATCGAACCATTTATTACGAAATAGACAGATAAATCCAATTAGCGATAATACAAGTGATACATACCACAACAAATCGAAATTGGAATTAATCAAACTATTACTAGAATAGTCGGAAATTGTAGTAATGTTTAATTGCGTTAAAATCATAAAAAAGAGTCCTATAAGGTGAAGTATTTGAATGACCATCCCATAAGCTGTATATTTTTTCTTCAATTCAGTTGAGTAACCTTGAACAATCCTCCACCAGAATACCCAACCAACGATTAAAGATAAGCCCCCATAATAAATCGCCTTTATGAAATAAATAATCCATGCTGCTTCCTTGAGCTCATTAAGTAGTGATGTTTCTTGCTGGTATGTAATGGGTAGGCATAATTTATTATTTCCTATTTGAGTAAATAATAATGTACTGTCTATTTGAAACAAATAGGAACCCTTTACAGATTGTTCATCATTCAATAAGACAACGTTATAGTTAACATAGTATTTGCCATCTGGTAAGGAAGGTAAGTCTAAGCGGATTTCTTGTTGATCATCACTTATTTGTGCTTTATCACCAGTCACTGCTAGCCCCTTATGATCGATGACCTCAAGGGAATCTTGTGCTAGTTTGATTTTCTCATTAAAGGTTATGATGATTTCTGAAGGTGGCATTTCCAGGCGACTATTTGGAGATGGGGATTCCATTTTAACAACGGAGGGTCCCATAATATATTGAGCGCATAATCCAAATAATAATAATAATACAAATAAAAATAAAACATATTGTGGTTTAAATTTCATTAGTTTAATCCCTCCTGAGCAATCCATTAGCATATTTTATTCATTACAATCGATTATGGATATTACTTAGTAAGAATAGTGGCATAAAGTATGTAAGCAAATTTTTTCGTAGCGAAAGTGAAACGTCACCTACAAAAGTTTTCGCACAGAACACATTTGCAAGGCTAAGTACAAAGTAATTCCGAAATTTTTTGCATTAAAAAAGCTATCTAAGAAGAAGTCTTTTACTTATTAGATAGCTTTTTATTTCGTTTTTCGTAAGTTTAGCAGGAACGGAATCAACATGATTTGCAATGATCTCCATCAGCATATAAATAAATTTTACAAATTTTATCTTTTAAGATTGTAACGAATATATCGTCTTTTTCTTTTATTTCTATAAAATCTATGCCGAAACTGCAAAGTACTCCGCTCTCCTTCGTACCAAAAACAGTTTCGATTTCAACATTATGTCCTTTATATTGTAATAATTGATAATTTAGGTTATTCGTCAACCCAGCAAGATTTAAAACGAAAAATTTATCACAGCAGCTGTTAGGGTATTTAGAACACTTTATATATTCATCTTTTGAACAATGAGTATGACTCTGGACATGTTTTATTGGATGTTTTTTCTGTATTTTCTTTTTAATTGTGTTTCTCTGTCTAGCGCACAAATCAATACCCCCTTATAAGTATGATTAAGACATTATATGTTCATTAAATATACTCTTTTAGGGGAATGTAAAGGCTCTCAAAAGGTTGAATATGTATACTACAGCTAAATCTGGGTACGTAGTTCTGTTTTTTAATAAGGCAAAAATCAATGTAATAGTTTATTAATACAAGCTATCATCGCTACTTTAAAAGGTTTTCCTTCGTCACGTTTTTTATCGTAAAATTCAGGTAATTTCTTGTTTCGAGGAATGATTTTATCGTCTGCTCTAGTTTTCCTGCAATCTCGTATTGCACAACAACAGCCTTGAACAAGGCATAACGAAGTCTACTTGAACCTCGTTTTGTAATTCGATTTTTGGTTGCTGAAAACTTACCTGATTCGAAAACACTGGGGTCAACTCCATCGAAAGCCACAAGTTTTTTAGGATTGTTAAATCGATCTATTTCACCAATCTCAGAAATAATCGTTGCAGCGATTTTTTCACCGATACCTGGAATAGATTTGATAATACTATATTCTTCAATTTCTTTAGCGAGGGCATTTATTTCTGACTCTAACTTTGATAGATGCTCTTTGTATTGAAGAAGGATCTTTATATACATATCAAGACTTAAAATATGACTCTAGTAAACTGTTTTTTCAAAAGGATTACGAACTGCAACGACTTTAAGCTGTAAAGCTTTTTCATTTGCCCATTTAATGGATCTACTCTGACATAGTTCATAAATTTTGTCTGTAATAGATTCCTCACTTGCTTTCAAAATATCTTCTGAAGAAGGGAACTCTGAAAGAGTTAATAGTGAAACATTAGAATATAAATCTCCGAAAACCCCTTTATATTCAGGAAATACCTGTTCAAGGACTGCCTAAAATTGCAACATAGTTTGAATCATTACGCCAGTTATATTTTCATGTTGTCTTGTAAGATTACGAAGATTTAATAACTGCACACCACGCTTTTTATTTGGCTCTAATTCCTCTTTAAAGAAAAATTCACAAAGAAGATAGGCAATGGCATCCGTTTTTACTTTTCTCAAACTCGAACTTCTTGCCTTATATGAAATTAACGGATTAATGATCTCCTCGTTTTTCTAAATGTTGTATGACAGGAGCACCATAATGTCCTGTAGCTTCTAAAATGATTGTAGGCATCATACCAGCCTCGTTTTTTACATCCTCTAAAAATATAACAAGGTCTTTAAGACCTTCCACGGAGCTGTTATGACCTTGATGATGGGATATTTCGATAGCTCCTATGACTTGAACTTTCTATATAGCACATCAAAACCCGATATTTATAGAATGGAATTTAATGAACACGAATTACTGAACATTCAAAGAAATGGGATGTAAGTATTAGCGTTAAACAATAAAAATTATTTCTTGTTAATTTAACAATCGGGCGCGATTGTGGAGCAACACAGGTAGAAAATACCCAAACTTTTTTATAAAACCTAACTTAAAACTGCTAAAGAAGAATCCCTTTTGATCAATCTTTTTTCAAAAGGGATTCTTCTTATTTAACTTAAAATAAGGAGTTTGCGAGGCATTTTTGCTCAAACTTTATTTCAAAGTAACATTAATAAAATATGATTATTCTCTTGGGACAGCTAACAGATCCTGATTATGATGTAGTGAGTCATGGGACATGTGCGCGTTACTCTAGGAAATACGACTGTTTTCATGTAAGGACCAGAAAGTTTTTTCCTGTATCTGTTATAATAAAATTAGTAAAATTTCCTTATTAATTTCATAGCAGAAAGAAGGGATTTTTTGGCAACATATAAAAACATAATTTCAACAATTGGTCGTGGGAATAAGTTAAGTCGCTGTACGGACGCTGATGGTAAACTCTTCAGTCGAGAAGAAATTGTTGATAGTTGGAAATTATCGTACCAGGAGAGAATATCTCGAGACAAAAGTGAGATTGGATTACGTTTGCCTCAATTTGGGGCTCTTTCTGCAATTCGTGCACATTGGGCGATCTCAAATTTTCCAGCAACAATTGTCTTACCAACTGGAACAGGAAAGTCTGAAACAATGTATGCTACGATTATTTCCGAAAGAATATCTTCCACACTAATCATTGTACCGTCTAATCTCTTGAGGGAACAGATATTTGAAGGTGCTAGGAATTTCGGTATACTTCCAAAATTAAAAATGATTTCTAATAATGTTATTTATCCAACTACTTTTCTTTATAAATCAAAAGTAGAAGATAAAGATGAAATTGCTGTGATTGCGGCACTTGAGGAGGCTAATATAGTTGTTTCAACACCAGGTATGATAAAAAAAATGCCTGCAAATGTTTTAGATAAACTATTTGAAAGGGTAGAAGTTGTAATTTTTGATGAAGCGCATCATCTTGCAGCTCCTGACTGGAGAACAGTAAAAGAAAGATTTTTAGGAAAGAAGATACTACAATTTACTGCAACTCCATTTAGAAATGATGGCAGAAAAGTTGATGGTAAAATAATTTTCAATTATGGTTTGGCGCTCGCACAAAAAGCTGGATATTTCAAGCCAATTGACTTTTATCCAATTCAAGAATTTGACGAAAGAAAATCTGATGAAGAAATCGCAAAAGTTGCAATTCAGCATTTAGTGGAAGATGTGGAACAAGGATACGAGCATGTACTTCTTGCGAGAGCAAAGACCCAAAAGCGTGCTGATGAGTTATATGAAAACATATATTCTCAATATAAAAAGTATAATCCAGTAGTAATTCACACGGGTATTCCAGCAGCGAAGAGAAACGAATACTTAAAGCAAGTTAAAAATGGTAATTCGAAAATTGTGGTTTGTGTAGATATGTTTGGGGAAGGCATTGATATTCCAACACTGAAAATTGCAGCAATTCACGATAAATATAAGTCACTTCCTATTACACTTCAATTCATTGGAAGATTCGCTCGAACAAGTAGCAATAATGTGGGTAATGCAAAGCTCATTACAAATGTGGCAATGGACGATTTGAAGGAATCAATTGAAGAATTATATCATCAAGATTCTGATTGGAATCAACTTCTTAACATTCATTCACATCAAGCTATTGATAAAGAAGTTGAACTCAGTGAATTCATAGGTAATTTTGAAAAAGGCCATGTGAAAGAAATAGATTTATCCCAATTAAAGATGAAAATAAGTACAAGAATGTTTCGATATCTTTCAAAAAGGACTTTTGTAGAAGGATGGAAACAAGTCTTGGATCAAGATAGAACTACTACATTAATAAATGAAATGGATTCTGTTTACATTTTCATTGAGGAAATTGAAACAAAAGTAGTCTGGTCTGATCAAAAGGATATAGTGCAATATGATTATGATTTTTTTGTATTGTTTTTTGATAAAGAGAATGGAATCATTCATATTAACGAAACCGATGCTGGAAAAGGAAATCGACTTGTGGAAAGTATGTTTCCAGAAGCGTTAGCAATCAAGGGAGATTCAATATATCGAAGCTTAGATGGAATTAATAGATTGATGCTAGGAACTTTGGGATTGAAGCAGCAGCCTAGTGGAAGAATTAGCTTTAGAATGTTTGCTGGGACTGATATTAAGTCTGGTATAAATGAAGCTATTGCATCTGGTTCAACTAAATCAAATCTGTTCGGATATGGCTATCAAGATGGTGGAAAAATTAGTATTGGTTGTTCGTATAAAGGGAAAATTTGGATGCGTTGGGTAGAACGAATAAACTTTTGGACAGATTGGTGTAAAAAAATAGGGGAAAAGGTAATGGATCACTCTATTGATACGAATAATATTTTAAATAATTCACTCGCTTTGGAAGTTATTAAGGAATTTCCAGAGGGTGTGCCTTATAAAATATTGTTACCTGAAATAATTGAAGTTTCCAATTCTTCTACAAAGCAGTTATATATTTCTAAAGAACAAAAAGAATTTCCGTTCTTTCAAACAGATTTAAAGAATCCCAGTTTAGTTAAAGATAAACTTCGCTTTGAATTTTGGATAAATGAAAGAAAATTTGTCTTTGAGCAGTTTATTAATGAGATATCATATGGTTTCAAACAAATCGAGGGTGAAGAGCTAATAGTGAAATCAGGACAAAAAACTGTTAAAATGACTGAATTTTTGTACGAAAATTCACCAGAAATTTCGTTCATACAAAGTGATGGAACTATTATTATAGTCCAAGAAAATTTAAAAACAGTTATCAAACCCAAAAGTGACATTGAATTGCCACCAGATTCTTTTTATGCTATCGACTGGAATGAATTAGGAGTCGATATTAAATCCGAATCACAAGGAAGGGAAAGAAAGACTAATTCAATTCAATATGCTACGATACATAATATTGTAGATCAGACATCAGATATTATTTTTGATGACGATGGATCTGGAGAAATTGCAGATGTCGTTTCGGTCAAAATTGATACAGAACGTCAAAAAATCGTATTTCATCTGTACCATTGTAAATATTCTCAAGGAGAGCGCGCTGGTGCTCGTGTTTCGGACCTATATGAAGTATGTGGTCAAGCAGAAAAGTCAATTATGTGGAATGATAATATCTTAGAAATTGTTCAAAGAATGATTGTACGAGAAAATACAAGACAGAAAAAATTTGATGAAACAAGGTTTGAGAAGGGAGACTTACAAACCTTATATAAGTTGAAAAAGATGGTTAAATCTGGTTTTGAAACTGAATTTGGAATTTCAATTGTTCAACCTGGCGTATCGATACTGGAGCTCTCAAATTCAATGAAACAAATTATCCTGGCAACTGATGCTTATTTAAAAGATACTTATGGCTTACGCTTAACATGTTATTTTAGCAATTAAGTGGATAGTCTACACTCTTTGTTCTAATCTATATTTATTTCTATTATTTCTCTTTAGCGAATTAAAAAAGGGACTCCAATTATTAATGGAAACTCCCGATAAAAGCAGCACTTAGCTATTTCACAGAGTTCCCTTTTGAGTAAATAGAAGATAATTTGTTTTTATATTTTAGAATAGCAGTTAGCCCACTACGACTAATTCGTAGATGAAGACCAACAAAAAGTTGGTCTTTTTTTGTAGAACCAGTCAATAAATATCTCTTTTGTCTATAAAAATGCTGGTTCGTAAGATATTTTCGATCAAACTAAATTCAAAGCTACATAAAAAAATATTCAAATTGGTTAAAAATCTGTTGCAATTCAAAACATTAAATCATAATATAAGAATATAGTTATATTCTTATTAATTAACCTTTTTTAAAGAGGTGATTTTATTTAATATAATATATAAGCAAATGTTTATATAGGGAGTGCAGATAAATGGAAAACACACAAATAGAAAAACAACTAAAAGCAGCAGCTGATTTGAATCGAATTAAATTACTTGCATGCATGAAAAATGGGGAGGTATGTGTATGTGATTTCGTGGACGTTCTAGGCATATCACAACCAGCAGTTAGTCAGCATTTACGAAAATTGAAGGAGGCAGGCATTATTACGGAACGAAAAGTAGGGACTTGGAAACATTACCGTTTAGTAGAGGATCAAACGCCATTGATGAAGGGCATCATCGAACAAATTCAGCCTTTAAACGGGTGTAACTGTGTCACAGATTGTTGCCATGTAGGGGGAACTGATAGTGAGTAAGGAGTCTTTAACCAAACAGCTATCTTTTCTAGATCGTTATCTAACCCTTTGGATATTTGTGGCGATGGGAATAGGTGTCGTATTAAGTATCGCCTTGCCCACTATTGGTGAAGCATTAGAGTCCATGTCTATTGGAACAACATCTATACCGATTGCTATAGGGTTAATTGTCATGATGTACCCTCCGTTAGCGAAAGTAAAGTATGAAGAAATGTGGCGAGTGTTTAAGGATTGGAAAGTGCTTTTATTATCCCTTTTTCAAAACTGGTTACTTGGACCGTTCTTAATGTTCTTTTTAGCCATCATCTTCCTACATGATTATCCTGAGTACATGGCTGGACTCATTATGATTGGTTTAGCTCGCTGTATTGCCATGGTCATTGTGTGGAATGATTTAGCACGAGGAGACCGTGAATACGTAGCTGGTTTAGTTGCTTTTAATTCAATCTTTCAAATCGTAACGTATTCAATGTTTGCTTACTTTTTCTTAAATGTATTACCTGGTTGGTTTGGTTTAGAAAATTTCCATGTATCCATTTCGATGTGGGAAATTACAAAGAGTGTACTTATATACTTAGGTATTCCATTTGCTGCAGGGTTCTTCACACGATGGATAGGGATTAAAGCAAAAGGAAAACAGTGGTATGAAGAAAAGTTCTTACCGAAAATTTCACCACTTACTTTAATTGCACTGCTGTTCACGATTGTGATGATGTTTGCTTTAAAGGGTGAGCAATTAGTAGAACTGCCACTTGATGTAGTGCGAATTGCTATTCCATTATTTATTTACTTTGTGATCATGTTTGCTGTGTCATTCTTCTCTTCCCGTAAAGTTGGGGCATCTTATCCTGTCACAGCAGCTCTTTCTTTTACAGCGGCAAGCAATAACTTCGAGTTAGCAATTGCTGTGGCAGTTGGTGTATTTGGCCTTCATAGTGGCGTAGCATTTGCGGCTGTTATTGGACCATTAGTAGAAGTACCAGTCCTCATAGGACTTGTATGGGTTGCCTTACGTTGGCAGAAAAAATACTTTAAAACCATTAAATTATAAGGAGCAATTACTATGACAAATACACTTTATTTCTTATGTACAGGAAACTCATGTCGAAGTCAGATGGCTGAAGGTTGGGCAAGAAAATTACTACCTACAAATTGGACAGTAAAAAGTGCTGGGATTGAAGCACATGGAGTAAATCCGAAGGCCATTAAAGCGATGGCGGAAATAGGAATTGATATATCAAACCATACTTCAGACTTAATTGATCTTGAGACATTAAATACTGCAACGTTGGTTGTTACGTTATGTGGGGATGCGGCTGATAAATGTCCGATGACACCACCTCACATTCGCCGTGAGCATTGGGGATTTGAAGATCCAGTAAAAGCGACAGGTACTGATGAAGAGAAGTGGACTGTATTCCAAAATGTTCGTGATGCAATTGGTAAACGCATTGAACAATTTGTAGCTGAGGAGCTGTAATACTGTCTGTTAGCAATTATTCAATCCGATGAATGGAGGATTAAAAATGACAGTAAATCGTGCTAGCGTATTAACTAAAGATTATTTTATCGCTTATTTAAAGTTAATAATGAATAGTAGAGAATACACATTAATAGAGGCTAAAGAGTTTGCTTTTGATTTCTTCTTTAAAGGAGATATGAAACGCTACGACACCTCCACATGGTTACAATTCGAAAAAGCTTTAAAAGAACTTGATAAAACGATATGTAAAATTGAAATGTAGTAAATACACTCACAAAGTTTAAATAAACGTCTAGCTAACTGCTAGACGTAAAAAATACTTTTTATATAAGGGAATGCTTATGTAAAGAATGAAAGAGGAGAAGTTAATTATGAAAACACTAAAAGTAATCAATCAAAATGGATCTTGTTGTACTCCTGCAAAGGATATTGAGGTACAAGAGACTGTAAATAATTCTAATAAGAATTTACCGATTGTAATCATTGGCGCAGGTCCAATTGGATTAGCTGCAGCTGCTCATTTAGTAGAACAAAAGCAAGCATTTATTTTACTAGAGGCAGGACGTGAAATAGCACATAATATACGTACTTGGGGGCATGTTACACTATTTTCACCATGGAGATATAACATCAATAAAGCAGCTAAAGCTTTATTAGATGCCTCCGATTGGGTAGAACCTAATTTAGATATGTTACCAACGGGAAATGAATTAATTGATCTCTATTTAAAACCTTTGTCTGAGTTAGTACAAATAAAGCCTAACATTCAATTGAACGCAAAAGTAGTTGGGATATCACGAAAATTTAATGATAAGATGAAGACAAAAAATCGAGTAGAGCAATCCTTTAATATTTATGTTGAACAAGAGAATGACATCAATATCATTGAGGCGAAAGCTGTTATTGATGCCACGGGTACCTGGGGAAATCCAAACCCAGCGAATACTACAGGTGTTTGGCTACAAAATGAAAAAGCTTTAGCAAATCACATTGAGTATGGTATTCCAGATATAAATTCGAATGCTAAGAGATATGCAAATAAGAAGATTGCTGTTATTGGTGGTGGCCATTCAGCTATTAATACCTTATTGGCACTTGCAGAATTACAAGAAGAGAATCCTGCAACAAAATTAGTATGGATTATGCGTAAAAGATCTGTTGAAGAAGCATATGGTGGCGAAGAAAAAGATGCATTAGCAGCACGAGGCGCACTCGGTGTACGTATTCACGAATTAGTAGATACAGGTAAGGTTGAAGTAATAACACCTTTCTATATCTCACAGCTGAAGAAAGATGAGAGCATCCAAATTGTTGGTACTATTAACGAGGAAACAAAGGTATTAACAGGATTTGAAGAGCTTATTGTCAATGCTGGAAATCGACCAGATCTTACGATTAACAGTGAACTACGGCTTTCCATTGATGCAGCAACAGAAAGTGTGCAAGCATTGGCACCTCTAATTGACCCTAATGAGCATAGTTGTGGCACAGTAAGAGCGCATGGAGAAGAAATTCTACGCCAACCAGAAAAGGACTTCTATATTGTCGGAGCTAAAAGTTATGGACGCGCACCAACATTTTTAATGGCAACAGGTTATGAACAAGTACGTTCAATAACAGCTTACTTATCAGGTGATAAAGAAGCTTCGAAACGTGTAGAATTGGAGTTACCTGAAACAGGGGTCTGCGGTATAAATCTTGCTAATCAATCAAATTCATGTTGTTAAAATATATGACTGTTAGCGAAAGCTGGCAGTCCTTTTTCTCGTCGTAAAATAATTTTAGTTTACATAATATAAATTATAGGAAGTTACGTTTCAATGGAAAGTATACTTATGATAGTGAGACAAAATTAAAATAAACTCAGATAATTATTACATCATCTGAGTTTATTCATCTTATTTAGATAAGGCTTTCATATCTGCTACGATTGTTTCTACAGGTACATTTGTAGCGCCGTCATAATCCTTCACGACAACTCCGTCAGCATTTACTAAATAAAAGCTCGACATATGTACGACTTGATCAGAATTCGGATCATTTTTTACTAATGAATTAAAAGATTTTCGCGCAAATTGCTCAATATACTTTTGATCATAACCAGTTAGTAGCTGCCATTTGCTATCCTTAACAACTGAATATGTTTGTAAATAATTTTTTAAAATATCTGGCGTATCTACTTCAGGATCTACACTAAATGCTACTATTTGATAATTCTTCACACCTTCATCCTCTAATGACTTTTGCACATCCGTCATATTATATGTCATTGGTGGACAAATCGAATTACAATTTGTAAATATGAACATTGCTAGCCAAGGCTGTCCTTTTAAGCTATCAAGGCTTACTTGCTTATTATTTTGATTCGTAAATGAAAAATCTTCTACATCAATACTCATTTTAGGTTCGAATTTATAACTGCCGCAAGCTGCCAAAATTGTGGTTAATACTAGTAACCCAACTAGTATGATCCTTTTCTTCCCCATTAAAATGTACACTTCCCTCCAGTTTATCATCGTATTTTATTGTATAAATAATAGAATACAAATACAAGATAATGAACTTGAATCATTTCCTCCTTTATGTCATCCACTCTTAATCTGTATATTTTTGGTATACATTGACCATTTCTATTTTTTATATACAGAAAATTTTCAAAAAAAATTCACAACATTTATTTACTAATTTTCTTATTTCCCAAGACGCTTAACACTTGTTATATAACAACGTTTTTTAGCTATTCCTTTATAACTGACATTTTATACAATATTAAGGAAAGCATTAAATTTCTCTTTCAAGTTCGAATTTTCTCCTACATTCAAAATTATTATCAATAAGCTATTATTAATATACTATTTTAATAACGAATTTCATTCTCTTTCTAACGGGAAATTTCTATTAAAACCTTATTATTTCTACATTATTTCGACTATCTAAATTTAACTAAAAATTTGAAAAACTAAAAATTTAGTATTGCATTATAAGAATCTACCTCATAAAATAAGTGAATATAACGGCGAGTAACAAAGAAATATGTCGTTTAAAACAGAAATATATAACTTTAGGGGGAATAATGATGGCTAACATTACTGAGAACAAAAACGTACAATCAGTTGACTATAATGCAATTGAAGCTATGGAATCGTTCAACATTTTCGTGAAAAAGAAAAACACCTTCCTTTTCTCGATTACAGCAGGGTTTTTATTTCTTTATATTTTACTGCCAATCCTTGCTTTTCAGCCTGTACTACAACAAAAAATTATTGGTAGTATAACTGGTGTTTGGATTTATTCAGCAGGACTTTTCATCATGACAATTGTTCTTTGTACAGTATATGTAAAAAAAGCGGCTTCATTCGATAAAGCAGCTGCTGCAGTTCTTGCAGAGTACCAAGCGAAAGGTGGAAAATAAATGAATTTAGTATCAGTTGGTTTCTTCTTAGGAATCGTAGGTTTAACATTAATCGTTACGTATATAGCAGCGAAACGGACTTCTTCTGCAAGCGATTTTTATACAGCAGGTGGTGGTCTGAAAGGCTGGCAAAATGGTTTTGCCATTGCAGGTGATTACCTATCAGCTGCTGCTTTTTTAGGGGTTTCAGGAGCTATTGCTTTAACTGGATTTGACGGTTTCTTCTTCTCAGTAGGATATGTCGTTGCAAATTTAGTTCTATTATATGTTATTGCGGAGCCAATGCGTAATTTAGGACGCTATACGTTGGCAGATATGTTAACAGCTCGCTTTAATGAAAAACGTATTCGTGGTGTTGCTGCAACTGGAACAATTATTATCGTTATTCTCTATATGATTGCGCAATTAGTCGGTGCTGGTGCACTTATTAAATTATTATTCGGAATTGAGTACTGGATTGCGGTGTTAATTGTAGGAGTAATGATGACAACATATGTATTGTTTGGTGGGATGACAGCTACTTCTTGGGTTCAAATTATTAAGGCTGGACTTTTATTATTTGGGACAGGTCTATTAGCAACACTTGTACTAATGAAATTTGATTTCTCTTTAGTGAAAATGTTTGATACGATTTCTGCCGATCATGGCGACAAATTTTTAGTCCCTGGTATGAAGTACTCAAGCTCAATTGACTCTGTATCAATGATGATGGCACTTGTATTAGGTACGTCTGGTTTACCTCATATTTTAATGCGCTTCTTTACTGTTAAAGATGCGAAAACTGCTCGTGCTTCTATATCTTGGACAACTTGGATTACGGCCATTTTCTTCTCGTTAACAATTTTCTTAGGCTTTGGTGCAATGCACTTTGTAGGTCTGGATAAAATCATTGCAGAAAGTAAGGCTGGTAATACTGCTGCCCCACTATTAGCTGAATTCCTTGGTGGAGATGTATTAATGTCATTCATTTGCGCTGTCGCTTTTGCAACAATTTTAGCCGTAGTCTCTGGTTTAGTATTAACAGGTGCATCGGCAATTTCTCATGACATATATGGTGAGATTATGAAAGATGGTAAATTAACAGAGAAACAACAAGTTGTAGCTGCTCGCACTGGCTCTATTTCGATTGCCATCGTTTCTATTATTCTGGCATTGTTTGCTCAAAGTTTAAATGTGTCCTTCTTAGTATCATTTGCTTTCTGTATTGGCGCCTCTGCTAACCTACCAGTTATTCTATACACAATATACTGGAAAAAGTTCAACTCAACTGGTGCAGTTACAGCAATGGTAACTGGTTTAGTTTCCTGCTTAATATTAGGCGCAATGGGTCCAAATGTTTGGAGTCCAATAGAAGGTGCTGCAATTTTTGTTGGAGAGCCATTAGTGCCACTAGCAGTCCCAGCAATTATTACCATTCCATTAGGCTTTATTGCTGGTTACTTAGGTTCCGTTCTTTCTGCTAGCAAAGTGTCTCAAGCAGAAGCAGATCGGATTTACAAAGAAATTCGTGTGAAAGCGAATACAGGTGTATCTGTTTCAGATATTTCTCATTAATAAATTTATATCGGAATGAAGCATCAATTATTAATAAAAAGACTCGACTTTGGTCGAGTCTTTTTAATTTTTACTATAAAAATTCAAACATTTTACTTATCGAACAATACTATTTATTTTCCAAATTCAAGAAAATATCCAATTTTCACTAGATAAATAGTGTTTATTTTTTCTGGAAAAAACGCATTTTTTCTCGTTTATTACAATCGTTTTTTTGTCAAGAAGCTAGTAATATCCATACGTTATTAATTTATCTGAATATTCCAAAACCCTTTAATTTCTAGGCTTTGTCTCATATTTTCTGTTTCAAGACTATTTTTACGGAAATTTTTTTTCCATAATTTTTCTGAAATGTATTGCAATTTTGTGAACTGTCTCATAAAATTAAGATGTGAATTCACTAAAGTAGCAAAATTCAGTATTTAAGCAGTAAAAATAAACACAAAATGGGGAATGTTTATGGCGAACAATCAAGCAAGCAAAAGCATTGTAATAGACTATGATGCTATTGCTAAACAAGAATCGTTTAAATCTCTTGTAAAAAGGAAGAATGCATTTCTTTGGTCAATCACTGTATTCTTCTTAGCAGCTTACCTGTTGCTTCCGATTCTTACATCTTACACAACAATCCTACACCAAAAAGCTTTTGGGGAAGTTACTTGGGTATGGATTTATGCAGCAGGATTATTCATTATGACATGGTGCTTATGTCACTTATATGTTGCGAAAGCAAATAGCTTTGACAAAGAAGCGAAAGCAATTATCGCTGAATATGAAAACGGGGGTGGCCGCCTATGAGCCCAATAGCAATATTTTTCTTCGTAGCAATCGTTGGTCTTACATTAATTATTACATGGTGGGCATCTAAACGTACTTCTTCTGCGACCGACTTTTACACTGCAGGCGGCGGTTTAACTGGCTGGCAAAATGGACTAGCTATCGCTGGTGACTACTTATCAGCAGCTTCTTTCTTAGGTATTGCTGGTGCCGTTGCATTATTTGGATTTGATGGATTCTTCTTCTCTATCGGTTATTTAGTAGCTTACTTAGTGGTTCTTTATATCGTAGCTGAGCCATTACGTAACCTTGGTAAATTCACACTAGCTGACATGATTACAGCACGTTTTAACAATTCTAAAGTTCGTGGTACAGCAGCTTTAAGTACAATTACAATTGTATTATTCTACATGATTGCACAACTTGTTGGTGCAGGCGCACTTATTCAATTACTTCTAGGAATCGACTATTGGGTTGCGGTATTAATCGTAGGTGTTATGATGACGACTTACGTTTTATTCGGCGGTATGACTGCAACTTCTTGGGTACAAAT
This sequence comes from Lysinibacillus sp. JNUCC-52, assembly GCF_015999545.1. NCBI lineage: Bacteria > Bacillati > Bacillota > Bacilli > Caryophanales > Bacillaceae > Lysinibacillus > Lysinibacillus sp. JNUCC-52. The sequence continues at coordinate 437,276 of NZ_CP065546.1, forward strand.
TATTAAAGCTTGTCTATTAATGTTAGGTACAGTTATTATTTCGTTCCTAGTATTAAAAGAGTTTGGTTTCAGTATTTCAACAATGTTCTCAGAAATGACGACTGCTACTGAAAGCGGTGCAGCATACTTAAATCCAGGACTTAAATATACAAATGGTCTTGATACAATCTCGATGTTAATCGCACTTGTATTAGGTACTGCGGGTCTTCCACATATTTTAATGCGTTTCTTCACAGTAAAAGACGCAAAAACAGCTCGTTCTTCAGTAATATGGGCAACTTGGATTGTAGGTATTTTCTACGTTTTAACAATCTTCTTAGGATTCGGTGCAGCTGCATTCGTTGGTAAAGAAGATATTATTGCTGCTAACGCGGCTGGTAACATGGCTGCTCCACTACTTGCAGAAGCACTTGGTGGCGATATTCTGTTCTCATTCGTTTGTGCGGTAGCATTCGCAACAATCTTAGCGGTAGTAGCAGGTCTTGTACTTTCTGGTGCATCTGCCCTATCACATGATATTTATGGTCAAATCATTAAAAAAGGTAAAATTACAGAAAAAGAGCAAGTATTTGCGGCTCGTATTGGTTCTATCACGATCTCTATCGTGTCAATCCTTCTTGCTCTTGGTGCTCAAACATTAAACGTTGCGTTCCTAGTATCGCTTGCATTCTGTATTGCAGGTTCTGCAAACTTACCAGTAATTATTTACACAATTTATTGGAAACGCTTTAATACTGCTGGTGCAGTGACAGCGATGTTAACAGGTTTAATTTCCGCTTTAGTACTTGTAGCAGTTTCTCCAAACATTTGGAATCCAGTTGAAGGCAAAGCTATTTTTGTTGGTGAACCGTTAATTATGTTAACAAACCCAGCACTTATCTCTGTGCCACTCGGTTTCCTTGGTGGATTCATCGGAACTTTATTATCTAAAGAAACTGATGACGCGAAATACCGTGAAGTTGATGTAAAAGCAAACACTGGTATTTCAGTACAAGACGTATCTCACTAATATTATGACTAAAAAATCCTCGTAGGCCATTAGCTTACGGGGTTTTACTTTTGTCCCCTTTTTCGGTAATATATTGGTAATGTGAAATGGAGGGATTATCATGGCATTATCTAGAGCTAAAAAGAAACGTATGCATTTAAAACGTACACAAGGTAAGGATGTGGAGAAAAAACGTCAAACTTCCCCTTTTAGTACGCATGAGCGCGTGACAAAGACGAAGCGTGCAACATTAGAACATATTAGAACGAAACATAGGAAACAGCCACATGGAGACGATGACTCTCTCTAAATGTGGCTGTTTTGTATTATCACTATAAACTATAAAATTTCTTTGTATTTTCTGTTACAATTTTTGCCGCTTCCTGCGTTGTTAAGCCTTTAATCATTGCAATGACTTCAATTGTATTAGACATCATATAGGGCGATGTAAGCTTTTTATCAAAATGCCCTTCAAAAGGCCACGGTCCATCCGTTTCCACCATCATCAGTTCTAATGGATATCTTTTAATCAATGCTTGGATTTCTGCTTCATAAACACAATCAGGTGTAATCGAAATAAAATAGCCATTATGTATCATACGCACAATCGCCTCTTCACTTCCCTTAAACCAATGAAAATGTGCTTTTGTCACACCATATCGTTCAAGTAAATCACACGCGATTAAAGCATCCTCATAGACAGCATGTAACACAATCGGTTTGTGAAACTCTTTTGCGAACTTAACAAACTGCTCTAATAAATCAATATAAGGTCTCTCATCGATCTCTTTTTCTTGTCTACGATAATAAGGTAACCCGACCTCTCCAACAGCAATCATGTCACTAGCATGAAGCTGTAACCAATCAAATAAAGCTTTTCTATCTCTGTCACTCGGCAAAGATTGTTCAGGATGAAAACCATATGCTGGCTTTACCTTTGCATAGGTTTTCGATAATTTCAGCGTTTTCTCACACGATTGCAAGTCCGTGCTCACTGCAATGACATATTGTGCTTCATCAAGCAGTAGAGGCACTTCTTCTTCCTTATACTGATCTAAATGGATATGTGCATCAATCAACATACGCATCGTCCTTTTCTTCTTTTAAGTAATGGAAAAGTTGTTGTTTTAATTGAGTAAATTGTACACAATGGCGAATTTCTTCAGAGCGTGGTCGTGCAAACGGAACAATGATTTCCTCCTTGATCGTAGCTGGACGTTTTGTTAATACGATTATCCGATCAGCTAAAAATAACGCTTCTTCAATACTATGTGTAACGAACAAAATAGATTTTTTATGTTCCTCCCAAATCGATAACAACCATGCTTGCATTTCTAGTCTTGTAAACTCGTCTAGAGCTGAGAACGGCTCATCTAGGCATAGTATCGGTTTCTCACTGACGATTGCTCGCAGAAAGGATACACGCTGCTGCATGCCTCCTGATAAAGCATGGGGATAAGCATTTTCAAAAGAAGCTAGGCCAACCTTTTCTAACCACTTTCTTGCAATCTCTATATTAGGTCGATGATGTAATTCTTCGACAATCGTGACATTTTCCAAAATTGTCCGCCAAGGTAATAAGCTAGGTTGCTGTGGCATGTAGCCGATGGCGCCTGGTTTTTGCTGAATGTTTTCTCCATTTAACAAAATAGCTCCTTGATTTAAGGGTGATATACCGCCTATTAATTGAAAAAGCGTACTTTTCCCACTACCTGAAGGACCAATGATCGCTACAAATTCGCCCTCCCTTACCGTAAAGGATAGGTTTTTCACTACTTCAAGCGCGCCAAAGGATTTAGAAATGTCTTGAATGTCCAGCATGTAATCCTCTCCCCTTTACAGTAATCTTTTCGACGAAACGTATAACACTAAATAACAATAAACTTAACAAAACTATCGCAAATATCGCTACAAATACACGATCCGTTCGAAACGATGATTGAGCAAGTGTCATATAAACACCAATCCCCTTTTTCGCACCAAGCCATTCCGCGATGACAGCCCCCATCACACTATATGTCGCTGCAATTTTAATACCTGAAAATATAGATGGATAGGCAAATGGCCATTCTAATTTCCAAAACGTTTGACGTTTTGTAGCACCAATCATCGCAAAATAATGCTTAAGCTCTGGTGACGTTTGACGAAAGCCATCCATTGCCGCAATAACGATTGGAAAAAAGCAAACGAGACAAATAATAATTAGCTTTGGTAACAGCCCAAAGCCAAACCAAATAATTAATAATGGCGCTAAAACGAGCACTGGCACATTTTGCGAAACTATTAAAATCGGATATAAGAATGCCCGCATTGTATTTGAGCGATGTAATAACACCGCAACACTCAAGCCACAAAGCACACCAATAGCAAGACCTATCACAGCAAGCTGTATAGTAGCGAAAACATGGGGAAGAAACGTTTGGTAAGAGTGCATACCCTCCATAACAATGGCACTCGGCGCTGGCAATAGCCAATGTGGGATTTCAGCAAAACGAATAATGACTTCCCAGATGACTAATAAGAAGGCGATAAAAATAATCGACCTTCCTTTCGTTACTACTTGTTTCATCCTCGATATTTCTCCGTCAACGTCCCCATTGTAATGCCAGTTGGCTGATATAAAATTTTTACTTGTGTAATTACATTAATAGCACCTAAGTCAATCATTTTTTGATTCATCAGTTCAATAATTTGGAGTAAGGTAGACAGTTCGCCCTCCATAGTCGTTTCTAGTGGCTGCACCTCATAGCGCACACCTGCAGCATCGATAATTGCAATTGCCGCATCCACGAAAGGGATGACATCCTCATATTTTTCTGTTTTCGGTATAATTTGTACACTGATTAATGAATTAGCCATTAGTTTGCTCCTTTCGTTGGTAAGAAATCATTTGTAAATGCTTGCTCTGCATTAAATTTTCCTTCTAAGACGTTGTTTTTCGTCATCCATTCCGCATAGTTTTCCCAAACTGCTAATTTTTGTTCGCCCCATTGCGCTGCATCATCTTGATATTTATTTGCTAGCCATTCTTGACTTTTATGCACAAGTGCTTTATCTAAATCAGGTACCGCTTCAAGTAAAATATCAGCCGCTTCACTAGGATGCTCAATGGCATACTCATAGCCTTTTGTCGTTGCAGCTACAAATGCCTTTACCACATCAGGATTATCCTTAATCATCTTTTCATTCGTAGCTAAAACAGGTGTATAATAATCAAGTTGCTCACTATAGTCTGTTAAATACTGCATGTTTAATGTTTCCCCACGTAGCTCCGCCTCAATCCCTGTCCACGCATAATAGATCCAGGCAAAATCAATATCCTTTTGCATCATGGTGAAAAAGTCTAAATCTCCTGCATTAACAATATCTAATTTTTTGATATCCGCCTGTTCTTTTTGCATAAGTGATTGTAAAACAGCTTGTTCTATTGGGCTTCCCCAGCCACCATACGTTTTTCCTTCATAGTCCTTAGGAGATGTAATGCCCTTTGAAGCAATCGAAGCAAAGCCAGATGTATTATGCTGAATAATTGCGGCAATTGATACAAGTGGTACACCCTGTACACGTGCTTGCGTAATACCTTCCTGATAGCTTACGCCAAACTGTGCTTTGCCTGATGCAACTAGCTGATCAGCACCAGCATCACCAGGTAAAATAATGTCCACGTCTAAGCCTTGCTCCTCAAAGTAGCCCAGCTTTTTCGCCACATACAGTCCTGTATGATTTGTATTAGGTGTCCAGTCTAGTACAACGGATACCTTTTTTAATGAGTTTGTTTCTTCTTTGTCCTCTTTTTCGCTACAACCAACTAATGTTACTAATGCAGCAATAAGAACGAAAAACCACTTTTTCATGCTGTGTCCTCCAAGTCTAGTAGTTTGAAAGTGTTCATGATTGAATGTTTACACCAGAAAAAAAGGTATTCTAAGGCCATTTGCAGTGCTTATGATTGATTACTCCTAGTTGTAGGTGGAATAATGAATCCTAAACAAAAAACGCCTGGGAGTTATCCCAGACGTTTGCAAACGGTATCAAAAAATAGTAAATGATTATTTTTGAATAGATGTTCCCTACGCTGGTACGAGCCAAATCAGGTTCAAAGGGTCAGCATCTAAACGGACGCAATCTCAGCTGGCAACTTCCAGCCCCCCTACATTCTTAACTTATGAACTTTTCGTTGATTATTATACCCATATGTATCGTAAAATGACAAGCTAGTAATTTTCGTAATTGAAAAAAATGAGCTTTTACTGGACTATACTAGTAATCTGCGACATGACTTTTGCAAATAGAAAAGGTTTTATGCATGGAGTTTGAAGTAGCAGGCTATGCAGTATAGTATTTTGGGACAAATATCACTTCCGAAAAAACAATCGAAAAATGTGTAAACAAAAGCACCCGAATCCATGTACTCTCCCCCAATTTTTATATGATTTATGCATTTACCACGTTAAACATAAAGTTGATCTCAAATACAATTTTAGGAAGCTTTCAATTTTCTGGAGTTGCCATTACAAAAAGTTTGAATGTTGCGCATAACTTATGGTAACTTGAGTACCTTTTTCGTTAGATTGGATTGTACTCTGTAGTTCAAGCATTCGGCAAATATCTTCGATGATTCGTAGGCCAGTGCCCTTTTCCTCCACATTAAACCCAACCCCATTATCTTTAAATATAATTAAGTTTTTTTGCAAAGTGATTTCCAATGTATCGCATGCTGCATGACGCAAAATATTTTGGAAGATATTATCAAATAATCTGTGCAACCAAATTTCATTACTCTTCCAAAGGAATTTCGTTGAGGAATCGTTTAACACAATCGAGATTTGATTGACTTTATATAAAAAATTCCACTTTAAAATGATGGTATTGATAAGTTTTGGAACGTCTACTTTTTCCATGATGATATAGGAATTATCAACACGAGATAAGCGCTCAAAGTCATATTCATTGGATAATTTTGAAATATAGTTTATTTGTTCGTTTAGAGAATTGAAAATATCCTGATGTTGTGAAAAATCATTTTCGATTGTGTAAAGTTGTAAGCGCATAGCTGTCAAAGGCGTATTAATATCATGGCGCAACTGCGTTAAAAGTTCTAGTTTCATTTGCTCTTGTTGCATTATTTCAATTTCCTTCGATATCGTCCTGTCAATGAGAAGGTTTACTGCATTGGTTAAATCCCCTAATTCATCATTTCTAGAGTAAGAGATCTTTTGAAGTCTCTTCTTGTCATTACTCGCCAACTCCATAATGGTTTGCTTTAATTCATTTATTCGTTTAATTAATGAATTAATGGATTTGGAAAATAATATTGCCAAAGTAAAAAAGCTGACGATAAATAAACCTAGCATTATTGGATAGGCTTTTGACTCAAAAAACTGGGTTTCTGTATCATTTGAAAAATAATTATAAATGACGGTTACGATTACATTAATCACTACAATAGAAAGAGGAACACTGAATATAACCGATAATAGCAATAGTTGATATTTCTTTTTTAGTTTCATTGTTTGACACGGGTATTCATACGATACCCTTCTCCATATACATTTTGAATAATCACACCATCTGTATCGGCAATCTTGTTGCGGAGCTTTTTAATATACACATTAATTAAATTGGGATTACGATCTTCTAGCTGCCAAAGGTAATCAATGAATTGTTCTTTAGATAAAATAAAATCTGCGTTTTCATAGAGGTAAAAGAATAATTTCTTTTCAATGGCTGTAAATTCGACTTCTTTATTATTTTGATTATTAACAACACGCTTATGAGTAACATCTATGGATAAATGCTGTATTTGTTTGTGAATTCCGTAAGAAGCAGCTAATCTATTTTTTATTCGTATTAATAATTCCCTCGGATCAAATGGCTTCACCATGTAATCTTCTCCAATTTCAAGCCCTCTTAATTTACTATCAATATCACTTCTAGCCGTTAAAAATAGGATAGGAATATTATGCCCTAACTGATTAATTCGCATGGAAATCTGATACCCGTCCTCGCCTGGTAGCATAATATCCATAATAACAATGTCTACTTGCTTAATAACGGTATATAAAGAAGCACCATTTTTTAACCAGATTACTTTATAACCTTCTTTTTGAAGTATATTCTCCAATAAACTTCCAATCATTTCATCATCTTCTACAAGTAAAATTGAAAACAACATTTTCGTATATTCCTCACTTTTTTTCAACCTTCTCTTGCAAGAACTTTTGCGTTTCTTCATAGATTTCAGTTGGATAGTACAAGTAAATACTATGCTTGCTTTTTATTTGAATAACATTTGAAACGTCTAACTTCTTTGCAAAATCCTGATAGTCTTTTAGTGATGCTTTCGCCGCTTCAGAATTTTTATCAAGGTAAGCATCAATAAATAAAATAGGTGTTGTTTTTGGAATAGGTAATGCGATCGACTTTTTGCTATTAGTTACGGAATGTAGCATTTCTTGTTCCATATCATTGTTGATTCCCTGTTTATTTGAAATCGCCTTAAATATACTTTTTTCTTTTGAAGTCAGAAAATCTTTCTCTAAGACGGCTTCGTTATAGGCTAAAGACGGAAACAATCTTTGGAATCCTAATGCACTTAATATAGTTCCTGCCTTCATAAAAGCCTTTTCTACGAAACCTACAGGATGTTTTATATATTGAGAAGGTAAACCGATATCTAACGCTACAATCACTTTCACTTCTTTCGGATATTTCTGCGCCCAATAGATAGCTTCGATTCCTGAAATAGAGTGTGGTACTAATATATAAGGGGGCTTATTGCCGCTTTTAATTAGTGCTTCCCTCGTTTGTTCAACTATTACATCGATATCTCGATCGTCGTTAAATACATCACTATACCCATATCCTGCTCTTTCCACAACGGCAATTTTATTTTCTTTAGAGAAATGACGATACAAGCTTTTTAATTCATACATAGGTGCTGCTACTGCTGAGCCAGCCATAAATACAAATGTCTCTCCGTCTTGACCTTCAGAATAAATATTTATCTTCTTCCCGTTAAAATCGATTAGTTTACCTGTATTATTCTCTAATAACGATGTCTCTTTATTCTCTTTGAACTTATGGAAGCTAAATACAGAGCCGATAAGCACAATCAATATTGTGAAGAAGCTTATCAAAAACCACTTTATCATTTTTTTCATTTTCTACTTACCCCTTTCAATTATTAATACAAGGTTAAAGTAGAAAAATATAATTCTTATAAACTTTTGATAATTTTTTAGAAGTTAACAGCTACTGTACTAAAGTTTGTACACACATTAAAAAGTCACGAATGCTTTTAAATTAATGATTCGTGACTTTCCTAGGAGCACTCTATAACTGTTCGTTTAAATATATTTCTTCCCTTCCTCTACTTAACTTTAACATAAGTATCCAATTTTAGATTTATGTTTTTATTCAATTAATTTGACCGATTGTATAAAAAAGCTAGCAAATTAATTGTGCCTTATTTAACTGCAACACTTATTGAAAATACAGCCCTTATCAAATAAAACCCACGTTCTTTGAATGAACGTGGGCAAAGTAATTTGTTATTCCTCTTTTTTCTTTTTAACAACATGTGAAATGGCACCATCAGTCGCGATATCGACTTTAAAGGAACCATTTGAATGACGGTCAGCGCGCGTTAACCCTTTGACATCAATGATTTCTTGCACGCCCTTATCCGTTTCAACAACAACTTCCTCCTCATCACTAGCCTTGACAACCGCAACAATTCGATGTGGATTTGCTTTTAATTCTGTTAACACTTTTAAACCACGTTTTGCGCGACTCGCGATATCGACTTCGGCGACATTCATCTTCTTCACCGCGCCACGCTGTGTAACAATGACAACATACTCTGTGTCAGATGGTTTTAATATAGTAACACCAACTAATGCTTCCCCATCTTTCAATGTAATTCCCTTCACACCACCAGTTTTAACACCAGTAACAGGGAGCTCCTCAATTGGGAAGCGGATAGCATATGCAGTATCTGTAATTAATAACAATTCGGCATCGTCTGAAACAATATCCGCCAGTATCATTTCATCACCCGATTTCACATTCATCGTTTTAATCGGCTTCGAATAACGTGTAACTGCATAATCAGCTAATAGTGAACGTTTAATCTGTCCTTCTTTTGTAGCCGTTAATATATATGTGTTTGGCTGCTCAAACGTGTCAAAACCATAAACGGCAATAATGGTTTCGTCTTCGCCAGTTGGCACAATACTTGAAATATGCTGCCCAAGATCCTTCCAACGAATATCGGGCAATTCATGCACAGGCTGATAAATATAATTTCCACGATTTGTGAACAGCAATACATGATGCTGTGTATTTAACGTTGCCTCATACAATAAATAATCCGAATCCTTCATGGCAAAATCTTGCCCATTGGATGCTGCGTGAGAACGTGTAGATGTTCGCTTAATATAGCCATCTTTTGTCACTGTGACAACCACTTCTTCACTTGGAACTAGCACATCTAACGTAATTTTAATTTCTTCAATTTCTTGCTCAATTTTCGAACGACGTGGCTCAGAAAAACGTTTTTTAATATCGAGCAATTCTTGTTTAATGACACGAACAAGCTTCGCCTCACTGTGTAAAATACCTTCTAGCTTTGCAATTAATGCATTTAATTCATCTTGTTCATGACGAAGCTCTGTAATATCGGTATTTGTTAAACGGTATAATTGTAAGCTTACGATCGCTTCAGATTGAACTTCGGTAAAGTCATACTTCACCTGTAAATTTGTTTTCGCATCACGCTTATCATTCGATGATCGGATCGTCGCAATCACTTCATCTAAAATAGAAAGTGCTTTTATCAAACCATCAACAATATGTGAACGGTCTTTCGCCTTTTGCAAATCATAAATCGAGCGGTTTGTCACCACTTCCTTTTGATGGGCTATGTACGCATCAAGTAGCAGTGGTAAAGTCATCATCGTAGGACGACGATTATGGATAGCAATCATATTAAAATTGTAGGCTACTTGCAAGTCAGTAGTTTTAAATAAGTAATTTAAAATTCCTTGTCCTGGCACATCTTTTTTTAGCTCAACTACCACGCGTAATCCTGTACGATCAGATTCATCACGGATTTCAGCAATGCCTTCCAATCGTTTATCTACACGTTGTTCATCAATTTTCTTAACAAGATTTGCCTTATTAACATCATACGGTAATTCCGTAATAACGATTTGTTCTTTCCCGCCTTTTAACGGTTCAATAGTTGCTTGTGCACGGACAATAATTTTGCCACGCCCTGTTTCATAAGCTTTTTTAATGCCATCTACCCCTTGGATAATACCTCCTGTTGGGAAGTCAGGACCTTTAATAACCGTCATAAGCTCATCTACAGTTGAATTTGGTTGCTCTAAACGCATTAATACCGCATCTAACACCTCATTAAGCGCGTGAGGGGGAATATCCGTTGCATACCCAGCAGAAATCCCTGTCGAGCCATTTACAAGCAAATTTGGGAAACGAGACGGTAATACAGTTGGCTCCATATCCTGATCATCAAAGTTTGGTACAAACTCTACCGTTTTTTTGCCAATATCACGTAACATCTCAGCAGCAATTGCTGACAATCTTGCTTCTGTATAACGCATCGCAGCAGGTGGGTCACCATCAACAGAGCCGTTGTTACCATGCATTTCAATTAACATATGGCGAGCCTTCCAATCCTGACTCATGCGCACCATTGCTTCATATACCGAACTATCACCATGTGGATGATAGTTACCGATAACATTCCCGACCGTTTTTGCTGACTTACGGAAAGGTTTATCATTGGTATTCCCTTCCGTATACATTGCAAATAAAATACGGCGCTGTACAGGTTTAAGACCGTCACGTGCATCTGGCAACGCTCGGTCTTGAATTATATATTTACTATAGCGACCAAAACGGTCACCCATTACTTCTTCTAAAGGTAAATCTTGAAACTTTTCCGTACTACTCATGCTTGGTCCTCCTCTTGTTGGATGAATTCATTATCTAAAATATTTGAATCATCCTCCATACCGAAGTTTACATTTGCTTCGATCCATTTACGGCGTGGTTCTACCTTATCGCCCATTAACGTCGTTACACGGCGCTCTGCACGTGCTCCATCTTCAATTGTTACACGGATTAACGTACGTGTGTCAGGGTTCATCGTTGTATCCCACAGCTGGTCAGCATTCATCTCACCAAGACCTTTATAGCGTTGCAGCATATAGCCTTTTCCGACCTTTTTAATGGCACTTTGCAAATCATTTTCGGTCCAAGCATACTCAATAACTTCTTTTTTACCAGTACCTCTGGATACTTTATAAAGCGGTGGTAATGCGATAAATACTTTACCTGCCTCAATTAATGGGCGCATATAACGGTAGAAGAACGTTAATAGTAGCACTTGAATATGTGCACCATCTGTATCCGCATCGGTCATAATGACAACTTTATCGTAAGCCGAATCTTCGACTGAGAAATCGGCTCCTACACCCGCACCAATAGCATGTATAATCGTTGAAATCTCCTCGTTTTTCATAATATCTTGGAGCTTCGCTTTTTCTGTATTGATGACTTTACCTCGTAACGGTAAAATCGCTTGGAATGTACGATCTCGCCCTTGTTTAGCTGAACCACCCGCAGAGTCACCTTCGACCAGATATAATTCATTTTTTGCAGCATTACGAGATTGCGCAGGTGTTAGCTTTCCTGAAAGAATTGTACTACCTTTTTTGTTTTTCTTGCCGTTACGAGCATCCTCTCGCGCTTTACGCGCCGCTTCACGAACTTGTTGTGCACGAATCGCTTTTCGAACAAGGGAAGCTGATAGCTCAGCGTTCTCTTCTAATACATATAAAATCTGCTCAGAAACAACGCTATCGACCGCAGAACGAGCCTCACTCGTACCAAGCTTACCTTTCGTTTGACCTTCAAATTGTAATAAATGCTCAGGAATTCGAACAGAAATAATTGCCGCTAAACCTTCACGTATATCTGTCCCTTCCAGGTTTTTATCTTTATCTTTCAAAAGACCAATCTTACGTGCATATTCGTTGAACACTCGCGTTAAGGCAGATTTTGCTCCTGTTTCATGTGTGCCACCATCACGTGTACGGACGTTGTTAACAAACGATAAAATCGTCTCTGAATAGCCATCGTTAAATTGGAAGGCAAATTCAACCTCGATATCATCTTGTTCACCTTCTACATATTTCACAGGGTGAAGAACATCTTTTTCCTCATTCAAATACGCAACGAAAGCTTCAATGCCGTTTTCATAAAAGAAAACATCACCTTTGCCTTCCTCGCGTTGATCGATTAACTCAATTTTTAATCCTTTTAATAAAAATGCAGATTCACGTAAACGTTCTGCAAGCGTATCATAATTGAATTTCGTAACTGAAAAAATCGTGTCATCTGGTAGGAAATGCACAAGTGTTCCTGTTTGTTTTGTCTGACCAATTTCTTCAAGCGTTGTTGCAGGGTGTCCGCCATTTTCAAAACGTTGTTTATACTTTTTACCATCACGATGAATTGTTACTTCTAAAAACGTCGATAAAGCATTAACAACTGAAGAACCGACACCGTGTAAGCCACCACTTGTTTTATAGCCGCCTTGTCCAAATTTACCTCCTGCATGTAATACAGTGAAAATAATTTCAGGGGTAGGCTTACCCATTTTATGCATACCTGTTGGCATACCTCGTCCAAAATCTCGAACGCTTAAGCTCTGATCTTTATGAATCGTGACAATGATATGAGAACCAAAGCCAGCTAGTGCTTCATCCACCGCATTATCTACGATTTCATATACAAGGTGATGAAGTCCTCTGCCGTCTGTGGAACCGATATACATGCCGGGTCGCTTTCGAACCGCTTCTAATCCTTCTAATACTTGAATGGCGTCATCATTATAGACGCTTGGTGACTGTTTATTCGCCAAAAGATTCCCCTCCAAAAAACAAACGCATGTTCTGATTACGTTCTCATCCTAATAATAATAGCATTTCCTGTCAATAGCTAGTGACAGTTATATATATTTTTTTGTTTACGCTATGGCGTCTTGCCTTCTATGAATTTTGTTAAACGATCAGTGTTAGTCCGTTTTCGGATATAAATAACTACCACTACCTAAAGTTTACGGCACTAACCACTCTACAAAATCCACAACAGCGTCATAGGTGCTATCTTCATTCAGTCAGCAATAAACGCCAACTTAATGTCTTACACTCAGCTTTCCAAAAAAAAGGATTGCTAGGCGTTATCTGTTGAATGATGATTTTTTATAGCTTCACATAGAAATTAAAGATAGACTTCTATTCTACCAAAGGAATGTGTGATTGACAAAATTGCCATTTTACCTATATTTTAAGAAAGAGCTTAGGTATTGTAACGATAATAGTGTCGAACAACCTAACATAAGCTATTATAAGCTTGTGACTTTTGAAATCATGGTAATTAGTTTCCTTTTGTATTGAATTCAAGGCTCATGATGAAATCTCCTTCATAACATTGTAGATTAAAAAGAAAAAGTGTAAAATACTTGTTACAAACTATTAGTACCAAGTGTTATTATTTGGATGAAAGGAGTCCATCTATGTTAAACGGACTTATTATTTTATGTGCCTATCTCATCGGCTCTATACCTTCAGGGTTATGGATTGGCAAAATATTTTACAAAACAGATATTCGCGAGCATGGTAGTGGCAATTTGGGAGCTACCAATACTTTCCGTATATTAGGAAAAAAAGCAGGTTTAGTTGTAACAATCATGGATATTTTAAAGGGAACTGCTGCTGTGTTATTAGTGACACTACCAATCTTCTCTGATGTCACAATCCATGGATTGATTTTAGGTCTTGTTGCAGTTATTGGTCATATGTTCCCTATTTTTGCAAGTTTCCGTGGCGGAAAAGCTGTTGCCACATCAGCTGGCGTCCTACTAGGCTATTCTTGGCCACTATTCATTTTACTATTCATTGCATTTATCGTAACGTTAAAGCTTACGAAAATTGTTAGCCTAACATCGATGATTGCAGCACTTGTAGCTTTAATTTATTCGATTATTTATTATTTTGTGACAGGCGATTTTGCATTGGTGATATTAGTAGCATTTTTATTTATCTTTATTGTTTATCGTCACCGAGCTAATATTACGCGCATTAAAAATGGTACTGAACCAAAAGTAAAATGGCTTTAACTTGAAAGGAGTTCGCACATGAATATCGCACTGACAGATGAAGCTCTTCAATGGTTTAAAAATGAAATGGAAGTCGTAACAGGCGATACCATTCGCTTTTATGCAAGATATGGTGGTTCAAGCCCATTCCATGAAGGATTTTCTCTTGGGATGACTCGCGAAGAACCTCTTGAAATAGGTGTTCAAACAGTAATTGATGGTGTAACCTACTATATCGATGAGAAAGATTTATGGTTTTTTAACGATTATAACTTACACATTGACGTTGACAAACAACTTTACGAATTAAAATACGACTATTTAAAATAGAACAGTGATTCCTTTCATTTAACGGAAAGGAATTACTGTTTTTCATTTTGTGTAGAATCTTTAGTTTGTACGAATTGGTTTAGCTCTTCGTAAAATTGACCATCCTCTAACTAGTCAATCTATGAGGAGGAATCATAATGCCCGTTTCAGAAAACAACAATACCTCCCAACAGCAAAATCCTTCAACGAATTTACTGCACACTTCTCTTTCAGAAAATATTTTTACGATTAAAGAAGCTCTTGGTAATAGCAACGATGTAATTATTCGTGAAATTACACTAGACAAATTAAATAATCAATCAATCGCGTTAATTAACATTGATGGCATATCCGATAAAAATGTGATTACAGACTTTATATTAGAAGATTTGATGCTTGAAATTGACAATGGATTTAAGAATAAAGTAACCAACATAAACGACTATATAAAAAAGCAATGCTTAGCGGTAGGCGGTGCAAAGGATATTTTAGATTTCACCGCATTTTTTGCCTCCATCCTAAATGGTGAAACAGTCATTCTATTAGAGGGCCAATCGGTTGCGATTGCGACAGACACCAAAAGCGCAAAAGATAGAGCTGTCACTGAGCCACAAACAGAGTCCGTAATTAGAGGGCCAAGAGAGTCTTTTACTGAAACCTTGCGTACAAATACAGCACTCATCCGTCGAAAGATTAAAAGTCCTGACCTTTGGATAAAATCTCGAATTATTGGAGAGGTAACGCAAACAGACGTAGCTGTTATGTATATAAATGGCATTGCCAATGACAAAATTGTCCAAGAGGTGTTAGATCGTTTAGATAATATTGTCATTGATGGCGTATTAGAAACCGGCTATTTAGAGGATTTTATTCAAGACTCTAAATTCTCTTTATTTCCAATGATTTATAATACTGAGCGCCCAGATGTCGTTGCAGCAGAGTTGTTAGAAGGTAAAATAGCAATATTAGTGGATGGAACCCCCCTTGTACTAACCGTTCCAGTAATATTCACATCTTTTTTACAGGCTGCAGAAGATTATTACCAAAATTGGATTATTAGTTCATTAATTCGACTTTTACGTTTTTTTGGTATTTGTCTTGCATTAGTAATGCCTTCCCTATATGTAGCTATTACTACCTTTCATCAAGAAATGCTTCCAACGGCAATGCTTATTAGTATCGCTTCACAGCGAGAAGGTGTGCCCTTTCCCGCTGTAGTAGAAGCACTAATTATGGAGATTGCATTTGAAATTTTGCGTGAAGCAGGTCTTCGAATGCCTAGAACGATTGGTCCAGCAGTTTCCATTGTAGGGACATTAGTAATTGGTCAAGCAGCCGTGGAAGCGGGCATAGTATCAGCTGTAATGGTCATTATTGTTGCATTAACAGCCATTTGTAGCTTTCTTTTTCCTTCCTATGGCTTATCAAATACGATTCGTGTTCTACGTTTCCCATTGATGATTTTAGCCGCGATGTTTGGTTTATTTGGCGTTATGTTTGGCATTATGATGATTATTCTTCACTTATGTAGTTTACGTTCATTTGGCGTTCCGTATATGAGTCCTTTTGGGCCACTAATTATGAAAGATCAAAAAGATGCAATGATCTTGTTCCCACGTAGAGATTTACTCACAAGACCGAGGCTGTTCAGTCAAAAAAATAAAGTTAGAGAACAACGATATCACGAAGGAAAAAAAAGAAATTAACAATAATGTGTAAATGAGGAATACGTCATGTCAAAAATTAAGATGATTTTGTTATTGTTCATCCTCACTTTATTATTAAGTGGTTGCTGGAGTAAGCGAGAGTTAAACGAATTAGCAATTGTCGTTGCACTTGGTGTAGATAAAATAGATGATGAATATGAAATTTCTATCCAAGTTGTTGATACTAGTGAAATTTCTTCAAAGCAACCTTCTAGCGGACGATCACCTGTAGTCACTTATAATTCGAAGGGAAAAAGTGTATTTGAAGCAATTCGAAGAATGACGACTTTAACACCACGGAGACCTTATTTTGCTCATTTACAAATGGTAGTTATCGGAGAAAAATTAGCTGAGGAAGGAATAAACGAACCACTAGACTTTATCGCAAGAGATCATGAATTTCGAAATGATTTTGATGTTATCATAACGCATGATTCAACAGCAAAAGAAGTGCTCAACGTCTTAACCCCGATTGAAAAAATGCCTGCCAATAAATTGTTAAATTCAATTAAGGTATCCGAAAAATCTTGGGGTTCCACATTATCTGTTAATACAGACGAACTACTAAATACCCTTAGTAGCAAAGAAAAAAGTGCTGTTTTATCGGTTGTTGAAATAGAAGGAGATACAAAATTAGGAATAGATCAAACAAATGTAGAAAGAATTACAACGCCCGTTATTTTAAAATATATTGGTATAGCTGTTTTTAAAGAAGATAAATTGATAGGGATTTTATCCGAAGAGGAAAGTATTTACTATAATTTTTTAAATAACAAAATTGAAAGTACGGTAGAAGTTCTTTCTTGCCCTGATGGTGGAGAGTTGTCGACCGAAATTACAAAATCGACATCTAATATTAAGGGAACTTTTAAAAATGGCATTCCAAAAATAACAATAAAAATTGATATTACACAAAATATTGGCGAAGTAAATTGTCCCATTAATTTAACTAAAGACAAAAGCATTCATTATATTAATAAAAAGACCGAAGAACGTATAAAAGAACAAACGAAAAAAACACTAGATACGATTCAAAAAAATTATAAACTCGATATATTAGGCTTTGGGGAAGCACTCCATCGGAAAGATCCTAAAAAATGGGAGAAAACAAAAAAAGAATGGTCTACAATATATCCCGAGGTAGCTGTCAATATCGAAGTCAATGTGGCTACACAAGGATTAGGAACAATCCAAAATTCATTATTGCACAATTCAAAGGAGTAGCTAGCGATGTTTATAACGATTGTTTTCGTAGTATTTTCTTTGGCCATTGCTTACAGTGTCATTCCTAATTTAAAGAAAAAAGGCGAAAAAAAAACAATTATCGTCTTTTCTATTATATTAAGCATAGGAGCGGCATTAAATATTGCCATTGGATTAAAAAAGAACATTCCCAGCCCTTTAGATTTCATTACATTTATTTTAACGCCCCTTAGAAAATTGTTACTTACACTTTTTCAATAAAAAATGAAAAGAAAGGGTAGTGTACGATGGATAAACAACTCATTAGCGCAAGACAATTTACAGTCATTACCCTTCTCTATTCAATTGGAACAGCTATATTAATTGTGCCAGCAAGTATTACAGAAAAACTCAGCCAGGATGCGTGGATTGGAGCGGCTATTGGTGTACTATTAAGCATTTTATTAATAAAGCTCTTTGTATCATTAGGAAATCAAACTCCAAACCTTACGTTTATTGAAGCAAATGGAAAAATTTTTGGCAAATTCATCGGTACTTTGACATCGCTTTGTTTTATGTCTTTAACCTTTTTTTCAGCAGGCGAATTATTATATTTCATCGGAATTTTTATGCAAACGGAAGTGATGCCCGAAACACCTACTCTGACCTTTGCAGTTTTATTTACGATTATTATCGTTTTCGCGTCGTATTTAGGGATTGAAGTTTTTGCACGTTCTGTGGAAATACTATTTCCAATATTTATGTTAATTTTTATTATTTTTATTATTTGTATTTCCCCTCAAATCAATATAGAAAATATTATGCCAGTCTATGAAACAGACACAAAACCATTAATCGTCGGTACGCTAAACTTTACGAGTGTTTTTTCTTTCCCACTTGCTGTGTTGCTTATGTTTTTCCCTTCTGGAGTCAATGTACATAAAGCAGCTCAAAAAGGATATTATATCGGCACACTACTAGGCGGAATTGTCTTAATTCTTATTATTACCCTTTCAACACTCGTTCTTGGCTCAACTAATACATCAATTAAGACATTTCCAAGCTATGCGCTAGCTCAAAGGATTTCGATAGGTAATTTTTTCCAACGAGTGGAAATTATCATGGCTGTTATGTGGATTATATCCATTTACATTCGGACATTTATTTATTTTTACGCAACGGTACTTGGCATAGGACAAATATTTAAAATAAAAGATCCTCGCCCACTCATTTTACCACTTGGATTATGTATGGTTGCACTGGCTCAAATTGCTCACCCGAATATCGTCCATTCTAATAATTATAATGAGAATATTTGGCCGTTGTATTCAGGATTATTAACTGTTTTACTTCCATTGTTGTTACTAACAGTCGCAAAAGTTCGCAAAATAAAAAAGAAAGAAGACAGTCAAAGCTCTTCTAGTAATCAGCAAGAATCTCAAGAACAACAATCAAAAGACAAGCAAAATTCAAAAGAACAACAAGAATCAAAAGTGCAGCAAACTCCAAAAGAACAACAAGAATCGAAAGCGCAGCAAGATGCGACCAAACCAAACTCGTCCGAATCTCAATAAGTTAACAACAAAAACCACATTTCTCACTTTTAATGAGAAATGTGGTTTTTCTAACTGTAAAACGGTATGTTAATTGTCCCATATTAAATATGGTATTCAATCTCATCAACAAAATCCCATTCGTACGGTGTTTCCTGATAAACATAATAGTTAAGCCAATTTGAAAATAGTAAATGCGTATGTGCTCGCCATGTATTGATCGGCTCATTAGAAGGATTATTATTCGGGAAATAGTTAACAGGAATCGCAATATCAATTCCTTTTTCAACATCACGGTAATATTCATCAGCTAATGTTGTCGCGTCGTATTCTAAGTGACCTGTAATCATTATGTTCTTATTATCCTTTGACTGCACGATAAAGACGCCAGCATCTTCTGAATAGGACAGTAAGCGTAAATCTGGGTGCTTACGTACTTCATCAATGGAAACCGATGTATAGCGTGAATGTGGTGCTGTAAATAAGTCACTAAAGCCGCGCACTAAATCGACCGTTAAATCGGTAATTACATGTGAATAGACGCCAGAACATTTTTCTGGTAGCTCAAATTTACCGATACCGTAATGGTGATATAGTGCAGCTTGTGCCCCCCAACATATATGCATTACGGACGTAACATTTTTCACAGACCAATCCATTATTTCTGAAATTTCTTCCCAATAATTCACTTCTTCAAATGCCATTTTTTCAACAGGCGCACCCGTAATAATCATACCGTCAAAGCGGCGATGGCGAATTTCTTTAAATGTCGAGTAAAATAGCTGTAAATGTGATTTACTCACGTTTTTAGACTCATGTGTTGCTGTATTTAAAAATGTAATATTCACTTGTAATGGTGTATTACCGAGCAATCGCAGTAATTGTAGCTCTGTTTTTTCTTTTTCTGGCATTAAATTAAAAATTAAAATATTTAAAGGACGAATTTGTTGCGTTTTAGCGCGGTCTTCTTCCATAACGAATATTTTTTCCCCACGTAAATGTTCTCCAGCTGGTAAGTTTTTCGGAATATTAATAGGCATGCTGTATTCCCCTTTTCTTTAATTTTTTCTCTCTATCTATTTAAAAATTAAAAAATCCCCCTCATTCCATTAGAGCAAGAATGAGAAGGATAATTATCACGTTCACTCTTATCTCTCAAAGGAAACATCCTTTGGTGGAATTAGCACCTTTCTAACATTGTTAGAGGTTGCTGAAGCGTCATAGGGCCAAATCCCTCAGCTTCTCTTGATAAGATTATTTAATTAAAAAGAATTGTATCATGAACAATTAAGAATTTCAATAATACATAGAATATTTAGTATTTAAATGAATGGAAGTTTATTTTTTGATGAACACTATCATTAAAGTATCTATTTCTTTTGTGAGTTACGTATCTACTGGTTAAATATCATTTTTTTCATCAATTAGCCTTCGTAAATGACAAACCAATGACAATTGTAACCCGATAAACATTCATGCATTGTAAATTGATTTTTGTAGAAGAAAACGTAATGGTAATCATGGAGGTATTATGTTAACATATACCTTTAGTAACAGAGAGGAACGTGAAATATTTTGATTAAAATTGAACTCCCAAAACCAGACTTAGTAATTCGTCAACGTGAGCAAGTATTAAAACCAGGTGATGTAGAAATCACACCATTCCATGGTTTTATTGATTTCCATAAAATCACTCGCGAAAAAGGTGGCATATTCTTATTCTACAACGAAAAAAATGAGCTATTATTTGTAGGAAAAGCGCGCAAAATTCGTCAACGCATTAAAAAGCATTTTGAAGATAACGTATCACCAATGAAAAAATATCGTGATGAAATTTTCAAAATTGAAGTGTATGAAATTGATGATCCAATGGAACGTGAAATTTACGAAACATATGCTATTAACACTTTCCGTGCAAAATATAATCTTGAAAAAGTATTTTATTAAGATAAACGCCGTTAGCAACCACTTGCTAACGGTTTTCTTTTTTAGCGTTATTCATATAAAAAAACCCACGAGAGAGGTATCTCTCGTGGGTTTTTGGTATTTAGATAAATATTTTTTCATCTTTAAATTTGTCAGCTGTTAGTAAGCTTACAACAACAAAGATAATAAATGAAGCTACTATCGGGATTGTCACTGTATGCATACCAAAGATTGACGGATAAAAGCGATCAATCACAATGTATAACGTCATGCCCGTAATCATGGAAGCAATTGCGCCATATTTGTTGGCCTTTTTCCAATATAATCCTAGGACGACTGACCAAATAAAGACAGCTTCTAGGCCACCAAATGCAAATAAATTAAGCCAAACAAGTAAATCTGGTGGATTTAACGCAAATACAACGACCGCTAAACCAATTACGGTAGTGACAATAAAGCTTGCCCGCTTAATCTCCCCGTCGTTGGCAGTTGGCTTCACATAGTTTAAATAAATATCTTTCACAACGGTTGAACTAACTAACATCAGTAGTGCATTAACCGTAGACATCGTGGCTGCCATCGGTGCTGCTAAAACAATACCCGCTAAATATGGCGGTAAAACTTTTAACGTTAATAATGGCATCACTTTATCGCCAATCTCAATACCTGGCATTACTGGACGCGCTAGCACACCAATTAGATGCATGCCAAACATAATTGTCCCGATGGCGATCGTACCAATAATAATCGCTAAATGCATACTTTTTGAATCTTTATAGCTCATAGCACGTACTGCAATTTGAGGTAGACCCACTACGCCAATTCCTATTAAAATCCAAAATGTAGAAACATATAACGGCGTTAGTTCACCTTCTGCACCAAATGGAGACACTAACTTTGGATTTTCTGCCACAAGGGATGTCATAATTTGATCTATTCCCCCGCCTGCAATGATTGTCCCAATTAGTAAAATAACCGTACCAATTACCATTATCGAACCTTGTACTGTATCTGTTAAAGCGACCGCACGGAAGCCCCCAATAATGACATAAATTAATACCGATGCAGCAAAAATAAAGAGTGCCGCTGTATAATTTAAACCCGTTAAAGATTCAATTAAGCGTGCTCCACCAACCCACTGTGCCATCATTGCAGAAAATAAAAAGACAATAATACTAATTGCAGATAAAATTACAATGACATGGCTTTTATAGCGTTCCCGTAAAAAATCAATTAATGTTATTGCCTGATAACGGCGAGCAATAATTGCAAATTTCTTTCCTAATATCATTAATACAAAATAACCAGCTGGTAGTTGTGCCATCGCTAGGAGTACCCATCCAAGTCCTTTATTATAAGCGACCCCTGGTCCACCAATAAAGCTGCTTGCGCTTCCGTACGTGGCAATCATAGTCATTGCTAGGATAAAGCCACCCATTTCACGACCACCAAGAAAATATTCCTGTAAAAACGAGTTCGATGAACGGACATGTTTATTGGCCCATATACCAATACCAAAAATAATAATTAAAAAGATGAAGAGTGGAAAAATAACTTGCCAGTGCACTATTTATCCACCTCCCCATCTTCAAAAGGTACTTCTTTGAAAAAGAATTTTAAGACGAGCCAGATTAACACAATCATAAAAGCTGTTCCAGCGATACAACTATAGAAAAACCATGCTGGGAAACCCCAAACATATGTATATTTTGTTGGATCCCCCGAGCCTAGGCCATATGCAAAGCCGTACCAAATAGCAAAGTTGACAAGTACAAGTCCTATGCCGATGAGCGCCTCACGATGTGCAATTTTAAAGCGTTGATCTTTCAATATAGAATCCCCCTAACCTACTCTATTTTACTGGTATGTAGGTATTATGGGAAGCATTGTGAACGATTTCGGTGGTTTTATCGGCGATTTTACACATCCTATCGGCGATACCTCATATTTCATCCATCTTTAAGAGCTTTTCAATTGCATGTGAAGTGCCTTTTTGTCGATTTTCCCGACGATTGTTTTTGGTAACTCATCGATAATAATAATTTTTTTCGGAATTTTATAGTGTCCTAACTCATTTCGACAAAGAGCCTTCACTTCAGCGATTAGCGTATCAGATTGCTGTTGGCAAACAACAAATGCCGTTACAATTTCACCCCAATAATTGTCTGGCACACCGATGACAGCTGCTTCTTTTACAAGCGGATGACGTAATAAACATTGCTCCACCTCTTGTGGGTAAATATTTTCACCGCCACTAATAATCATTTCTTTCCGACGACCGACAATATAAAAATAACCATCCTCATCCATTGTGGCTAAATCACCTGTTTTTAACCAGCCATCACAAATGGTATTGTCCGTTTCCTGCTGATTATTCCAATAAAATCTAAACATATGCCTACCTCTGACAAAGAGCTCACCTACTTCATGTGCAGTGCAATTCTTCCCATCTTTATTAATAATTTTTGCCTCAATAAATTGCATGCTTTTACCTACTGCCCCTTTTTTCGCATAGGCTTCTTCGCGTGAGATATAAAAATTATTTGGTCCAGCCTCTGTTAGTCCATAGCCTTCTTTAAAATATAGTCCCTTTTTAAAAAAAGCATCGTATATAGGGAGTGGACACGGTGCCCCGCCAGATAAGAACACTTTTACAGATGGAAAACTACTTTTCTGAAAATAATCTGTTGTAATCATCGCCTGATACATTGTTGGCACAAATAAAGAAATGGTTGTTTTATAGTGATTAATTGCTCTAAGTGCTGTTTCCGCTTCGAACTTATCTCCAATAACAACCGTTCCTCCTGCCATCAGCAACGGGATAGATAGCGCATTTAGCCCACCTGTATGGAACATCGGCATATAGTTTAACGTACAGTCTTCTTCACTTAACCCCCAACTAATAATTGTATTAATTGCATTCCAATTAACAGAATTAAAGGATAGAACTACTCCCTTTGCTTTACCAGTAGTGCCTCCAGTATAAATCATTAGCCATGGATCATTTACATCCATTTCTATCTTGCTAGGAACAGACGCTGATTGCGGTACTTGTTGGATGGGATACATATTTTTTAGTTGGATAGGACAACGAACATCCTGATCATAAAGAAGCATGGAAGGTGTAGCATCCGCAACGATTTCGCTAAGTTCATTCGTATTGAGGCGCCAATTTAAAGGGACATAGATGAGTCCCCGTAAACCACAAGCAAATAATATGGCAAATAGCTGTATGTTATTTCTAGCAAAAATCGCTACACGACTACCTGTCTGTAATCCTTGCTTTTCAAAAAAACTGCTCCATTTTGCAATTTCATATGTTAACTGCTGATATGTCCATTGTTCCTTTGTTTCAAGGTTTACTAATGCTAAACGATGCGGTGTTAAAGATGCACGGTTTAAAATCCAAGCTTGCTCTGCAAACATCTTAACGCCTCCTTTATTACATCATAATAGCGCCATCCACATGGAGCGTATGGCCATGGACATAGGAAGCCTCTTCAGATGCTAAAAACAAATAAGCATTCGCGATATCTCTCGGTGTTCCTAATCTTTGTAGTGGCACAATCGACCGCATTTTTTCAAGCACTGTTTCAGGCATCTTTTTAACCATATCTGTCTCCGTAAAGCCTGGTGCGACAGCATTTACGTTAATCCCTTTACGCCCAAGCTCTTTTGCCCAAGTTTTTGTCATCCCTACAATCGCAGCCTTTGTTGCCGCATAATTTGTTTGACCTACATTTCCATATACTCCGCTTACAGAGGAAGTATTAATAATTTTGCCATATCCAGCAGCAATCATATGGGGACTAACTTCTTGCGTGCAGTGGAAGACACCCGACAAATTTACATCAAGTACTTGCTGAAATTGATCTTCTGTCATTTTTGTCAACATTGCATCCCGTGTTATACCTGCGTTATTGACTAAAATGTCAATACGACCAGCGTGCACAATTACCGTTTCCACAAGTTTTTTCACACTGTCTCGATTAGCGACATCAACCTGTACAAACGTGGCATTTTCACCTAGTTGATTGGCTGCAGTATTCCCTGCATTATCATCAAAATCAGCAATAAAAACAATAGCTCCTTCTTCAATAAACCGTTCTGCAGCGGCATATCCGATGCCATTAGCAGCACCCGTAATGATTGCTACTTTATTGTGTAAGCGCATTATGTTTCCCTCCAGTTTGTAAAAATGTTTCAATTTCAAATGTAAGTTGCTGCAAATCATCAATTAGCGGAGAATGACCACAATTTTTCAAGCGAACAAATTGTGCATGTTTAGGTAAATCGAGCATTGTTTCATCATTCATTTGCTCTGTTATAACTAAATCTCGTT
Source organism: Lysinibacillus sp. JNUCC-52 (assembly GCF_015999545.1). Taxonomy (NCBI): domain Bacteria; kingdom Bacillati; phylum Bacillota; class Bacilli; order Caryophanales; family Bacillaceae; genus Lysinibacillus; species Lysinibacillus sp. JNUCC-52. Next base: position 462,474 of record NZ_CP065546.1, read on the forward strand.
CTCCTCTTAACACTAAAATAGGAATGTTAATTTGTTGTACTTCATTCGTTCCTTTTGCTACTTCATTATCGATAGCACTCACATTAAATATATTTAATGAGTGGTATACTTCAGCTAAATTTCTTTGCGTCAACATGTCTTCTATATATTCATCATAGTGATCTGCTTCTGGCTTGTTCTCTGTATAAATCAATGCATCCCAAATTGTTTTTAAGCCTTGCGCATTTTTGCTATCATAGAAACCTTGTACTGTCTTAGTTTTAGATGTATCTACGAGCACTTCTTCATACGTGGCGGCCCTTTTGAATGAAGCATGATTTCCCGTTCCTAAATCACTGTAAAATGGATAGCCTCTAGTCGAAGCGGAAGCTAGTAAAATCAGCCGTTGACAATAACCAGGATAGTTCGCGACAAACTGCATACATACTGCGCCACCTGTAGACCAACCAATCATATCAAAGTGCTTTAAGGAAATCGCATCAACAAATAGCTTAATATCATCACTAAAATCTTTAATGGCAGTGATTGATTGATGATAAGATGAACCTCCAAAACCGCGTAAATCTAGGGCGTAAATCGTGTATTTTGCATCTAAATTTTCCAACAGCATATCCCAATGCTTAGAGGAGGTCATATTGCCATGAATCAATAATAAAATACGGTTACCCCCGTCGCGTTTACGATAAGCTATTGTTTCCCCATTTAATAGTTGAACTGTTTGTAACATTGCGCATCCTCCCTATCCCCAACGAATTGTTATTGCTCCCCAGACATAGCCTATACCAGCGCTAACAAGTGTTACAATGTCTCCATCTTCTATACGTTTTTCTTCTAATGCTAGCTGTAAAGATAAAATTTGATCGATTTGTCCAATGTGACCGTAGTTTTCTAAATAGATGGATTGTTCCTCTTGTAAGCCAAGTTCTGACAATATATACATGTGTGCAGACTTCTTCATATGAAGCATTGCTAGGTAGCGAATATTTTCTTCTCCTAATCCACTTTTCGCTAAAGATGATCGAATGACCTTTAAAAAATTATTTAATGATTTTTGTTCTAGTCTTTCCTTCATACCAACTGGATCTAATACGTCTAATTGATATAGGTTGTTTGCTAAATGCTCAGCAGTAATTGGCTTTTTTGTTCCACCAACAGGGACTACCACATCCTCTGAAAAAGAACCATCCGTTATAATATCTGCCTCTAACAGATGGTTTCTGTCATAATTCTTTTGTAAAACAATCGCACCACCACCCGCTCCCAAATTATACATAAAGCGTGTTCTTGGATTGCTGTAGTCTATAAAATCAACATTACGATAGCCCCCTGCTAGCAACACAGTCTGAATGGCGTCATCCGATTCCATTAAGCTTTTTGCTATTTTAAGTGCCATAATCGTCGTACCACATCGTAATTGCACGTCAAATGCCCAAGCATTGACTGCGCCAAGTTCCTCTTGCATTTTGATGGATGCTGTCCATAGCGGATATTCTTTATGTTCCTCCCCTATATAAATCACAACATCAATTGTTTTCGGCTCAATACCAGCCTTTTGGATGGCTTCCTGAGCAGCCCATATACCCATTTGCACAGTATGATCCTGTTCAGCAGGAATTGGCTTTTCCTGAATGCCCAACTTGTGGCGGATAATGTGCTCGGGAATTGACGATAGTTTGGCTATTTCATTTGCTGTCATTTTCGTTTGTGGGATATAGATACCTGTACTGACAATGCCTACAGTCATTCAAATCGCTCCTTCTCATGCGATAGTGCCGATGGTGTTTTACGTTTTTCTTTATGTTTTCCTCTCCATTTCCATACAATAAGCCGAATCGATCCGATAATTCCCTTTGGAAAGAACAATACAGCTAAAATATAGAGAATCCCAAAGAATATTATCCATCGTTCAAATATCGGATAATCCCTCGCTAACCCCGAAAGTGCATGTTGTGCATACTCAATGACCGCTGCCCCAAGCAGTGGTCCGACTAATGTGCCTACTCCGCCAATAATCGTCATTAACAATGCATCCAATGTTATGTCCATCGTCATCACACTTGTATTCACAAAGCGGAGAGACAGTGCATAAAGAGACCCCGCTAAACTTGCTACAGTCCCTGCCACAATGGATGCGATGACTTTATAATGTAAAGTGTGAAAACCTAATGATTTTGTTCGTTGCTCATTTTCTCGCACTGCAATTAATATACGTCCTGTTGGCGACTGAACAAATCGATAAAGTGCAATAAAAATGACAACCAAACATGCTAATACAAAAAAATAAAATGTAATTCGATCTTTAAAAATTTCTGGTGCTCTAAACGTAAATCCGTCATTGCCATATGTAATGGAACGCCATTTTTCAGCAACAACTAAAAACAGTCCAGAAAAAGCGAGTGTAAGCATAGCAAAAAAGTGACTTTTTAAACGCAATGTTAGCAATCCAACTAGGAAGCTTACAATTCCCGCTAAAAACATTCCGATCACAATCGACAATAAAAAGATGGAAAGCGTCGTATCGACTTGTTTTAGCATAACGGCTGTTGTATAAGCACCAATTCCAAAGAACATCGCATGCCCAAATGACACGATGCCCGTATAGCCGAGCAAAATATCGTAGCTCATTGCTAAAATACCAAAGATAAAAATTTGAGTTAATAAAATAATGAGCGTCCTCGAGTCATTAACGAAAGGAAGAAGAACGAGAATAGCTAGCATCAACACAAAACTTAGGTGTTTCCACGTCAGTTTCTTCATCATGTCGATCTCTCCTTTCCGATTGTAAATAAGCCTTGAGGTCGGAAAATTAACACGATTGCCATTAAAATCATATTGACAGCAAGCGATAACACAGGCACATAATACGCCATAAAGCTACCCGCAAGACCTACTAGAATAGCAGCAAGCAGTGAACCAGAAAAGCTTCCCATTCCCCCAATGACAACAACGATAAAGCCTAAAATTGCATATTCCATCCCCATCTCTGCATAAATAACACCTGAATAGGGGGCCATTAACATACCACTTAATGCTGCCAAAGCTGCACCTACCATAAAGACGTATAAAAATACTTGTTTAATATGAATACCAAGCGCCTGGACCATTTCTTTATCCTGTACTCCTGCTCGTACAATCAATCCGATCTTTGTACGTTTTAGCATGTATTGGAATATGCCGAAAATAACAAAACCAACTAAAATGATAAATAATCGATATTTTATTATGATGACGTCACCTATCTCCCAGCTCCCCGCTAAATAGCTAGGCGTTTTCACCGACACACCATTTGGTCCAAAAACGACTTTAATCATCTCTTGTAAAACAAGCATTAGTCCTAAAGTTATTAAAATTTGTTGAATATGATTGCCGTATACTGGTGTAATAATAAACTTCTCCGTCAGCAAGCCTAAAATAGCACCTGCGGCGATTGCTCCTATAATGCCAATGAAAAAGCTTTCTGTGTACATATACGTAAATATTCCAGCATACGCACCCCACACAAACAATCCACCGTGAGCAAAATTTAACACATCCATCAGCCCAAAAATTAACGTCAATCCTGCTGCAAGCAAAAAGATTAACATGCCTGTAGCCAACCCGTTAATGACTAAATTTACGATTAGCTCCAATGAAACACACCTCCTTTATCCGATTCCTAGATACTTACGTTTTAATTCTTCATTGTGGATAAGATCTTTCATGTTTCCTGAATGAACTGTTCGACCATCGTCTATTAATGTGTACGTATCACCAATACGACTCGCCATAATAAAGTTTTGCTCCACAAGGACAATAGACGTTTGCTTTTTCATTTCCACGATTGCCTCCATTACTTTCTCTACAACAATCGGCGCAAGTCCTTTTGACGGCTCATCAATTAAAATTAATTTACTGTCATTAAGAAATGCCCTTGCCATTGACAGCATTTGTTTTTGACCACCTGAAAGATGACCACCAGCCTTTTTCCAAAATTTCTTTAAATCTGGAAATAGCTCGAGTACATATTGCTGCCGCTCCATTGCTGCATTGTCCTCCTTGCGCATCGCCACTTTCATATTTTCCTCTACCGTTAAATCTGCGAAAATCCCTTGATTTTCTGGTACATAGCCAATACCTAATTTAGCCACTTTGTAAGTGGGACTTTTTTTTATCGACTTCATGCGAAAATTGACTTCGCCTTTAGAAGCGGGTGTTAACCCCATAATTGTTTTTAAAGTAGTTGTTTTCCCTGCACCATTTCTCCCTAGTAGGACACTGACCTGTCCTTCAACAGCCTCAAAATTGACACCTTGCAAAATGTGGTATTGACCGATATGTGTATGAACGTCATTTAATTTCAGTAAGGTGTTCATCGTACAACCCTCCTAAATAGGCATTTTGAACAGTTTCATTTTGCATAATGGCTTCAGGTGTTCCATCTGCGAGAAGCTGCCCATTAAATAACACCATAATGGAGTCTGACAAATCTAAAATCATATCCATCTTGTGTTCAATAAGCAAAATCGTTTTATCACCTTTATTTTTTATCGTTCGGATTACTTCTAAAATGGCTGGTACCTCTTCTAACGACATACCAGCAGTAGGTTCATCCAGCAGTAAAATTTCAGTGTCTAGAGCAAGTAACATGGCAATTTCTAACTTTCTTTTTTCACCATGTGACAGCATTGTCGTCAGTGCATCTCTTTTATTTTCAAGCAAAACAAGCGACAATAGTTCATCCGCTTTTTCTAAAATAGCTTTGTAACTTTTATAATGACGAAACAGTTGATAGCGTATTTTTTCTTTTGATTGCACTGCTAGACGAACGTTCTCTAAAACAGTTAAATTCGGAAAAACATTTGTAATTTGAAATGAGCGTCCTAGCCCCATACGCGTCCTTTCCACCGATGATTTTTGCGCAAGTGATTGCCCTTTGAAAAACACATCACCTGTAGTGGGCTTTAACTCACCGCTTATTAAATTAAAGAATGTTGTTTTTCCTGCACCATTTGGTCCAATAATTGACTTCAAATGTTTTTCAGGCATCGTAAAGTTCACTTGATCGACTGCGGTATGGCCACCAAAACGGATTGTTAAGTTTTCTGTTCGTAAAATAGGCTCCATTTCAATCTCCTTTCTAGTGCTTCTATCACTCTTCATCTATTCTCAACAGAAATGAGATGAAGAGAGACAGAACGACGTATACTTCTGTCTCTCAATTGTTTGGAAAAGTCTAGTTCATAACAGGTGGTGCAGTTTCCTCAGGGCTTAGTTCACGAATGAGTACTGGCACTGGGTAATCGATACCCTCTTGTTGTTCTAAACGAATAGAATACATTGACTGTAAAGCTTGGTGATCTTCTTCCCGAAAAGTCATCTTCCCTTTTGGTGTTTCAAATGACATACCTTCCATAATGCCAATTAGTTTCTTTGCATCTACGTCCCCTTGTGATTTTTTCAATGCTTCTACAATTGAAATAGCAGCAGACATCCCACCTGGAGTAAATAAATCAGGTACTTCATTAAATCGTTTTTGATGCTCATCAACTAACCATTTATTCACTTCATTTTGCGGTAACGTATGATAGTAAACCGAGAATCCTTCCATGCCTATTAGCGGGTTCATAAACTTCAGGGCAATAATATCAGGCGCTCCTGTAGAAATTTTTATGCCTTTTTCTTGAATTTTAAGATCGGCAATTTGATTCCAAGGAGAGTTTGCCCCAGCCCATACGACAAATAAGTAATCTGGCTTTGCATCAATTACCTTTTGTAAATTAGAGGTAAAGTCAGTAGCAGCAGGGTCTGCATACTCCTCTAACACGATTTCTGCACCTAGTTCCTCTGCAGCTGTTTTAAATGCTTTCACACCATCCCAACCGAATGAATAATCTGGCGCAAACGTCGCAATTTTCACACCTTTGCCTGCGATGGCAGCTGCTGCTGCGTATGCATCCTGTGATGAGTTACGCCCTGTGCGGAATATATAGTCATTAAATTCCGAACCTGTAATACTATCTGCTACCGCTGGTTCAACGACCATAATTTTTTCGTATTCTTCCGCGAGTGGTAATACAGCGAGCGTATCACCTGAGCTAGATGAGCCAACTAAGAAATCTACCTTATCATCCTCCAAAAGCTTTGTAGCCTTCTGTACGGCTACCTCAGGTTTTGTTTCTGTATCTTCATATACAATTTCAATTTTTTTACCGTTTACCTCCATGCTACCGTTTGTTGCATATTCGATGCCTAAATCAAATCCACGTTGTGTTTGCTTCCCATAGGATTCGAGGGCACCTGTCAGGGATGCAAGAACACCGATTTTAATTGTACCCCCCCCAGCATCCCCCTCAGAGCCTTTGCCCTCATCATTTGAAGCAGGATCATCTGCTGAAATATCTTTTGCCCCTTCTCCATTACAAGCCACCATCATCAATGATAAAACGGCTAACAGTAACAATAACCAAACCTTTTTCATCCCAAAACCCCTTTCAAAATGAGTTGTAAAGAAAGCGCTTTCGTTGCTATGCACTTACTATATAAAAGTCCAGTTACAAATCAGTTACAAATTTTCTTTTGCATAAGTAAGGAAATACAAAAAGAGTTCGGTACAAGACCGAACTCAAGTGAAAAGTTTTTTACTCCTACAAGAAAAAAGAGCGATTTGATTCGTTTACTCGATCTAGCCACTCGCTCATAAGTGTAAGAAAAATATTGGATTGTTCAATTTGTAGGTTATGACCTGCTCGATCTAAAATCGAGAAGGTCGCTCTTGGGAATAAATCTAACACATCAAAAGCATCTTTATAGCCTACAACGACATCTTGTTTGCCTAATAAAAAGAGACTTGGTTGATGAAACATAATATTTTCTAGATGAAAAGAAAAGCCATAGCTTTGTTGAATCTTTTCTAGAAAATGTACATCTGCTATTTGGCAACCAGCTAATACTTCATTTGAATAGCGTTGCCAGTTATATTCATCAAGAACAACTTGGTTTGAACTAAAATCGTCTACTTCTTGTTTCGTTAATGTTGCTAGAAATTGCTGGTCTGCCGCTATAATCGAATGTGCAGGTACTGTGCGTTCTTGCTTTTCAGGTACAATCATCGGACAAATAAAGGCAGCACCTAAAATACGATCCCTCTGATTTTGCATAACACCTCTTGTTAAATAACCACCATACGATTCCCCAACTATGACATACGGTTGATTGGGCAGCAATGTATTGATAAACGCTAGTACAGTCTCCAACATATCATCTGAATTACTTATGTTTTCATAGTTTTTTGTCTTGCCCATGCCTGGAAGGTCCATATATATACGACTCCAGCCATCTCTTTCTTTAAAGATCGGCTCCATACATCCTTTCATAAGCCGATGATCTGGAGAAAATCCATGTAACATAATAATGGGTATTCCTTCCCCAATCACTTCATAATAAATATTCGCATGCGTACCTTTGCAAAATGGCATATTTGCTCCTCCAATATTTCAACATATCTGTGTGCTAATTCATTATTAAATCGAATACAGCCATTGTCGGCTCCATAGGTGATGTATTGAGTTCTTTTTGTAAATTGTGCACACATTTTTCATACCATTTTAATGCAAGTGATCTGTTCCCTAATTGATAATAACTATACATTAAAAGACGGTATCCTTCCTCCCAAAGTACATCTTCTTGAACAATCTTTTCTGCATAAAAAATAGCTTGTTTAAACTGCTGTAGTCGTGTTGCATTTTGAGCTAATCGTTCAAGTACTTCAATATATAAAGTTTGCAACTTGTCACGATCTTGCGTCAGCCAATCAATTTGCTTTTTTTCAGCATACAAAACATCTTTGTAACTATCGGCAGCAATTTGCAACCACTCATTTGATAATAGTGGATCAAATTCTTCCATTCCTAATGCATAATAGTAATGAAAACGTTCGACATCGATATGCAAAAATTGAATATGCTGTAGTTGATACATATTGTTTTTACGATGAATAAAAAAGCTATCTTGACGAGCATTGCGCTTCGGTTCTAGCACTTTTAATAACGTGTTTAATACTACTTTAAAGTCACGATCTAATGTTTCTACTGAACGGTCAGGCCATAGTGCCTGTGCAATTTCCTCTTTAGGCATATACCTTTGGCGATGGCAATATAAATATACAAAAAGTTCCTTCGATTTTTCTCTCTGCCATTCTTTATCTCCTAGTTTGCGATAGTTTCTTATTAAATTTAAACTACCAAATAAATTAATTTGAATTTCTTCTGTATGATAAACAACGTTCCCTTCCATTTGGAAATAATTTCGCAACGCTTGAATCGCTGGATTATCTTCCTTCCAGCTCTTGCTATACTGTAATAGCTCGTAAAAAATCGTTAAATTCGTTGGACCGAGAATCGTTTTTCTTTGAAAAAAATATTCGTAGCCATTATCAATACAATGACTAGCAAAAAGTTTAAAATAATGTGTAAATGCGACAGCATTATTCTCTTTGAAGGCGATGACAGATTGGTAGAAAAAAACATGCATCTCCCCATATCGATCGCCACAATCGAGAAATAGCTTATGTGCTTTTAATAATATTTGGCTTGCCTCTTGCCATTCATTACATGAAATCATTACCTTCACTTCAGCAAGTAAAATAAGTGCTGTCATCCAAGCGTCTTGTACTTGTTCAGTTTCTTGTAGACCTAGTGCTAAGTATTTTCGAGCAGATACATAATCCCCAAGTGCATGTTTGGCAATCGCCAGTCCCATATACGGTTCAGCCTTTACACGTGAAATATTAATGGTATTCATTAGTGCAATGGCTTTCTCATAAGCAACACAAGCGACTTCATAATTAGGATAATCTAATAACAGCAAAGCATGAGCCTTTCGATTATAGCCAACAGCCTCGATAAAAATGGACTTTTCACGCATACCCCTCCGAATACCGTGCTGTGCCGTATACCAAGCTTCTACGCCTTGACCTAATAAAGCAAAAACGAAAGATGCTAAGAGCTCACTTTCCCTATGAGTGGCAACCAATTGCGGAGGCATTTCCAATCTTTTAATCAATAGATTTTTTGCCTCCACTAATTGCCCTGTCCTTAACATAATCCGCACATCAACATTTGCTCTATATAAAACCGCTTCATTTAAATTAACTTCTTCTATAAATTGTTTTGCCTTATGCGCTTTCCCTAAATTCACTAAATTTTCAGTATACTGTCGTTGTAATTCTATATGTTCTTCCTTGCTTAATGCCGCATTTGGCGCTAATTGTAATGCTTGTTTTAAATAGGGTTCTGCTAAAGCAGGCTGAATTGTATCAAGATAAATGTGGGCTAACCCAGCCTGTGCCTTTGTCATAAAGAGTGCATCGTTGTTCCTCTTAGCAAGCTGCTCACTCATTTCGTATGCATTTTTTGCCTTTTCATAATAGGCACGATAACGGTGGCACTCCCCCTCAAAAAAATACAAACGATAAAATTTTATTTTTACATCAGCTGAAAAACGGTGAATTTTCTCTAACAGCCATTCAAACTGACCAGCTTTTACTATACTCTCCGCATGATTTTGTAGAAGCTCACCACTGAAATGTGCGTCATTTGATTTAAATGCATGGTGTAAAATGGCATGAATGTTGTTGTTATTGACATAATATAAAGCTGCCTTTTTATGTAAATTTACATAGTTTGTAGGGAATTGCTGCCACTTCATTTCTAAAAATCGGCTAAATAAAGCATGAAAACGAAAAGAGCCATTTTCAGCAACTGGTTGAATAAACAGATGCTTTTGCAATAACAGTTTTAACGTTTCTGCCGTTTCTCTATTATAAAAGTCAGTAATTAATTCTACAGAGAAAGTTGGAAAAATGGCCAATTTGAGTAGTACATCTTGCTCGTAGTTACTCATCTTTAAAAATACTTCTTCTGATAAGTAGGTAAAAAGATCATTTGAATGGATCGTTAACCAGTAATCTAATGCTTCATTGTTCCATTGCTCAGCTAGCAATGCAATGCTAATTGCCCATCCTTCTGTAATATTTAATACTTTTGATATTTCATCTTCCGTAAGATGGATTGCAGCATAATCTTCAAAGAAAACAGCAATTTCTTCATCTGTAAATGCTAAATCGGCCTCTGTAATAAAATGCGCTTTCATATGCATTTTTAGTTTTCTAATTATATCCCAATTCGGTAATGTTCTAGAGGCAAAGATAAAATGGATATTTGGAGGTGAAAATTCAATGATTCTTTCCATTACATAGTTAATATGAAACTCATGGTCTACTAAATGATAATCATCAATAACAACCAAAAAGGAATCTTGAATCTCACATAAACTATTAACAAATAGCTTATACCACCGATTTAGTTCTTCGATTTTTGGAAAGCGTGATAGCTGATGCCATTTGTTAAATTGTTCACCAAACTGTGGTACTATTCGCTTTATACTATGAAGTAAATGTCTTAGAAAGGGTAATATATTATCGTCCTCATCTGAAACACTATACCAAGAAAATTTACTAGATTCCGCATGTAAAAATTGTGCAAGAATTGTAGTCTTTCCGTATCCAGCACCACTATGAATAAATGTACAAGTATGTCCAAGACCTTTCTTTAGTTTTTTCATTAGTGACGCTCTACGTATACAATGATTAGACGGACTAGGTGGAATACACTTTGAATGAATAATTATATCTGCTGTCATTACTTACACTTACCTCCCCCTAATTACGGTTATACGGGTAGTGACATAAATTTTATGCCATTGTTTTCGAAAGTTAAATTATTGACAGTTTACCATATACTATATGTAGTTTTACATTATTCCAATGAATTATGTGGGACAAAAGAAAAAAGAGTTAGATTGACTGCACAATGGGCAATCCCTCAATAATACCAATTATATCCTTACATCTTATTCTGTATATAGTTAGTATTCTATCGAACAAAAATAATCCCGATTATCATGATCGATAATCGGGATTTTAGCTTTAATTATAGTAAATCCTTACGTAATTGCGCAGCTGATTTTGGAGATAACAGACCGAATGGAATATCGAGTACTGTTTTTGCCCCTTTGTCGCCTGCTTGGCTTAATCGGTGTGCTGCACGAGCATACGCTACAAGGACACTTGAAGTGAAGTTTGGATTACTTTCAAGTTTTAAGGAGAATTCTAGAATTTGTTTATCGTCAGCGCCACTTTCTCCACTGCGAATAACGAAACCACCATGTGGCATACCTGTATGATTAGCATTAAATTCTTCTTCAGAAATAAAGTTTACAGTTGTGTTATACTCATCGAAATAATTTGGCATTGTCACAATTTCTTGTTCCACTTTTGCCGAATCTGCACCATCTTCAAGCACTACCCAACATTCACGTGCATGTTTTTCACGTGTAGTAAGTTCTGGATTTTCGCCATTTCGAACACGTTCCACTGCATCTTTGATTGGTAATGTATATTGAACAGCATTTTTAACCCCTTCAATACGACGTACTGCATCTGAGTGGCCTTGACTTAAGCCATCGCCCCAGAATGTGTACGTTGTGCCTACTGGTAATACAGCCTCTCCTAACACACGATTTAAAGAAAATAAACCTGGATCCCAACCTACTGAAATTACAGATACTTTACGAGATTTTTGTGCTGCAGCGTTTACCGCTTCGTAAAACTCTGGAATTTTCGCATGAGTATCAAAACTGTCAATTGTATTAAACCATTGCGCAAAATGTGGTCCTTGTTCAGGTAAATCAGTTGCAGAACCACCACATAAAATCATTACATCAATGTCATCTTGGAATTTTTCAGCATCATCTACTAAATATACGTTTGCGTTACTTGCAACGCTCACTGTTGAAGGATCACGACGTGTGAAAACTGCTACTAATTCCATATCTGGATTTTGCGAAATAGCGAATTCTACACCGCGCCCTAAATTTCCATAACCGACAATACCTACTCGAATTGCACTCATTAAAATTCCTCCTCACGTTAACGTGACAATGTGAAAACATTCACGTTAAATCTAATTACAATAATACTTTGAGTTAGAAAAATTCACAATAGTTTGAGTACGTGTTTTTGTCTTGAAATTATACAAATTTTCTATGATTTCTATACATTAATGGCATGAATACGGTTACAAAATATTAAAAAATATGACGAACCTTTAAGCTTTCGTAAAAGGCTTGTAAATTAAGACTTTTTGCAATAAAGGTCTTGTACAATATAAATAACAATAAAGGGGGCATGTTGAATGAAAGGTAATGGTTATTCACTATGTAAAACAGTGGTTTTTTTAAATCCCAAAGATAACGCAATTTTCGTTTCACCATTGAGGGTTTTAGATGCAAGGTTTTCTACAAGTAAGCACCTCAGCAATGAACGAGCAATGCAAAAAAACCCTTGTCCTGTCAATATGCCTCTATCAATTCCAATAAATGCGCGTGATATTAGCGAAACACATAGTAATTACCATAGTGAGAAGCAAATAGCACGCTGGTTTATTAAAAAAAGTGAGTACAATGAAAGCACCTTTTAATGAATTTCTTGCGCTAATCGAGAAAGCCGTTTTTCATCGACTATATGATAGCCATTTTTTTGCTTTTCCAAAATATGATCCTCACAAAATTGAGCAAGTACATATAATAAATGACGATATGATACCCCCAAATACTCACATATTTCCGTATGTTTTTCTTTATAAATTCCATTGTCAGATGATAGCTTGATAAAAGCCGCTAATCGATTTTCAAGTGGATAAGCCTGATTTTGCGTGTATTTTGATGTCATATTGGAAGCCTTCTCCCCGAGAAATACACATAATCGACGTAAAAATGGCGCATCTGCCAGCAACAAATCTTTACATCCCTGTGTTGCAATCGATAAACAAATGGTTTCTGTAACAGTTTGAATCCCTTTTGTATATCTCGCCTCATTTAGCAATTCAATTTCCCCCATAAAGCATGGTGCTTGAATATATTCAATCAAAGAAACCTTACCATTTTTATGCGTCACATATAGTTTTGCTTTGCCTTCCATCATATAGTACATCGTATCTGGAAAGCATCCTTCTTTGAAAATCCATTCTCCCTTTTCAAATTTACATATTTCAATAAATGGATGATAGTCAAAAGAGAAAAAATCATCAATATTAAATTTTTTTATATAGTAAGAACGTTCTTCACCTGTAAGTTTTTGCATTTTTTCTGAACTCCTATTCAAAAATATGAGATATCTCACATTATTGTAGCGAGGAACATGCTATTATTCAACATAGTTAAATGGAGGTACCAAATTTTATGAACAATCAACGTTGGCTTTCTCAAAGTTTCTTTACATTCTTTTTTACATGGGGCATTTTTTTACCATATTGGACAGGGTGGTTAGTCGATGCAAAACACATTACCGTATCTCAAGCTAGTGTCGTTATGGGCTGTGGTCTTTTAGCTCGAGCAACGTCCAATCTATTTTTCTTTCCCACCCTTGCAAAATACGTACACAATAAGCGCTTAACGACAATTTTAGCAATTGGCGCATTGCTAACGGCTTTACTTTACATTCCAAGTACTAGCTTTTCCTCACTTCTTTTTGTAACGATCTTATTTAGTATTTTTTATCCTGCTCTATTACCTGCCGTAGAAAGCAGTGCGGCAACACTTGTGCAACATGGCAACGTCCATTACGGTAAAAGTCGCTCTTACGGTTCATTCGGCTTCGTAATTGCTGTACTTATTATTAGTATGTTAACGGGTGTTTTTGGTAAACAAGTTATTTTCTGGAGTATGATTCTAGGCATAATTGGTATGTTATTAATGCAACAATTGGCCACACCAAAAGAATTACTCATTGTTCCAACGAAGGAACAACGAGCGCAATCACTTTCAATGAAAACATTATGGACTCTTAAAGGTTTCCCTATTGTGTTATTTATCGTGATTTTATTACAAGGTGCACATGCTTCCTACTATAGCTATGGCTATATTTATTTAGAAGATTTACACGTGGATCCATTCTATATGGGGATGATTATTAACATCGCAGTTATTTGTGAAATTTTATATTTTATGAAGGCTGATACGCTGTTTAAAAAATGGCGCTCTTCTTCTTTATTATTGCTAGCGGCTAGTGGCTCATCATTACGTTGGTTACTTATCTTCCTATTTCCAAACGTTTGGGTATTTATCGGCTCGCAAATATTACATTCTCTATCATTTGCGCTTGCGCACTATGCCTTTATCGGTTATTTAACGAAAAACTTACCGAAAGAGCAAATTCCAAATGCACAAGGTATCTATTCAGCACTGGCAATGGGTTTAAGTACCGCCATTCTTACATTTTTAGGTGGCTATTTATACGAAATTTCCCCTGGTCTTGCCTTTGCCGCGATGTTGATTTGTACTGTGCCAGCAATCGGGATATTGCTAGCTACTCGAAATAAATTCCATTATTAAAAAGCAAGCAGGTGATGAAAGACTATGTATCTTTCTCCACCTGCTTTTCTATATGCTTATCTTGGATAATAAGAAAATCCAGGATATTTGACTACTGGCCATTTTTCCTTTCGTAATGCATTGAGAAGTTCAGGACCAACCTGTAAATTGCTTTTTACTAATTCAGATGGTGTAAGCGCCATCCATTGATTTAATGAAACATCCTGGAATCGATCACTTTTAAATATTTCAAGGAACCATAACGTTTCAGTCCCCGTATTCTCAATATAGTGACCATTTGCAAACGGCACGTAGCCGACATCTCCCGCTCGATAATCAAAGGTTCTAGCTGTACCGTTTCCTGCAAACACGGTCATACGCCCTGTTCCTTGAAGGTAATATTGCCATTCATCATTATTCGGATGCCAATGTAGCTCCCTCATCGCACCAGGCTCAATCTCGACGAGTGCCGCGGCAATAGCTTTGGAAATCGGAAAATTCGTGGAATCGACAATTCTCACACTGCCACCAGGTGTTTTAATTGGCGTTTGAGCAAGCAGACGATGTTTAAATGATAGAGGAACCTTACCATAGGGAGATTGTACTTGCTGGGTTTCAATAGGTCCAGGGACTATATCTTGATAAATGTAAACTTGTTCTTTTGGTATATGATTAAAAGCACTCATCGGAACACCAAAATTAGACGACAACACATCTTTCGGCGTATGCGCAAACCAGTCAGATATAGATAATGTGTTTAGATCTGAAAAATGCCCATCGTCAAACACTAGTAGAAATTCACAGCCATCTTCAAGCCCTTGAATGGAATGAGGTATACCTGGCGGGAAATACCATAAATCGCCTGGTCCAACATCGGCAATAAAATTATGCCCATTTTGATCGACGGCAGTAATGCGAGCATGACCAAGAAGCATGTAGGACCATTCCGCCTGTTGATGCCAATGAAGTTCACGCACGCCACCAGGTGTCAAACTCATATTGACGCCTTCCAATGTAGTGGCGATTGGCAAATCTCGCACAGTAATTTCTCTAGACCATCCACCATTATTTAACGTCATATGTGTATCAGAAAAGGAAAATTTCAAGTTCGGTAAAAGACCTGCATCTGTTATTGGTGGAACTAGCATATCTGGATTTTCTAAATCCCGCATAATATCTCGCGGCCCTTTATCCACCCCGCCCGCACCATCATTGCGAATAGGCTGCGGAACATAATAATAGCCCTCTGGCTTGTTATCCAACTATTCACCTCTTCATCAAGTAGTCGTTATATAAAATGTATGATGCATCATTTGTTTTATTCTTTTAATGTAAGGTTCAGCACTTGTAATGAGTCCATCATTAAAATAGCCCCACTTTCACCTAAGCTGGTAAAAGTGGAGCTGCAAAAGTTCTTTCTTTTGTGATGATATTTGACCCTATATGTATTTGCATTTTAATAGATTACTCATTCATTCTATGATGAGAAAAGCCTCTAACCAAGAAAAGAATACCTACGATAAAGAAAATTAAACTGAAAAGAAATAACACGTAGCCCGAATCAAAAAATGAATGATAGAAAGATTCCTTACTTGCATACGATAAATTTGAGACTAGGATAGCCGTCACAATATATTGTGTTGAAATGAAAATTGCTGCGATAAGTAAAAACAGTGAACCTACAATTTTGTCTTCCATAATACACTCCCCTTTAATTTATAAAAAAGTTAATATTATCCTTATTAAATACGATATAAACGGAATTTTCAATAAAAGTTGAAATTTCTCTGATTTTTCTTAAAATTAATTATATAACAACCATTAAACGGGAGGAATATATATGAAATTTCAGCTTTTAACCGCTTAATAGTTTTAAATTTTTATCATCGCTTTCCTTATCGCCTCAGCTATTCAATTAACTAAAAGGCATCATAATGCCAACACCACTATTCCATATGGAAGTAAATTAATGAAAGGAGAAGAGAAATAGGATGTTTTCGAAAAAAAAGTCGATTGTAACGATTGTTTCAATGTCTTTAATTTCAAATTTAGTTATTTTGCCATTTAACCTTAGTGAAGCTAAAGCTGTGGAAAATAAAACTATAGAAGATGCTACTGACAATGTCATATTTTCTGAACAACAGCTTGAAGAAGCTCAGATTATAACAGATCATGTATCTTTCGAAAGAAAAAATGGTGTTGGTGTTTTTACACTTTCTAATATCGCAGAGATGGAGATAAAATTACAAAACATTAATTCTATTATTACTGCTGAGGAGATTAATTTAGCAATTGCTGACATAAATACTAAATTAGCTGAAGAAAACGGAAATGGTGAAACGACAGAATTACTAGTTAAATCTAGAAATCTTATTCAATATGGAACTGCGAATGCACCACGTATCGTAAAAAGATCATGTAGTAAATGGTTAGGAGGCTTAGGTCTTGCCCATGCTGCAGCTGTTTCAGGAGCTGGTGTATTATTAGGTATTTCAGGACCAGTAGGTTGGACAGTTGGGACTGGTATTGCTGCGGCTTACTATTTGGGGTCACTTGCATGTCCAAACTAAAAATTTTTTTGAAAACATACCTACTTTCTGTTAATTTTTCAACTATCTTTCTATTTACGTGTCTAACCATGTATCATATCACACAAACCATCTACCCTACTGTCATACTTTTTATTCTAATGGTGTTAAACATATTTACCTTTGAATATTTTTTGAGTCGTAAATACCATACTCCACAAAAAAGAGCTATTCCAGCGACATTCTATTTTATAGTAACTGGCATTCTATCCTACTTAGGTTTTTTGCACATAATGGATAAGTAATTGTAGATACTGGCCAATTAATATATCAGAAAAAAGCGTTTTGCTTCTTTTTTACAAGATACAAAACGCTTTTTTATATCCCTCAATATACATGTGAGATTTTTTAGTACAATTTTTTCACATGAGACTTTGCCACTTGAACCATCATTTCTATCCCATATTGCAATTCTTCTCGTGATGCATAAGCATATGAAAGTCGGATATGCTGGTTATCTTGCGCATCATAAATATAGCCAGGATTGATAAGAACATTCAACTGCAATAACTTCATAAAAAATGCTTTATCTACAAGCGGAGCATTAAATTTTAGCCATATATAAAAACCTCCTTTTGGTTGTTGCCAACTCGCAATGTCCTTCAATTTTTCATGTAATAAGTTCTCAACAAAATTTGCCCGCTGCAAAAGCTCATGGCGTAAGCCTTCAATATGGCGTTCATATTTACCTGATTGCAGCCAGTGCAACACAATTTCCTGTGAAATGGCACTAGAACCATAGTCAGTTTGCATTTTTATATCTGCTAATCGTTCAATTACTGTTGTTGGTCCGATTAACCAGCCAATGCGTAGTCCTGGGCTGAGTGTTTTTGAAACACTGCCAATGTATAAAACTTGTCCACTATCATCCATTGATTTAATCGCTGAAGATTCCTCTTGAAAAAGTAATTCATGATAGACATCATCCTCAATAATAGGGATACGCGATTGTTTGCATGCCTCGTAGAGTTGCCTTTTTTCTTGCGAAGTCCACACTTCTCCAGTTGGATTATTTAATGTAGGTACCGCATAAAAAACAGCCTGTCTTTTTCTTTTCTTGTGCATTAATGATTGGGCGAGTTGTTCATCACGATCGATTGCCATCATTTGCATGCCGACAGATTGGAATGGATGAACTGAATTTAAATAGGACGTTTTTTCTTGAAATACAATGGAACCTTGCTCTAGTAGACCGACCGCAATGAGCTGCAATGCTTGTAATGCACCTGAAACGATACAAACATTTTCAGGTTCAGCCTGTATGCCTCTTTTTTGTACATATTGGCAAATGGCTTCCCGCAATTGCATGTTACCTTGCGGAGATGAATACCCTAAAGCTTTCGGCTGTAGCGATAGTTCCTTCATCGATGCCTCCATTTCACTCGTTGGCAAAAGGCTTGGTGCAAGCTCCCCTGTACCTAAGCGAATAATATCATCTCGTTGCTCGTATTCATTGATCAATTGAATCGTATGGTAATTTGGTTTGTGAAGACTCGATTCAATGAATATTTGCCAATTTGGTTGTCTTTGCTTAACTAATGAATGCCAGGAAGCATTTGCAACATAAATACCTGAACCTACCGTCGTTTCAAGTATGCCTATAGCTTTTAGTTCCTCTAATGCCTGCTGAACAGTACTTCTGTTAACCCCTAATTGCATTGCAAGTTGTCTTTGCGTTGGTAGCTTCGTTCCTGCAACCCAATCCCCTCGCTCAATGCGCTCTGTTGCCCATGCTACAATTTGTTGCTGTAAAGTCCTATCCCCATGTCTGGTTGGTTGCCAATTCATATTTTCACCTCATAAATTGGGTGGGTGAAATACCATCCAATTGGTCGTTTTCTTATAGTTATATCATAGGTAGAATGTGTATTGGAAGGAGGGATTGTCATTGGAGGCATTTCTACATGGGATGCTATTAGCATTCGGACTTATTTTACCTCTAGGTGTGCAAAACGTCTTCGTTTTTACACAAGGAGCTACACAACAACGTTTAATGCTTGCCTTACCAGCTGCTATTACGGCAGCTCTTTGCGATACTTTATTGATTTTGCTTGCTGTTTTTGGGTTATCCGTTATTGTTTTGCAATTTGAATGGCTACGTATCGCTTTAATGTGCGTTGGTATCGTGTTTCTGTTATACATCGGCTATAGTATTTGGCGCTCGACAGCAACCACTAGCGAAAAGAGCGAAGCAATGCCCGTCAAAAAACAAATTGTATTTGCGCTGTCTGTTTCGTTATTAAATCCACATGCTATTTTAGATACAATCGGCGTGATTGGCACAAGCGCATTAAAATATAATGGCACAGAACAAATACTCTTTACTACTGCATGTGTGCTCATTTCGTGGTTATGGTTTTTCGGTCTTACACTAGCTGGTGCTTCTTTTAAAAAGCTCGATAGCTCTGGCAAGCTGATGAACATCTTCAATAAATGCTCAGCAATCTTTATTTGGGCAACCGCTATTTATTTACTGAGTGCTTTACTTTAATTGAGTTACATAATTTAGATTACATTGATAAATCAACGTTTTGGGTTTTATGTATTATATTTTAATAAGCTTATCTTTAAATATCGTTATTCATATTTGCAATGATGGTTGCTCCAAGTCGCTTTTTATAATTTTTTAATTTTCATTAAGACCACCCGATATGGAGTGGTCTTAATGTTTCAAAATCATTAATTTATAGTAATCTTTCTATATTTTTTAAATTTTTAAGTTCCAATCTAAGTAATTAAGATTTTAGTATTGGTTCGATTTTAGTACTTACTTCTACTTTACTTTTTTATACTTACAGACACTCTTAATTTGTGCTAAAGATTATAATGTCATTCGATATTTCTTTTAACTGAATACTTATTATAAATTTTTAAAATAATCACCATCTATCAACTCTGTTACTTTTGGTAATCTTTGAATTCTAGCGTTTATTAAATAGTAAATGCTTAATAAAATGAGACCCATGCCAAATGTCGAAATAACATAACTAGTTGGAAGATAAGTTGCTAAAATCCCCCCCACTAATGATCCAATTGGCATAGAAATACTAACAAAACTTTCAACTGCCGTATTCACTCTACCCAACATATTTTCAGAAGGAAGGCTTTGAAATAAAGTTGTAAATAAAACATTGATAGCTCCTATAAATGAATAAGATAGGATTAATAAAAAATACATCAATGTAATGTTTCCTTGTGATGAAAAAACCATTACTATCCATGCTACCCCAGAAGCGAAAAAGCCAACAGACATTACTTTTCCTAATGTGAAAATTTCTTGTACTTTTTCTATAAAAAACGCCCCAATAAC
Source organism: Lysinibacillus sp. JNUCC-52 (assembly GCF_015999545.1). Classification (NCBI taxonomy): domain Bacteria; kingdom Bacillati; phylum Bacillota; class Bacilli; order Caryophanales; family Bacillaceae; genus Lysinibacillus; species Lysinibacillus sp. JNUCC-52. The sequence goes on from NZ_CP065546.1 coordinate 482,778, forward strand.
TGATCCAACACCTAACGAAGCAATAATAAGTCCATAAGTTGAACTTCCTCCTAGAGAAGCTGCGAAAGATGGTAAAGATACTAAAATAATAGAAAATAAGAAATTGATTAATATCAATGGTAACAATAAATCAAATATTAAAGGCAACTTAATAAAATGAATACCACCAACAAAATCTTTTTTGTACTGTAGCCATTCATCATTTATAGATGATTTTTCTTTCTTTCTATACGTTATTTTTAAAAAAAGTATGCATATTATCGGAATTGTAAAGGCTATTAAATTAATCCCATACAAAATGATGATTGTAAATAATGATATAAGAATCCCTGCAATACCACTAAAAAGTAAATCGAGTCCTTGATATGCTATCGACATAATCGAATTTGCTTTAATAAGTTTATGCTTAGGTACAACTCTAGGGATAATAACACTTTCTAAAGGATACGTGATTTCTGAAAAGACAGTGGTTGTAAAGATTATTAACAAAAATATCCATATACTAAATGAATCTGTAATTAACATAGCAAGTAAAACGAGTATTAATAAAGCTTGCATTAAACTGGAAAATATATATAACTTTTTAGGGTTATTATTATCAATAATTGGACCCAAAAATAGATTTAAAATAGAAGGTATAGTAAACATGAAGCCTGCAATACCAACATAAATGGACGATTTTGTAACTTCAAATACTAGCCACATAGATAATATGTAAAAAATGCTATCTCCGATATTCGTAAATATTCTTCCTAAAAATAAGCTGATAAAATTCTTATTTTTAAGCACTTTACTTCACCTCAGATTTTATCCTTTCTTACTATTTAATAGATCAAAGTTATTAAAATTCACTAATTTATTAATGCATTCTATTAAAAGAAAATGTTTGACTCCTCTTAATTTCCCTGGAGCTACTTTAATGATTAGCTTTTGATGATCTTCTACTGATTTAATAAACTGTAAACAAATGTTTCTAAACCCAAAGCTATTTCTTAATGGAATAGTAAGTTTGTAATCCTCTACGAAATTTCTTATATATTCTAGAAAATTCAAATAATCTTCTTCTTTTTCAGTTTTAAGTTTTATAAAAATGAAAGGACATTTATGCAAAGAACACACTTTTTTGTCTATATTAGGATAGATTATCTCCGAAATAATTGAACCATTACATTTTAAATTTAAATTACGAAAAAAATGATCGGTATTTTCATGAATTTAATTTGTATAGTTGATGCTATTAATAAAAAAATCATTATCTATCAAACAATATTCGTATAAAGATAGATTTGTACCAGTTATTCCTCTCTGAGCTTGCATAAAAGTAAATAATTTTTCACGAATATGGTCCAATTTTTTCGGAAAATAAAATGAAACAAGTCCTACATTGGTAAATTCAAAGCCCTCCTGATGCAGTTTTAAACAAGATTTTATATTTACTACAATTAAACTTTCGATTGACTTACCCAAGTTCAATAGATCATTTATTGGAAATGCTTCTCCCATCAAGGTAGTATCTAAAATTAAAAAAATAACTTTTTTTGGGGGCTTATTAGTTTTAATATACTCAAATATATAAAATACATCGGTTTTTTCAAGATTAAAATTATATCTAACGGGTTCTACAAATAATGCATCAATTTTAGTCAAATCTAATTGAGATATTTTATTTTCATTTTGAAGATAAGATATATGAAAATAGCTATTACTCATATCGTGTGTTAAATAAATACTTTCAAAATATCCACCAATGAATCCACTAAAAATTTTTCTTTTGTTTTTAAAAATTTTTGATAATGTATTTAATATGCATAGGTAACCAGCCATAGCACTAGAGTAAATTAAACTAAAACCAGTGTAATAAGGGAAATTTCTATGCAATTGATTCTCAAAAGATGGAACTTGAATAGTTCTCTCATAACCGTATTCTATTTTTCTATTTGAATTAGTTTGAATTTTTTCATCTTCTGGAGGAGATTTAAATATATCCTTAGATTTTAAAAATGATTTTTCTTGCCAACTACTCCTTAACTTTAACTGAAGCTTTTCAATTTCAATTTCATTTAGTGCCAAATCTTTCAAGTTGTTTTTTGACGAAATCACATTTGTTACTGATAAACCCATTTTTCTAGCAAGTAACTTTAAATCGTTTTGCTCTTTTAGTAGCTGAAAGTCAATCTCTTGAATATTCATAATGATCACCAATTAATGTTAGTTTATTATTTTTATAGCTATATTCATTTGGATACGGAATTCTATGCAAATTTTTATGATTATTCTTTGAATAAGCTCCTACAGGATAAAAGATAACTTTATCATTTATTTTTAATTCTGGAAAAAATAATCTACTTGCAAAATAATCATTCTCAAAGCAGGTATTTCCCCATAAATTTTGTATTATTTTTGCGCGTTTTGAATTAGTACTTATTGGACGTGGCAAAAACCATGGGAATAAATTATAAGCAGAACAATCTAGAATAATTTCATTTTTTGTATTTGAATTATCCGCTGCGATTACTGATGTTATTAAAAATCCACACAAACTAGTAATAGCTCTCCCAGGTTCTAAAATTATTTCAAACCTATTTGTATATTTATTTTCAATCAATTTATTTATAAAATTTTTTATCTCTCCTTTTAATAGTAAATTTGTTATCCCACCCCCCATATTAATAGTTGTTACTTCACTTAAAATTTCATGTTGCATTATCTCATTTAGTTGCTCTAAAATTGCGAATAAATCTAATGGATTTTTTTCGCCAAAATGTATATGAATATTTTTTATAGATATATTGTTCTCTACAATGAATTTTTGAAATTGCTTGTTATGAATATCTATTCCAAATCTGCTGTATCGTGTATTTTTTACTGGAACTCTTATGCCTACTTCTTTATTTTTAACAAACTCATTACAGTTGGTAAGTTGAGAAATGGAATTAAAATCGAATAAACCATTATTTTCATAAATGTATTGAATTTCTGTAGATTTAAAGCTTGGACCAGTAGCTGAAATATTTTTATATCCTGCTTCTATACCTGCTTTAAATTCATAAATGGAAGCAACATCTATTCCATCAATACGATTTTTCAAAAAAACTAATAAATCTTTATTTGAATTTGCTTTTATAGAGTAAAATAACTTTATATTTTTGGGAATTTGCGCTCTTAAACAGGTTATAACTGTATCAAGTAAATTGTAATTATAAACAATGGCAGGAGTATTAAGTTCGTATAATGCTTTAATAAATAATCTATCATTTATTAATTGAGACTTAATATTATTTAACATGAATTCACCTCAAAAAAATTATATATTCATCTAATTTCTGATTATTATAAATATATTTTTTCGAGAAATTGCTACTCTAAATAAACACAATTTAAACTATTAAGCTAACATTCATTAAAACAATATGTATATAGTATGAAGTGGAGGGCATTTAAACCTCCACTTCATTTACAAACAGAAGAAATCAAAATATTAGCACACTTTATCAGGAATCAACATAAATGGAGCTAATTCTTCATCTTCCCCTTCAAGAGTCAGAGAACTCTCAATTAAAGATAAATCTAAAGAAAACTCCTTTTCTTCTACTTGTTGTAAATTCTCTTTACATTTCTCCATAAACATCACATCCTTTTCGAAATATTTTGAAACAATTTTATTTTAGCCTGTTCGCTTAAATTTTTCAATTCTAAATTCTAATTTTTCTAATAATTTATAATTGTACATATCATCAGTTTTATAGTTATTATCACACTAAAAAGATATAAATTTAATAATTAAATTATTACAAACCTATTGATTTTTATATAATGACATTCTATATTTTTAATAATAAAATTTTTCAGTTTATTATTACTTTTATGGAGGACGCTATGAAGAAGGTTACTTTAGGTATCACAGGGACAATTGGAGCTAATGATATTATTAATCACATATTATATTTAAAAAAATACTTTCATGTTGATATAATCCTAACCCAAGAAGCAAAAAAATTTGTACCTGAGCAAAGCCTAATTTTCTACGCTGATAACGTTTATTCGGAAATGTATGACCAAAAAGGCTCTATTCCTCATGTTAACCTTGGGAAAGAGGCAGATATTTTCATCATTCTACCTGCATCTGCAAACACAATTTCAAAAATTTCTTCTGGTATTGCTGATAACCTTTTAACTGCCTCTATACTTAATTTTACAGGGCCATTACTTATTGCACCTAACATGAATCAAAATATGTGGAAAAACCCTATCATTCAAGACAACGTAAACTATCTAAAAGAAAAAGGACACATTTTTATTAATCAATCTCACGAGGCATATATAGCTTGTGAAAGAATTTACGAAACCGTTGAAGTTGCTCTTCCTAAGCCGCATGAATTAATAAAAATTATTAAGTCCTTATATGAAAACAAAATCTTAGAATAAATATTTTTTCCCGAGTGATTAATATCTTTTTTCTTAATCTAGTTTCTGAGCCTTACTATATGAATAATCTTTGAAAATTAATTTTTTGCCGTGGTTCAAAGGACATTTATCAAATTGTCCCTTTAAAATTATAGGTTAAAACTTTGATTTCATGGGTTTTGTTATAAGCGAAGGAGATAAACAGAGGGTATTAGGGAAAGTTATATAGTTACCATTTTTTCACTAGTAAAAATTTACGAAAACTCCTGCTCCGAATAGCACAATTTGTAAGACGCAACAAACTGCGCGACAGCGAAGGTTGCGGCTTACATTGTGCTCGTGAAAAGCAAAGTGGATTTTTACGATAAAGAATGGGTTACGAAACAGCCTTATATAATTAGAAAATAAAAGTAATCTCCATTTCCCTATCAAACAATTTCGCCTGAATCACAATTCTCTCCAGCTTGCACTACTCCAAACATAATGTCAGTTAGCAGGACATTTGCTTTTAATAGCGATGCATATTAATGAATAATAGCATTCGCTTAGCTAGAAATAAGAGACACCACTGCAAAGTAAAGACATATACTTGCAAGTATGCTCTATCCCCAAGAAGCGTCCATTTCAAGCGTTAAGATTGTTAGGTTTAGCTAAGTGGTGAGTAGTATACAAAGTAAAGATGACAAGCCAGTAATCATTCGCCTAGGGGGGCTAATATGTTTAAAAATCATAATTTTGTTTTACTGTTTTTCTCTCGTTTTTTTAGTGTATTTGCGGATGCTATGTTATTTATAATTCTATTATCTTTATTAGGTAGCTTTGGTATTAACGCTATCGGACTTTCAATTTTCTTTATATTTTCTACACTCCCAGCAATTATATTTTCTTTGCCAGCTGGGGCAATTATTGAAAGAAAATATCTTCAAAAGGTCATGAGTTTTACTGATATAATACGATTTGTTTTAGTTGGATGTCTAGCAATAATTAACGCGATTCATTTAACACCTACTATAATTTATATATTTATCTTTGCCATTGTCCTGTGTAATGTATTTTACATCCCGGCCAATTCGTCTCTATTGCCCAAAATTGTTAAGACGGAATATTTAGCGAATGCAAATAGCTATATCCAAATCACAATGCTCTTTGCAAAAATAGGTTCTTATAGCGTCGGGGCCTGGTTGATTAAAAGTGGATTGAGTTATTCTAGTTTGCTACTTATCATAGGCTCATTTTACATTATTTCGATGACTATGATTTTAGCAGTAAAGCCATATCACAAAAATTTATCAAACAACGAACCGAAAACTATCATACAAGACGTAAAAGCTGGATTAGCTTATATTAAAGTAAATAAATTATATAGTAAGCTGTTTCAAATATTTGGTGCTGCATGGTTAGTTGGTTCATCAGTGGATCTTTATTTAATATCGTATTTAGTGGAAATATTGGAACGACCACATGAAGATTTATATATAATTACCACATATAGTTTGATTGGAATTGGTTTAGGATCTTTAATATCACCTTACTTATACAAACGAATTAATCCTAAAATAGGGCTTTATGCTTCAAGTCTATTCTTTGGTATTATTATCGCTTTATTTTCATTGAAATTACCACTATCGGTATTGTTAATAGGATTACTTATCGGTGGATTTGCACAAGGTTTATTTTTAATTTTTTTAAATACGTATTTACAAAGCAATGTAGAAGAGAAATATCTTTCACGAGTATACAGCTTATACCATTTCGTTTACACTGGAGTAAGCTTGCCAGGATATCTACTTTTCGGATACTTTATTGATCGTATCGGCATAATTAATACAGGTTTTATTATTGCAGCCTATTTAATACTAATTGCTTTAGTAACGATTTTCTACTTACCCTCTTTACGAGATAAAAAGGAAATCTTAGAAGAAAGACATTCTTAAAAAATCCAGCTATCTGTTTTTTATTGATAGCTGGATTTATATTTTTATTCGTTAATAAGCTTTTTTACATATGAATGTAAGTATTCTTCATAATTTAGAGCATGATTCAAAGATTCAACCTTATGTAATATATCTATTGATTCTTGAGCAAGTTCAAGACCTTGTTTATATTTTGTATGCATTTTGAATAAACCGAAGTAAAAATTTAGAATTGTTTTTTCTAAAATAAAGATTTCAGGTATATTTTGATTCTTTAATTCATATAAATAGGCTTCTGTTTCTTTCAACTTATTATGCTCAAGACATGTTCTAATAGTATTAAAATAGACATCAAATAAATTACGCTTGTAACTTAACATGTTTTTGAAATACATACTCTTTTTTATGACTTCTGAGGATAGCATAATTACAGTATCTATAGCTAATAAATGTAATGTATTACCATAAAGAATTATTTCATATTCTCCCCAGACTTCTACTTGCCATAAATAATCAACGAGTATTTCTAAATTTTCTTGTTTAACTTTGTTGTTAGTAAGGTCCGAAATAATTGCTTCGATCATGATACTGTTTAATTTATATGACAATACATTAGTTAATTCGAATTTAAAAATTTCATCATTTCTTAACTTATTTAAAAACTTTAAATCTCCACGTAAATAAGCTTCCTTCATGTTTATAATTAATTCTTCAAAATGCCCTACTTTAAATTCATTATGGATATAGATAAATTCTTCAAAACTTACATTAATTCGATTAAGTAACAATAATAACTTAGAAACAGTTATGCCCGTTTCATCTCTTTCAAATTTAGATAAATGAGAAACAGACATTATATCTTTTGCTGTATTATTAAGACTATAACCTTTGTGTAACCGTAACTTGCGAAAAGTATGACCTAAGTTATCCATAAAAATCACCTTTATCATATTTTAAAATAGAAATTATTGTTCAAATTGCCTCCCATTTTGTTCTTTATAAATTTCATCTTATATTGCTAGAATAAGTTCTGATTTTGCGTTTCAATATATCCCTTAATTAAAATTTTCAGAAAAAAGATGATATTATTTTTATAACCTTTATTTTCTTTTTTTCGTTAACTACATTTAGGGTAAGGTGGTGTTATCTTGAAAAAAGACATAATAAAAGTGGTATTAGTTTTTAGTATTGGTTCGATTTTAGTACTATTAGTTCCTTTTCTATTTTAGTATTTCTGTTTGACAAAGACGAAAAAACAAGAAGCATATTATTTCATGCTTCTAAGTAAACTTGACAGGCAAAATGCCACTTCTAGAGCAAAATTATAAACAATCCCAAACAATTTAACATTTGAGAAATTCTATCTTAAATTATAATTCTAAAATGCCATCAACCATTTTAAGTAAACGATCATTTATTCTATGCGTCACCATTATAATTGTTAAATCACTTCTGCTAAATAGAAAATATTCTATTTTTGCGGCAGTTTCAGTGTCCAGATTGGCCGTAATTTCGTCTAAAAGTAGTATGTTATTATTTCTCAATAAAGCCCTAGACAATGCAATTCTCTGAATTTGACCTCCAGATATTTTTTTTCCTTTTTCACCAAGGTTAGTGTCTAATCCATCTTTCGTCTCTTTTATCCAATTTATTAATTCCATATTTTCTAATACTTCTAATAACTCTTTATCCGTAAATTCATCATCTAATAATAGATTTTCACGTACTGAAGCATTAAATATATATGGTTTTTGATCAACAATCATAAGGATATCTTGAATTTGTCTACTTGTTAAATCAGAAACTTCTTCACCAAATATTTTTATTGAACCTTGATAATTTTTCAATTTTCCACTAATTATATCTAATAGAGTCGATTTTCCAGTACCACTGCCACCTATAATTAAATATTTTTTTCCATTTTCAAAAGTATAGGTGATATTTTTAATAATTTGTTTATTCATATAGTTAAATGAAAGGTTAGAGAGTTCAATAACTTTTTCTGTTTCGTATGTAAAATTTGTCTTTAATATTGGATCCTGGGTTATTTCGATTTGATTAAATTTTTCTAGGATTGGTTTAGAGCTTTTAATATTTGCAATCCAAGGACTAATATTTGCAACTGAATTAAATAAAGATGTAGAAATAGCACTAATAGCCGCGATTGAACCAATTGATATTTCTTGAATATAAGCTAAGTATCCTGCTAAAGCATACATAGAAACATTACATAGTATATTTCCTATTCCACTAACCAACGAAACTTTAGCTATTGATTTGCTGTAATTATAGTTAGCTATGCTTAAAATATATGATTGGTTCATAAATTTTTTCAAGAGTAAGTGTAATTTTTGAAAAATATACATTGTATCATATCCCGATAAATAATCTGATATATATTTTACAAACTTCTCGTTTTTTATTGTAATTGTCTTACTTTCATAATCAATTTTCTTTTTAAATATTCTAGGTATTTGCAACAATATTGCTACTTCAAAAAAAATAGCTAGGGCAATTGACCAATGAATGAAAAATAAAGAAATGCCTGCCACTAAAGCGCTAATGGAAGAAGTTAGTAATTTATAAAAAGGTTCTGTCGCTAATTTTTCAAATTGGTTGATATCATTTACTAGCCACGAAGTGTATGTCCCAATATCCCTTTTGTGGAACTCATCGTAATCAGCAGAGACCAATTTACTCATTATTTGCTGACGTAATTCTAAATTTATTTTTTGCTTAATCTCATTAACTTTAATAGATTGAAGAAAAGAAAATAATAAAAAACATGTATATGCAATTAATAACCCGAAAATTCCTACAGAAAAGTTATGAAAATCAAAAATAATTAATGAATCAATAATTCGAGCTTGAATAAAACTGGAAATGGATAAACTTATTGATATTAAAAATAATAAAGTTATTACAAATAAGTTTTGTTTTAGAAATAATTTAAAAAATTTTATACATATTTTTTCTCCTTTTAAATAATGTTTGGTTTATGTTTAAAATCTAACCTTTTGTCTAATTTTATCTTTCTAGTGAACATAACGAAATATATAGAAAATGAATATTTGAAATATAAAAAGCTATTTTCTCAGTGGTAAGTCACGAGAAAATAGCTTTTTATAAATCTAAGTACTATGTTCCTGTATACTCAGGATATGGACTTACCATATGCTCTTCTGAAAAGCTTGATAGTTCTTCTAATAACTCTACATAAGTTTTAAAAACATCAGCTTTTTTCATATGATTTCACCCACTTTCATTTAGATATATAATTATTTTATATTTCAAAAAAATTCTTTTGTCAATATAAATATCCTAAAAAATCAACACTATCTTGATTCCATTTTTTCTTTCCCGTCTGTTTTACCATAATTCTATCAATATCACGGGTACGAGTGCCTAAGGATTTAAGCTTCCTATCATGAATTGCATGCCAAGTAAAAGTATTACTAACTTTTATGAAGCCTATTTTTTCATACCATTCTTCAATTTCAGTTCCTAATAAAACAAAATCAACAGAATTGGTTTCAGCAAACTTAAGAACTTTTCTTACTAACTTTGTTCCTAATCCTTTATTTCTATATATTTTATTAACACATAAATCAATAATACCTAATACATTAATAACTTCATCACCTAGTTTCATTGCTCTATAATCTAGTCCAACTTGAGCTAGTACTTTTTCATTATCATTACATATAATAAATCTAAAATGAGGGATTTGCTTAAAATAAATCCTATTTTCAGGATATATTTCGAATGATTCTATTAGTAATTTGTGTAATTGTTCATATGTTGATTGATCTAAATTATAATCATATACATGTTTAATAATCATTAGTCCTCCAAATTTATATATGTCCTATGGGCTAACATGCTGATTTTTTCATTAAATAATTTATCAGCGTAGATTAGCGGTTCTCTCATTTCTGCGACAATAAACTTTACTTTATCAGTTTGAATAGAATTAATATTATCATATAAATTTTTTAAGGCTTCTTGGGAATCATCACTTATGCTAATTACATTTTTAAGATCTGATAATTTTGTTTTATTAGTTGTTTGTTCTCTAACTAGCCAAATGTAGTCTTCATTTGTATAGTGGTATTTGTTTTCTTCTAATTGGCTTGTAGTAGTCAGTAAAAATTTAACATTTTCTGCTAATGAATAATTTATTTCTGATTGTTCATCACTTATAGTTTTCTTTAGAATGGATTCAATATTATCTTTAGATATGATTCCATGCCTGATAATTTTATAGTTTTCACAAGATGACATATCTAAAATAGTTGATTCGATTCCGATACTTGGTTTTCCTCCATCCAAAAAGAATATGTCTGTTTGCGGAAAATAACGCTTAGTTTTCTCAATATTGGTGGAAGCTAATAGACCTGAAATATTTGCAGAAGTACCTGATATAGGGGCACCAAAATTTTCAATAACTTTCAAAGTCAAACTGTTATCAGGCATTCTAAACCCTATGTTCTTTTCCTCACTAATTGATTTTAAAATAAATGTTATTGGACCTGGCCAAAAATATTCCATTAGAAGCCTAGTATCTTCTGAAATATAAGCTAATTTACTTACCATATCAATACTAGAGACATTTAAAACAAGAGGCTTATGTATAGGTCTATTTTTGATTTTATAAAGTTTTTTTAACCCTTCAATATTTTGAGAATCCACTCCAATTCCGTAAACTGTTTCTGTAGGATAAATTAATAAATCTCCTTTTTTCAACGCAGATACAGATTTTTCAATAAGGGCTTCCTCGTTCATCCTATATTCACCCCGTATATATAATCTTGATTTACATTTAGTTTTGTAAGGTAATCTCGAACAAGATTTAAAGAACTTTTATGAGGTTTAAAATGTCCGGATTTATTATTAATTAAAGCACCTGCTATTTTATTATGCTTATCTTTAATTATTCCAATCTCCCCTGCTGCCTTTACCCTATCAGTCTTAAATTCTAATAATAAAGGATGTATCAATAATGTTTTTTTATGTGAAGTATTTATATAAGATCTCTTTACAATTAATTCTGCTGTCGATACAGGAACATCCATAATTCTAAATCTATCATATTGGTCAATGATATAAATATACCATTTATTTGAAGATAAGCTATTTAACTTATTCTTTGAATCTATGTTAATAATTAATTTTTTTATAGATTCATTTGATTCTTCAAAATCAAATTCGGATATGTAAAACCCGTCTACACTCGGTAATCTATCTCTTAATGATTCTGGCAAAGTTCTAGCATAATGAAGGCTCACTTCATTAATTAAATCATTAATTAATTCTTTGTTCTCATAATGACTTATTAAGGATCGAATTAGATGTAATTTTGTAATTAAAACAGCATTACTATGGGGGCCATATTCAATACTTACTTTATCGATAATTGACAGCAGGTCATTTTTCACTTCTAAATTCATAACCAATTCCTCCTAATCAATTTTTTATAATGTTTATATTTAGTATATGATTAAGAAGCTATATCAAGATTAAAGATATATTTTATTGTGTTGTGCACCGTCCATCTTTGGGCTGTCCCACATCAGAGGCAGAGTGAAATATACATGGAAATTGTGAGCAAATAATCCGGTGGGTAGATTTCACTGGATATTTTACCTTACATACTACTTTTCACTCTATTTTAAAACATTTTTAGATGATGTCATCTAGAATAACATTCTCTTTATATTCCTTACTTATATTTTCTACTCTTATTAATTTTAAAGACATTCTACTCACCCTCTTTGAAAATAAATCTTATTTTTACAATTAGTATAAAATGCCTTTTGCAATATGAAAAGTGTATATTTTTTGAATATTTCGTGAACGGAAATGATATTAGTTGTAGGAGGAGACATCTTGAAAACGATTAATTATTAAAATCCTAAAGTGGCAAGCTATCTATGTATGGGTGGAATATTTATAGTCTTAGGTTTTTCTCAAGGTTTAATCTTCTTTCTAATAGGGCAATTTTATGCGTTATTATTTCGAATAAAAATAATAAGAAAAGCCGATTAAAAGATTTTAGTGCATCCTTTAATTGACTTTTCTTAAACTATATATAATTAGAAAATAAACGTAATCTCCATTTCCCTATCAAAAAATTCATCTGAATCACATTTTCACCTGATTGCACTTCCCGAATAAAATGTCATGTAACAATACACTTGCTTTTAATAAAGCCATATACTGTTGGATGATTTTCTTCGTTTCGGCATCTGCGGAAATTGAAATCGAAATATCTTGTTCAACAGGTAATTGCCATTTCTTTCGAGTATCTTGAATTGTACGTATTAACTCTCTTATTTGCCCTTCCTGAAGTAAGTCGTCCGTTAAATGTGTATCAAGTAAAACACGGCAACCATTCTCTTCTGCCAATACATAATGATCCTTAACGACAGATTCTTTTACAACATGTGCTCTTAACAAAGTACTTTTTTGATTATCTAAGACTATTTCAATCTCACCTTTTAACTGTAGTGTATTTTTCTCAGCTTCACTTAATTGCATGACATAATCCTTTACTTTGTGTACATGTGGACCAAATGCTGCACCTGCTGTTTTAAAGTTGAGTTTATAATGAATTGTTTCATAAGATGAAAAATCATGTGTCCAAATACACGCTTTAATATTTAATTCATCTTGAATTATGTCGTTATACTGCTTATAGTTCTCCACTGCACCAGCTACTGATATCACCATTTCCTTTAATGGCTGTTTTACTTTGATGCCTTCTCCATTACGAATACTTCGGCCGAGTTCAACGACAGCAAGGACATTTGCCATCTCTTGTTCCAGTTGAAGGTCAAGTAATGATGCATCGGACTTTGGATAGTTTTGTAAATGTACACTTTCCCCACATAAACGTCTATACACATCATCCGCAATAAAGGGCGTAAATGGCGCTAGCAATTTACTAACAGTTGTCAATACCTCATACAGTGTGCTGAAGGCACCAGGCATACAAAAAAACCCGTCCCTTACTTGGGACGGGGTTAACCGCGAATACCACCCTAATTCTATTGAAAACCGCTCAATAGCACTCAGCAACGTACAATCATACGTGTTCTTTTTAACGGTAGACACCCGAATTAGCTTACTCATTTCAGCTAATCTTCTCAGAGAGGATCTTCATGAAACATTTGCACACCGACTTCCACCAAAATGTCGGCTCTCTGTAGAACAAAATGTAACACTACTCTTTCTCATCAACGAATTTGTATGCTTTTATTGTCACTCATCTTAACAAACTGCCATTTACTTGTCAATATTCAGACATTCTACGACGCTTTGATGAAGTGCCGTATATTGAGGACTATCAGCAGTTTGAATATAAAAACTTTTTAATAATGTTTTCCAGTTAAATCGTACTATTCGATAGTGCTGTACATCAAGCTGTTCCTTTTGAGCAGCTAACGTTGCCATCGTTTCATTTAATAATGCGATAACTTCTTGCTGCTGCAAACCTTGTTTTAGCATTGTAAAAATAGGTACTAATAGCCTTTCATCCTCATCATGAATGAATGCATAATTTGTTTGCAACATCATATTCCATAAAGGACGTAAAATATCCATAAAAGAAGATTTCTTGAATTTCGGGCTTTTCACTAATTCATCTACTGCGTCTGACGCATGTGCCACACTATGAGCCCACCCTTTTACAGGTATATAACCTCTTACATCTTTTTCAGTCAATAAATAAGTGCTGAACCTATTTGTAAGTTCATCGATTTTGTGCACTTCTATAAAATCAGCTTCATTATCTTTTGCTAATATTAGTGCGATTAGTAACAAAGTAAACGTTCTAGTAAAAACTGAATCTGAATTATCTTCTCCAATGCCTTCACATAATAAAACAGTTAAACAGTAGCCCAACATATCGCTTAATATGGCATAATCTAATAAATTTTGTTCTAAAATCATTGTATAAAAGGAACCATAGATTAATCCGTCTCGCAGTTCGCTATCTACTGAACCAATATGTGCAAGCATTGACTGAATGAGTATTTGTTGATCTGCTTGTTGCCAGGCATTACTGTCATTTAGGAATGCTTGAAGTTCACGTTTCAAATCAACTTCACTTAATAATTTTTCATGTAATATCATATGTAGTCATTTCTCCTTTTGTTTTCAACTACTTTAATCTTGATTTAAATGCCATAATTTTTCCAATGAGATGTCCGCTAATTGATAGCCATACTTGTCAACTAGCAAACGATCAATAGCGTGCCAACTCCGCTAATGGTTCAATATGCCCGTCTTGTACATCGCTTTCTGAATAAACGCTAACGGATACAAAATTTGTTCGTTGCTCGTCTTCATCCATGATAAAATCAGCTATCTCCAATTCTTCAACTGTGGCTTTTCTTCTTTCATCCACGATAACCAAGCTGTAATGGACTCGTTGAATACGTATTGTCCAGACTTCCAAATCTGTTAACCTTAATGTCCGTTCGAAATAATCAATCAATGATATAGCTCCTTTTTCATTTTTATACAGTAACTTACAATAAGTGTACCTTAATCCAAATAAAAAAACAGCTTATACTTGTAAGCTGTTTTTAAGGGGTGCAATTCTATTTCAATTTTCAACTATATAGAATGCTAACTTCTTATTGATATTCCTCCACTATTTTTATCCCTAAAATATCTTTATAATCTATAAAAGATTTAGAACCATCATTCCCTAATGCCTGACTATATTCCACTTCCACTTTATCTCCAATTGTTAGAGTTTTAGGAACATCTACTAGAGGGAACCATGTACCATTTTTATGTTTTTGTACAAGTTCGTCTACTGATAATTGACCGATATCATTTTTAATGACGCCTGAGACCACTAAAAATTCATTTTCTTTGATTGCTAAGACTCTTCCACTTCTTACTGGAGTCATTTGACTTTCCTTCTTAGGGATTTTATATTTCTCTCGTAAGATGGTAATGTCTTTATCATAATGCTGCTTTAAAAAATCCATTGCTTCTTGCTCGACAAGCCATCCCCTTACTTGGTCACTAGTATCTTTATAATCGGTATTACTTACTTCCATTAGTAAATTGACTGTGGCCATTTTATAAGCAATTGGCTTGGCATATATAGCAATAAACTCTTCTACTGAGATTTGCAGTTTTTGTAGCCGTTCATCCATTGTTGGCATTGTATCATAATTAAATTCATTCATAATCAATTCTAGTTCTTGATGTACTTGCTCTTGTGAAGGTACTATCTTCTTTGATTTCGCATAGGCAAAGTTCGATTCAAGATATAAAAAATTATCAAAACTTGCTCGATAGAGACGCTCTTTCCCATTCATATAAGAATCCTTTTGTAGCTGTAGTTCAAGAATTTTTTCATCTAATACTGGAGGAATAATTGAAGCTTGTTGTTGATAATCTTTGTATTGATTAAATATAAAAAGTCCTAAACATATGCTCAAAATCATTGTCAGCACACCATATTGCCAACTCTTTGAAGCTTGTTTTTCATTACGTTGTTCTATGTGCTGAACAACGTTGGTCATTACACGTTTTTTACTTTCTGTTAAATCCCTTACTACCCGAATATCGACTTTACTCATGCAAAAGCACCTCCCATTCAACCTGTTGTAGTATCGGTTTTAGTAACTCTCGCCCACGTCGTAGCCTCGTTTTAATAGTACTTTCAGGAATATTTAACAGCTTCGCTATCTCCAGCACAGACATTTCTTCAAAATAAAAATGGATGATAACCTCACGTTGCTTTAATGGTAGAGTTAGGATAGCATTTTCAATTAACGTTTTTTCATCTTGCTGAACAAGCATATCTCTTCTCTTGATTGTCTGTTGATTAAAAATCTTTTGTTGCACCTGAATTTTCCGATATGTCCAACTCCTTAAATAATCTTTACTCCTGTTAATGACAAGTGTCGATAAAAAAGCCTTTAACTCACCACGTTCATCGTATTTTTGTTGGTTATTATAAAACTTTATAAAAACATCCTGTACGATATCTTCGGCACTTTGTAGATCTCTTACATAATAATAAGCAAGACGAATAAGTCGTTCTGTATGTAGCTCCATTATTTCTTCCAGTTCGTTTACTAGCAACGTATCGCCTCCCTTCTCTACCCTATAAACGGTGCTCAAGATACAAAGGTTTGTTTTTTGGGAATTTATTATAGTTTTTCATCAAAAAATGGAAGAATCATTGTTTTTTCATGTGAAGAGAGCACAATATTTGTTGATGGCGTACCGTAAGGCATTGCGTCATCAATAAACTGTTCTAACGTTTCAACTGAGTATGTGGCAAGTTTGACAATATAGCTAATTTCGCCAGCTACCCGATAGCATTCAAGGACATCAGGATGTGTATTGCAAAAATTGGAAAGACTTTTGCAATCGATTGACTTAAACAAAATAATAGCCTGAATAGAGCGATCCATTTTTTTTAAGTTCACCTTCGTTGTATAGCCTTCAATACTCCCTTGCTCTTCTAGTTTTTTCACTCGTTCTATTACAGCTGGCGACGATAAATGAACGATTGTCGCTAACTCTTTCATTGAAATTTTTGCATTCATCTGTAATTGACGTAAAATTTCAGTATCAATTGTATCCATGCGAATCCACCTTTTTTTATAAATTGATTTCTTCATAATTCCTTTGAATATTAGGAAAACACTATTAATTACATTATATAGCGTATGTAATTAAATCACTTCCTTTATTACAATTAAAAATATAAAGGAGGCTAGCTAAGATGAAAAAAATATTATTACTTTTAGCAAATGGCTTTGAGGCTGTAGAAGCGAGTGTCTTTACAGATGTGCTAGGCTGGAATAAATGGGAGGGCGATGGCACAACGGAAGTCGTAACAGTAGGTTTACATAAACAGCTCCAATGCACATGGAATTTTTTGGTCACACCAGAAAAGTTGCTACATGAAATTGAACTAGAAGACTTTGATGCATTAGCAATTCCAGGAGGCTTTGAGGAAGCGGGATTTTATGAGGATGCTTTTAGTGATGAATTTCAGCAAGTCATTTCACACTTTAACGAACATCAAAAGCCAATCGCCACTATATGTGTAGCTTCACTAGCATTAGGGCATTGTGGCATTTTACAAAATAAACAGGCGACAACTTACAATCATCCAACTAGTAAACGATTAGAGCAGCTCCGTTCGTATAAAGTAGATATTGTCAATGAACGGATAGTGCAAACAGATTACATTATTACATCATCGAATCCAGGGACTGCTTTTGATGTGGCATTTGGCTTACTTGAAATGCTAACAACTTCTGAGAATACACTGAGAGTAAAAGATTTAATGGGATTTAACTAATAGTAGTATTTATAAAATAGGGTCATCTTTTTTTTCGTCCGTTCATTCTACGAAAAAAATTGGAGATGATCCTATTTTTTAAATTCAATAGTAATATCGAAAGGTATCTAAACATAATTTATTTTAAAACGTAACGATTATCATTTATCAATTTATCGTCGATATTGTTAAGTCAAATTTTCAGGAGGCAAATGTGAATCGTCAACTTAGCAAATATTTTTTTAATGCTCGTTTTTTCCTATTGCTGATGATTGGTCTATTTCTAACCCCTACTATCTTTCCAAGCATTTCATTTTTAGTTTCTGTCGGTCCCGCACTATTAAATCTAAATACTATATTTTTGAGTATCTTAATCGAAGCATTACCGTTTGTGCTAATTGGGGTTCTGATTGCTGGGTTTATTCAAATTTTTATTACTGAACAACATATCCAAAAGTGCATACCAAAAAATAAATTTTTAGCCATTGTTATGAGCTGTGTAATTGGAGCTCTTTTCCCTGCTTGTGAATGCGGAATAGTTCCGATTGTTAAAAGACTTGTTTCCAAAGGGGTACCTATTCATGCGGCAATGGGTTTTATGCTAACGGGACCCCTTATTAATCCTATTGTCATTATTTCTACATATATGGCTTTTGGTAATGATTTAAAAATCGCTGGGTTGCGCATGTTATTAGGCTTTGTCATAGCCATTATAGTCGCTTTCATTATTAGTCTAATTTTTATCGGAACACAGTTTAAAAATGATATACGAATCGATCATCCACAGCATCGTGCAGAAAAAATATCATTCATCAAAAAGTGTACAAACATGGTTAACCATTCTATTGATGAGTTTTTTGATATGGGCAAATATTTAATAATTGGGGCATTTTTAGCAGCTTTTGTTCAAACCTTTGTATCTACTAAAACGCTTGTGGAAATTGGTAATAATATTACATCTTCTATGTTAGTAATGATGCTGTTAGCGTATATTCTTTCTTTATGTTCCGAAGCGGATGCATTTATAGGAGCCTCCTTCAGCTCTATTTTTCCAACTCCATCTGTACTTGCCTTCTTAATTTTTGGACCTATGATTGATTTTAAAAACACGATTATGATGTTGGGAGTATTTCGATTTAAATTTGTACTATCAGTATTAACTATTGTGTTTTTTGTAGTCTTTATAATAATATGGCTTATCGCACCTTATATTTAGGAGGTCAATAATGAAATTTCACTTCCAACAAGCGGTAAAAGCCGCTATTTTGCTCGCCTTTTCTGTTATGATTATCAAATTGCTTGCAACTGGGGAAATTACGAAATTAATCAATCCGAAATATGAAAACTTAAGTAAAATTGTAGCTATTATCTTTTTCGTTTTATTTATAGTTCAAATAAAAAGGATTTTTACTTCTACAAATAATAGCCATCACAAAGATTCGTTATGCGAGTGTTGTTCACATCATACGGCTGATCCGCCTTTTAATTGGAAAAGAATAATATCTTATCTAGTTTTAGTTACTCCATTGCTAACTGGATTTATTTTGCCAACGAAATTTTTGGATGCATCCATAGCCCAGAAAAAAGGTGCTACTATTATGATGGCAAAACAATCTCAGACAGCAAGAAATGAAGAGGAAGGCACGCTAAATCAATCAAATAGTAATATGTTGTTAGAAGATCATCCAATTGATCCAAAACTATTAGAAGAAAAACAAGAAATGTCAAAAAAGGACTATGACAAATTAAAACAACAACTTGTACAGAATCCAATAGTCGACATGACAAATTATATATTTTCTGTTTATTACGAGGATATTAATATTAACTTATTAAAATATCAAGGTAAAACGATAAAACTAAGTGGCTTTGTGTTAAAGGAAAAAGATTTTCTAGAGAATCAGTTAGTCATTTCGAGATTCTTCATTACACATTGTGTTGCCGATGCCAGCATTATCGGGTTTTTAACAGAAATGCCCGAAGCTGCAAATTTAGAAGAAGATACATGGATTGAAGCAGAAGGTAAGATCGATATTGGGGAGTATAATGGCGTTGAGCTTCCTATTATTAAAGTTGAAAAGTGGGAAAAAATACAGGAACCTGTTGAGCCTTATATATATCCAATTGACATTCTCATTAGCAAATAACAAAAAAACCGACCTCCTAAGAGATCGGTTTTCATGAAATAATTATTCAGCAGCTTTCGCGCGAAGAACCATTTGTAGGATACCACCGTGACGGTAGTAGTCTACTTCTACTTCTGAGTCGAAACGAGCTAAAGCTTGGAAAGTTTTAACTGTACCGTCTTCAGATTTAGCAGTAACTGTTAAGATATCACGTGGTTTTACGTTGTCAGTAATGTTTACAGAGATTTCTTCTTTACCAGTTAAACCTAGAGAATCAGCAGATTCACCGTTTAAGTATTGTAAAGGAAGAACACCCATCATTACTAAGTTAGAACGGTGGATACGCTCGTAAGATTGTGCGATAACAGTTTTCACGCCAAGAAGGAATGTACCTTTCGCAGCCCAGTCACGAGAAGAACCCATACCGTAGTCGTTACCAGCAAGTACTACTAAGCCAGTACCTTGTTCTTGGTATTTCATACATGCGTCATAGATGTACTCTACATCGCCTGTTGGCCAGTAAGTAGTGAATCCACCTTCTGTACCAGGAGCAACTTGGTTACGGATACGAATGTTTGCAAATGTACCACGCATCATAACTTCGTGGTTACCACGACGAGAACCGTATGAGTTGAAGTCACGGATTGCAACACCGTTTTCGATTAAATATTTACCTGCAGGTGTATCTTTACCGATTGCACCAGCTGGAGAAATATGGTCAGTTGTAATTGAGTCACCGAACTTCGCCATAATGCGTAAGCCGTCTAAGCCTTTAATAGCTTCTGGCTCTTTTGCAAGACCTTGGAAGAATGGTGGGTTTTGAATGTAAGTTGATTTGTCATCAAATGTGTATAGAGACTCAGTTGATGTTTCAATTGCATTCCATTTTTCGTTAGCTGTGAATACAGTTTCGTATTCTTTTTGGAATAATTCACGGTTAACTACAGTACCTAATACTGCGTTAACTTCTTCAGTTGAAGGCCAGATATCAGCGAAGAATACTTCGTTACCATCTTTGTCTTTACCGAATGAATCTTTTTGTAGGTCGATATCCACAGTACCAGCAAGTGCATAAGCAACAACAAGTGGTGGTGAAGCTAAGTAGTTAGCTTTTACAAGTGGGTGTACACGGCCTTCGAAGTTACGGTTACCAGAAAGAACAGACGTTACGAATAAGTCGTTGTCTTTGATAGCGTCTTCGATTTCAGGAAGTAATGGACCTGAGTTACCGATACATGTTGTACAGCCGTAACCTACAGTGTTGAAACCGATTTGGTCAAGGTATGTTTGTAAACCTGAATCTTCAAGGTAACCAGTTACAACTTTAGAACCTGGTGCTAAAGAAGTTTTAACCCATTTAGGTACAGTTAAGCCTTTTTCTACAGCTTTTTTCGCAACTAAACCAGCAGCGATTAATACGTATGGGTTAGATGTATTTGTACAAGAAGTGATAGCAGCGATTGCTACAGCACCTGTTGGGATTTCTACATCACCTTCAGCAAATTTAGCTACAGAAGTTTTTTCGAATTCAGCTTCTGATAAACCGAAACCTTGAGTACCTTGTGGAGCCACTACTGCTTCTTTGTAACGAGAACGCATTTGAGAAAGTGGAATTAAGTCTTGTGGACGTTTAGGACCAGAAAGGTTTGGTTCGATTTCAGCTAAGTTTACTTCTAATACGTCAGTGTAAACTGGCTCTAATGTTGGATCAAAGAACATATGGTTAGCTTTTAAGTAAGCTTCTACAACCGCGATGTGCTCTTCGTCACGACCAGTTAAACGCATGTAGTTTAATGATTCTTCGTCAATTGCGAAGTAACCACATGTAGCACCATATTCAGGAGCCATGTTAGAAATTGTTGCACGGTCAGCTAGTGGTAATTTAGATACGCCAGGTCCGAAGAACTCAACGAATTTACCAACTACGCCACGTTGACGTAAAACTTGTGTTACTTTTAATGCTAAGTCAGTAGCAGTAGTTCCGTTTGGAAGATCGCCAACTAATTTAACACCGATAACTTCTGGAATTGGGAAGTATGAAGGTTGACCAAGCATACCTGCTTCAGCCTCGATACCACCAACACCCCATCCAAGAACGCCGATACCGTTGATCATTGTTGTATGTGAGTCAGTACCTACTACTGAGTCTGGGAATGTTTCGAATGTACCGTCAGCATTTTCGTTTACGTGTACAACTGGAGCTAAATACTCTAAGTTTACTTGGTGAACGATACCAGTTGCTGGTGGTACAGCACGGAAATTATTATAAGCTGTTTGAGCCCATTTTAAGAAGTTATAACGCTCAGCGTTACGTTCGAATTCAAGGTCCATGTTAGCTTGTAATGCAGATGCATTACCGTATTTGTCAACTTGTACTGAGTGGTCAATTACAAGGTCAACTGGAATAGCAGGGTTGATTTTGCTTGGGTCGCCGCCCATTTCTTTCATTGCTGAACGAAGAGATGCAAGGTCAACTACTACTGGTACACCAGTAAAGTCTTGTAATACAACGCGAGAAGGTTTGAATGGTACTTCTGCTTCTGGATCAGCACCGTTACCCCATTTTGCTAATTCGTTTACGTGTTCTTCTTTGATAACATATGCATCATATTGACGTAATACAGATTCTAATAATACTTTAATTGAGTAAGGAAGGTTTGAAACTTTTGCAACGCCAGCTTTTTCAATCGCAGCTAAGTTGTAGTAATTGTAAGTTTTACCATTAACTTCGAATGATGCGCGGCTGTTGTGTAAATTACCTTGTGCCATTTGCGGATCCCCCTAAATATCTTTTTGAAAAGGCCTAATGTAAAGCATCTTTTCTCCAACACCCATAATAGCGTATTTATATTCATAAGTAAATTACATTAATATTATCTTTTTCAATAAGTATTTCTTATGACATAAAAATTATTTCGTTTATTTAACATGAATGAGCGATTTTGTGACGAAAATGACATATTTCAGCCTAATTTATTGTGAACATTTTTCAAAAAAATATTCATCTATAGTTTTGAACAATAGTAAAATTAGTTGTTTACTATAAAAATACAAGTAATAAATTGTTATTGAACCAAATAATAGAAAAACAAATGAAGCAAGCGCGTAGTTAACCGTTCATTAGTAACGAGCGATTTCAACCTAATATGGAACTTCTACTTTTGAACGGTTGTAGTCATCGTTATTTCTGCAATTTCCATACACTCCCTACTGAGAGTAAAATCTCATCTGTCAAAGCAGTATCTCCTTCAGTCAACTCACTTACATTCTAGTTTGCTGTAAAATTTTTTCTAACTGCTAAATAGTACTTAATACATTAATGATAAAACTGTTAGTCGCCATATAAGTTTCTTTTATACAACAACATTCTCTATACTGTAATACTATTCCCCTTTACCTTTACTCGAACGTGAACGTTATAAACTTTACTGTTCAATAGCCTAGATTCTTCTTTATTTCTCCTTTATCTTTCAAAAATGAATAGACATTCAATTTGCAATTCCATTATTATATAGTATAAATACTCTTTTTGTAGATAAAAAAGGTGTTTTAGAGAAAAAATAGTTTTTTTCAAATAAGGAGGAGATTTATTTAATGGAGCGAATACAAAAAATAGCACCAAACTTCTTTTGCATTGATACACATGATTTAAATAGGAAGGAACGTACAAGCGCATATTTACTTATTGATGAAAAAATCGCATTAGTCGAGACATCTGCCAGTCCTTCAGTTCCCTATATAATAGAAGGTTTAAATGAATTGCAAATTACACTAGAAGATATTGATTATGTTATCGTTACACATATTCACTTAGATCATGCAGGTGGTGCAGGACTTTTTCTTCAAAGTTGCCCTAATGCAAAGTTGGTCGTACACCCGCGTGGTGTTACACATATGGTTGATCCAAGTCGTCTAATTGCTAGTGCAAAGGCTGTATATGGTAATGAATTCGAGCGTCTTTTTGACCCCATCGTCCCTATTGCTCCAGAACGAATTATTGAAGCAGGACATGGAGATATATTGTCATTAGGTAATCATCAGCTTACGTTTTATCATACGGAGGGACATGCAAAGCACCACGTATCGATGCATTATTCTGCTACAAATGGATTGTTTGTAGGCGATACTACTGGTGTCAGATATCCAGAGATGGCGGATGAAGCAATTGATTTAATCATCCCGTCAACCTCTCCAAATCAGTATGACCCTGAAACAATGGAAAAATCTATTCAGTTATACGAGGAGCTCAATGTACAAGAATTATATTTCGGTCATTATGGAGCATATCAAAACCCAACTGAAGCTTATCGCCAAGTTCGCTATTGGACTCCATTGTTTTTAGCTGAAGGTGAAAAGGCACGAGCAGCATCTGATATAGTCGAAGAACAAGTAAAGTTGCTAGATAAAGGATTACAAACATTATTGCATCATTTTCTACAAGAAAATGGTATATCAAAAAACCATCCAGTCTATCAAACAATTCCTTTTGATACAATCGTGTCCGCAATGGGCATTCTTGATTACTTAGCAAAAAAAGAAAAGCATCTCGTAAAATAAGCAATTATAATCTGCAATGTTTCTCCAGGCTAATTGGAGAAATTTTGTAGATTTTTTTACGACTGTCATTGATTAGTTAAATGCTGGAGCACAGCTTGAAAATCCTGTTCCTCCCCTATTGCTTCAAAATTTCTAAAAGGATTACCAACCCGTTTAATTCGCTCAATGACAGTAGGTATTGTAAAAAGTTCTGGTCGAAGCTGTTCATTTACTTCATCCCAATATAACGGTGTCGCTACTAAGCCCATTGGATTACCGCGAGTGGAAAATGGTGAAATAATCGTCTTTCCTTCCGCATGTTGTACATAGTCTAAATACAATCGGTCATTTCTATTTTTCTTTAACCGCTCAATTGTATATAATCCCGTTTTTTGCTCGCATAAAAAACGACATACAAACTCTGTAAATTGCCGAACTTGCTCATATGAAAAAGTATTATACGGTAAAGGTATATAAACTTGTAGGCCTTTGCCCCCTGAAGTTTTAACAAATGATTGTAACTTAAAATAATCAAATATTTCTTTTAGGTGGCGTGCAGCACTTATGGCAAGTGAAAATGCTTCTACATTAGGTGGATCTAAATCGAAAACAATTTCTGTCGGCTTATCAGTATCAATTGTTTGAAAGGGAATGTGAATTTCTAACGCAAGCTGATTTCCTAGCCACAATAATGTCTCAAGATTGTTGCATAAAATCCCATGATGTTCACTAACTTTCTCTGTTGCAACAAACTCTGGGAGATTATCAGGACTGCTTTTTTGATAAAAGCTCTCTCCTGACACGCCATGAGGAAAGCGGATTAATGTAACTGGTCGTTGACGCAAAAAAGGCAATATTAACGGTGATATGAATTGTAAATAGTGCAAATAGCTATCTTTTGTAATACCGATTTCTGGCCATACAGGCTTGTTTGGATGTGTTACTTGTACACTTTCAGGTATCGGCATAAGTTGTCGATGCATTTGTTGCCAATTACATTCCTGTGGATCCATCTCTAATCGAAAAGCATGAAATCGTGGCTCTCTTAACTTTTTGCCATCAAAATCTATACAGGCAATATCAACACAGATAGATGGCTCTAATTCCCATGTTTCATTTTGTTTAATACCATTTGCTTTAAAAAATGCTATTAGTGTGTTTAATTCGTCATTTTTCATGCCATGTCTAAAAACAACCACTACTGTTAATTCACCCTGTCGATAAACACAACCTTGAAAATAACCATTTCCTTTATCATATTTCGTGACAATGACCGTAACCATTCTCCAATTTTTTATCTTCATCCATTGATTCGTGCGTACATTTTCCTGCCACTTACTTGTTTTTTTCTTTGCAATAAGACCTTCGCCATTATAGGTAGTTATCAAATGCCATATCGCTGAGGTGTCCTCAAAAACATCGATTGCTTGCAGGCGTCGATTATCTTCATAATTAATAGTAGTCGGCAACTTCAATTTCGTAAAAAGTGTCGTTAGTTGCTGTTTACGTGTTTTTAAATATCGATTCGCTTGACTTTCACCTTTAAATTGCAGTAAATCAAATACAACATAATGACATGGAAATGATTTTGCATGTGCAGCAATCACTTCTTTATTTTGCATTCTCCCTCTTTGTTGGACAATTGAGAATTCACTTTTATAGTTGTTCATTAAAAATACTAGCTCACCATCAAATGTTAAGGGTAAATATGCTTTTATTTTTTTGTAAAGATCTTTGCAATACGCAATAATCTCTGGGAATAACTGATTAAGTACATTCCCATTTCTACTGATTAAAATAGGTTCTTCTTCGGTCCACTGTATAATACAACGAAAACCATCGTACTTTGCTTCATAAAACCATTCTTCTCCTTTTGGCGGTTCGATTGCTTCTGTTAATAACATTGGTTTCATAATGCACACCTACTTTCTTTTCGTTCTGATTGACGATTTGTATTTAGCATACATAAAAATCATCAAAATATAACATAGTAAGAAAAACGAGGTGACAACATGCATACAGTTTGGAAAGGCAGTATATCGTTTGGACTTGTCAACATTCCTGTAAAATTACATGCAGCAACAGAAAATAAAGACATCAAATTACGACAGCTTCATAAAGAATGCCATACACCTATTAGCTATAAAAAAGTATGTGAGGGCTGCAACCAAGAGGTTACAGATGAAAATATAGTGAAAGCATATGAATATGCAAAAAATAAATTTGTCGTTCTTGATGAAGAGGAAATAGAAAACTTACGTAAAGAAAATGAAGATAAGGCAGTTGAAATTATTGATTTTGTTAAATTAGGTGAAATTGATCCTATTTATTTTGAACGTACTTATTTTTTATCACCTGATACAACGGGCAGTAAGGCATATGCTCTATTGCGACAAACATTAGAGGAATCAGGTAAAATCGGTGTAGCTAAAATTATCATTCGTTCAAAGGAACAGCTTGCAATTGTTCGGGTCTATCAAAATGCGCTCGTGATGGAAACAATCCATTTTCCTGATGAAGTACGCAGTGTGCAAGACGTTCCCAATATTCCGAGCGAGCCAACTATTGTTCAAAAGGAATTGGACGCTGCACTCATGCTAGTCGACCAATTAACAACTGTCTTTAATCCAGAAAAATATACAGATGAATATCGTAATGCTTTAATGGAACTTATAGAGGAAAAGAAAGCAACAAGTTCAGTTTCTGCAAGCGATAAACGTCCTTTACCCGATAATGTCACCGATTTAATGTCAGCACTCCAAGCTTCTTTAGATAAAACAAAAAAACCAGCAACAAGAAAAAGAGCAACCAAAGCGAAGAAAAACGCGTAATGGCGTTTTGAAAAGGCATCGAAAATTACTCTCGATGCCTTTCTTATGCGTCTATCTATACGTAAATAATGTTATAAAATTACAATTAATAAAACATACGTTTGCTATTCGTGATATACTAACATGGAAGAAAGGAGTGCAGAAATGTCCAACATACATATTGAAGAACGAATGAAACATTACCATGTCCAAGGGTTAAGTTATTTGCTAATTGAAAATGGCCAAATCAGTAAATTGGCACATCACGGCACACTAGAAGCAGGAACCAATCATCAAGTAAATGCCCGTTCCGTATTTAATGCATGCTCAATAAGTAAATTTTTAACTAGCATGTTAGTAATGAAATTAGTAGAACAACGTTATTTGAATTTAGATGAGGATGTTAATAAGAAACTAACTTCGTGGAAAGTACCTGAGAGTGCATTCACAAAGCATAAAAAAGTGACATTACGTAACTTACTTTGCCACCAATCAGGGATTATTGACCCTATTGATAGTTTCCCACCTTTACATGCTCCTCGAGAAAGCTTTTCAATGGTTGACTTGTTAAATGGGAAAACGCCTTATTGTCCAAGTGCAATTGAGGTGTCAAATGAGCCTTGGCATGAATTTCATTACTCTGATGCTGGTTTTTGTATTATTCAGCTGTTAATTGAAGACGTTATGCAACAATCATTCGATGCTATTATAGATGAACTTATTTTTAAAGCGTTAAACATGGAAAATAGCTCTTTTCTATCGTCTATTAGAAAATCTTCCGAAAACACATTCGCTTGTGGTCATCATCAAAATGGCGAATTAGTGGCAGGCAACTATCCAATATATCCTTATCCTGCTGCTTGTGGCTTATGGACCTCCCCCACTGACTTAGCGAAATTACTGCTAGAATTTATAAATGCTATAAAGGGGTCTAGTAAAGTTGGTATCTCTGCAAAGCTGGCCCAACAGTTTCTTCAACCACAAGGCGGCAAGGCATGGACTGGTTTAGGTATATTTCTTGATGAAACAGAACATGAAGTTGAAATTTCCTCACTTGGTTGGGGAGTTGGATTTCAATGCATGCTCGTTGCCTATCCGTATTTAGAAAAGGGATTTATTGTTATGACGAATACCGATTTAGGTGTTCATCAAATGAAAGGAATTATTGGTGAACTATATCAATCGTTCATGACTTCTACATGAAAGAGCATGTTAGCCAATTCTTGCTCTTTCATTTTCTATCATTAGTCAAATTGCAGTTCTTCTATATTAACCGTTAATTTATTGCGCAAAACATATAAAACGCTTATGCCAATTAAGAAAGTAAGGAAATCCCCTATAAAAATGGACCAAATAATTCCATGGAATCCTGCGATACTACTCATAATAAATAAAATTGGTATCATGATGAGACCCTGTGTAAGGGACATAATCATCGCTGCTTTTCCTTGCCCAGTCGCTTGGAAAATTCCAATGATAAGGAAGGTAAAACCAGTGACGAATAATGAAAGGAAAATTACTTTAATAACATAACTTCCTAATTCAATTAACTGTGGATCTGTCGTAAAAATACCAACTAAGTGATTACCTGTTAAAAATACAAGAATCGCAAACATTGCTGCTAGTATCGCTACTGTCATACTCGTAAATTTTATCGTTGATTTCATACGTTTTCTATTTGATGTAAAATTGTAGGCAATCAGTGGGACAACACCTTCACAAAGTCCCATAATAATGAGTTCTGGAAATTGCAAAATACGTTGTGAAATACCGTAAGAAGCAACTGCCGCATCTCCATAACTAGCAGCAAAATTGTTGAACACCAATGCTGTTAATCCCATTAAAGCACTCATTAGCGCAATTGGAATACCAATTTTCAACACTTCAAATACGACTGATTTTTCAATTTTAAAATATTTCATTGATAAAGTTAAATACTCACTTTTACGGATTATATGCCAGCTATAATAAATAACAGCTCCGATATTACCAATAAGTGTCGCTAATGCAACACCTGGAACACCCCAATGGCAAGCGAAAATAAAAATGGGATCTAAAATTAAATTAATACCTACACTTATAAACATTCCGACCATGGATACAATTGCTGAACCTTCAGCACGTACAATTTGCTCCAATGAAAAGTTTAATATAATAAATGGCGAACCTATTAGCATCACTAAAATATATTGCTTTGTATAGTCAAAAGCCGCTGCACTGGCACCTAGCCCTGTTGTAATGCTATTAGTAGCTAAAATTCCTACTAGCATGGCGATAATTCCTAAAGCAATAGAGGCATAAAATGAAAAAGAAGATACTTCTTTTATTTGTTCTCGCTTTTTTTCTCCGAGCAATCGTGAAATAAATGTACCGCCCCCTACGCCAATTAAATTCCCAAGGGCCATTAACACTGCAAGGATAGGAATTGTCAGTGTGATGGCAGTCATCATAACCGAGTCGTGAAGTAAGCCGATAAAATAGGCATTTAATATTGTATAAATGACGCTAACAGACATACCGAGCATCATTGGTAATGAGAAATGCGCCACAGCCTTAGCTATAGGTGCTTTCTCAAAATAATATGTGTTCTCCATATAAAATTCTCCTTTTTAATAAAACGTTAGATATCTAACTAAATAAGTAGAAGAACTGAATCAATCAGCCTTCTTAATCTAAGTTTTTAATTATGCGGTTTAACAAAACTATAAGCTGTTCTTTTTCTTCTTTTGAGAAGCCTTTTGTCATTTCGTCATCTAATTCTTCAAAAAACAATTGAAAATCCTTAACAATCGCGATGCCCTTTGGAAGCGGTCGAATTATTTTACGACGCTCATCTGTTAAATCTGTTTTACGTTCAACTAAACCTTTTTTCTCCAGGTTCGTTACGATGCTTGAAATAGAAGAGCCTCTACGTTGGAAGACGTTCTCCATATGTTTTTGCGTTATGCCCTCTTCCATATGGGAGACTAAGTAATCTAGAGCATGCCCCTGTTCAATCGTAATGTCATAAGATTCGAGCTTTTTGTCACCGCGCTGCTTCATTTGATGACCAATCATACGAATTTGAAATTGATAATTGACTTCTTTCATCGTCTCACCTTCCACAATTAGAATTTCTTTTTAGTTAGATTTCTAACTAATAATAAAATATCGATCTTTAGAAGTCAATCATTTTAGTTAGAAGTCTAACTATTTTTCCGAGGATCATTTTCCGAAATTTATCAGCGATTTCTAACGTTCTTCCAGCGATTCACACGAAGTTATCGGCGTTTTTGTAGGTTTTATCGGCGTTTTTAAGTACAATCAAAACAACTTCACGCAAATATCTTCCTTTGGATATTAAACCATTTTATGATAACATTTACAAAAACACATATAAGAGGAGTACAATTATGGCGACCATTGAAGACTTTATTGCTCTTGATATTCGAATTGGTACAGTTCTTCAAGCAGAAGAACTACCGAAAGCACGTGTTCCAGCGATAAAAATGAACATTGATTTTGGTGAAATAGGAATTAAGCAATCCTCCGCACAAATTACAAAACGATATACACCAAATGAAATCGTTGGTAAACAAGTAGTAGCAATTGTCAATTTTCCACCCCGTCGAGTAGCAGGCTTTAAATCAGAGGTTCTAGTTATCGGCGGTGTGCCTGTAGAGGGAGATGTTATTTTATTAACACCTGATCAAGCAGTACCAAATGGCACTAAAATTAGTTAAGTAACTTATCTAGTTTTACTCTAACGATTACAAAGGATTTATTTTAATCTATCTCACAGGCAAATGGCTATTTCTTTATAGCTTCATCTGCATATTAATAGTAATGTAAAGCTTAGATAGCCTTACAAAAACTCTCCTGTTTTGGGGTCACTTTCTATATGGAAGTGACTCTTTTTTCTATTTTTGTCTCACGTTTTGCAACTATTATTATGGTGGAAAAAATCGGTCAAAATTTAGACAGCATAACCTACTTTCTTCCTAAGAATTCAATTATTACTGAAACTATGTTAGACTTAAAATTTAGTGCACATTAAGGATTTAGAGCAATAGTAATTAGAAAAGGATGAATTAATTGCGTAACATACAAAGTGAGAGTAAATATATATACACATATGTACATCACGTAGACGAGTACGATCTATGTAGAATGGAGATGCGTTCATTTTTTAGTGTTGATTCCCAATCAAATTTTCTTATAAGCAATATTGAGGTCAACCCTAGCCGTAGTCCTTTTATACAAGATCGACTTGAAGTGCTGTATGAAGATAACAGCATAGATAACATCAAAAAATTAGTGACCAATCTAATAGTAAATGCAAAAACCTATAAAGTGGTTTGTTTAAATAATTTTGATATAGGTGAAACAAAAAAAATCCCTCAATCAGAGCGTCGATTGATGGAACGTGAAATAGGATTATGTATAGAGGGAGAACCAGACCTTGATTTCCCTGAGGTTGTCTTTGGTCTTTTATTTATAGATGAAAGATGGTACTTTGGCATACATAGCAAAAGTGAATCCATTTGGCGTAAGCATTTACACAAGCCACATAGCTATTCAACTGCGCTGAGCACAAGAGTCGCTCGAGCTGTTGCGAACATTGCAGTTCCTCAGCCTCAAAACATTCGTGCGATTGATCCATGTTGTGGTATAGGGACGGTAATAATCGAGGCCCTTTCTATGGGAATTGATATAGAAGGAAGAGATATGAATCCCCTTGTATGTAATGGTTCACGCGAAAACATAGCCTATTTTGGATTACAGGGAACAATAACATTAGGTCCCATCTCAGAAGTAACGGAACACTATGATGTAGCGATAATTGATTTACCATATAACTTATTTACGCATTCAACACGCGAAGATCAATTTGATATTATAAAACATGCTCGTCGAATTGCTGATAAAGTAGTTATCGTTACTATTGAAACAATTGATGACTTAGTAGCAGATGCTGGATTGGTTATAGTAGACAGAAGCATTGCGAAAAAGCAGTCATTTTTACGACAGATTTTATTATGTGAACAAAACTAAAATCGTACTATTGCATAAGGCTGATTGCATAATGATTTCCAAAATCGCTTGCATCAGCCAATTGGCAATCTTGTACATGCCCTCTAACTATAAATAAACGATACAGCCTTTTTCTTGTAAATCTCCTAACCAAGATGGAACTTGTAAATCGTGATTCCATCTAAGATCCAGACGTTCTAGTCCTTCGATATCCAATAATGATTTTGGTAGCTCTGTTAGAAGATTGCTTCTTAAATCAATTTCCAATAAATTTTTTAAGCGTCCAATCTCTTCAGGCAATGTTGTCAATTGATTATGTCTTAAATTTAATCGTCTTAAGCTTAAACACTTATATATCGATTGAGGAATCGCCTTTAATTGATTTTCTTCCACATCTATAACCCGTAATAATGATAACTGTCCTACATTTGCTGGAAGTATTGTAAGTTGATTATTTTTTACATGCAATTCTTTTAAATTGCTTAAACATCCAATAGTTGTCGGCAACTCTGTCAATTGATTATTCATAACACGCAGTTCTATTAGTTTGTTTAATTGTCCTAGTTCATTTGGTAACTGTAATAATTGATTATCACTAAGATTTAAATATTTTACTTTGACTAGCTTGGCAATTTCAGGTGGAATGGATTGTAATTTATTATTATGAAGATATAAATAATCCTCGATGTTGTGCAGATTGCCAATTTCAGGTGGGATTACATCAATATCATTATGCCCTGCGTCCAGCATTGTAAGTTCTGTTAAATTCCCTATATCAGCAGGCATATGACGGATTTTATTAACGGATATATTTAATGTTTTTATATTTTTCATGTTGTAAATTTCAACAGGGATTGTCGTGAATGCATTATCGAATAAGCTTAAATGTGTGATTGCTGCTATCGGTACTTCTATTTTGGGTAAAGCCTCTAAATTCATATGGTGAAAATTTAATTTCATTTGTCTTACTCCTCGTGTTAGTTTAGTATAAATTAATTAAAGTTTAAATGTAAATAATCTCCGTGAACACGACTTAGTTCAATATCATCTTTTGATGAAATCCAAAAATAATTGAATATTAATACTGCCTCATCTCCACCGCCTGCTGGATTGTAATCCCATTCATCTAGCGTATCGCTTACATTTATTTTGTAAAAAAATCTATTATGTAAAACACCATCATCATTTTCCCATAAATCCTTCGCAAGTAGCTTTTCTACATTGAAATCTTTCAATCCCGTTTCTTCTTTCATTTCCCTTATAACAGCATCATAGGTGGTTTCATTAGTGTTTACAGTACCTTTAGGAATCTGAATCCCTGCTTCAGTCACCGAATGACGGAAAACTAATACTTGGGTTGTATCTTCTTTAACGCGGTTTACATAGCCATAAGCTTTTTTAATCGGCAAAATAAACCTCCCCTTTTATTTACATCTTATTACTTCATTTATAGCCCAGCTTTGATGTTCATGAAATAAAATCTCTTTTGCCTGATTTGGTTCCATCCATTTAAGGAAGTGATCTTCCTCTATAGGACTAGCAATTTGTCTACCTGTATTACATAAGTAAAAAAAACCATCATTTAGATAATATTTTAATTCAATTGTAGAATAAAAATATCTTTGTGCGCGTCCTATAAAAGGACCTACTGTAACATCCATTCCCATTTCCTCAAGCGCTTCTCTTTTCAAACATTACGCATGTGTCTCATTATTTTCTAAGCCCCCACCTGGAAGAAAAAACTTACCATTACTTGTTTGAATAATTGCTATTTTATCTTTCTGACTATTGAACATTACACAATAGACTGCAGGTCGTAATATGTATTCTATTTCTTCATCTTTTTCACCGAACGTTTTAATATCCATAATTCACCTCACTTTCTATTAGAACGAGAGCTGACTGGAAAAGCAGAAAATTTTATTTATCACATGAAAAGATTAAAAAGAGTGGAATCCTCATTCTTCGTTGATATTCACTTTCACTGCTAAATTTCTCGACTTTTGGTTTTCCTTCTCGAATATCATTAATTTTGAATCCAGCTAGCTTTAAAAGTTGAAAATATTCTTCAACTGTCCGATGATACTTAACAACTTTTTTATCAACCCAAGGTTCTACTCTTTTGCCACTATAAAAATAATCATCTACAATCCAATCTGTCTTAGTAGTTGAAGCTGCTGCACTTTTTATTGATGAAGTTAATACTGGATGCTGAACACTAAAAATAAATTTTCCGTTCGAAGCTAAGGATTTATGAATTTCCATAAAGATACTCTTTAAATCTGCTATATAATGTAGAGCTAATCGTGAAACAACTAAATTATAATGTTCTTTTGGAAAATCCCATGCTTCCATTGAAGAAAGATACACATTCCCCTTTGTTTCATTAAGATTTTTAGTAGCTTCTTTTACCATATTTTCAGAGCCTTCAACACCGTCATATTGGATACATCCTTTTTGTAAAAGTTCAACACCAAACTGAGCGTCACCGCATCCTAAATCTAACACCGTTTTCCCTTTTACATCACTCATAAGTTCTAACATTATCGGGTTTTCGATCATATTGTTCGGGCTTTCTACACGATTTCTTCTTGTTAAGTATTCGTTGAAAAATGTTGCATCGTCGTAAGCTGCTACACCAATGTATTCCATGCGATTCACTCCTTGTAGATTTTCACTAATCATCATACCTTACAATAGGTAAATATTGTTTAATAAATCAAAAATAAAAAGAGCACAAATTAGTCCTCGCTAATATGTGCCCCACTATTTTATTTCGCTAATGATTTTGCTTCTCTTTATCCTTTCTAATTTTCATCATTATTAAGGTCATAATAAAACCAACAAAAATGACAATCCAATTATCAATAGCAGAAAAAGAAAATATTTTTGAAATGATAAAAAATACAACAAAATATGTGGTAATTATAAATGAACCATGCTCTGTAATAAATGAACCGAAATCTTTTCTTTTTTTCATAAGAAAAAACTCCCACATCCTTTATTTACAAACCAACATTTTAAATCATTTGTCACTAAACTTCTATGTTAATATTCATGTAATTTTGGGTAAAATAATCCCTATTTCCATAATCATTTTTATAAATCTTATATATTACTTCTTTAGTATCAATTATTTTATCTTTATATATTAATTGGAATATCCATTTTCCCTCAATTAAAAGTGGTGTGATTTTTAACGCTGCATAATAAATTCGTCTACCATTAACTTTATTTTTCTTTAGGCACTCAAAATCCAAAAAATGCAATTCTCCTTTTGGGTTTATTATTTGAAAAAGAATTATAGAATCCTCAGTAATATTTTTCAAGTTTACCTTATAACAAATGGCTATGTCTAAATTTGAAAAAACACTGGTTTTGTCAATAATATCAAAAGTATTTATTTGAAAATCTTTACCTGTGTTAGATGATTCTATTTCTATATACTTTACTTTGTTATCTAATTTAATTTCAGCTTTAGAAAACAGCATATTATTAACTTTGTAGATAGAATTACAATTAGGATCACAAATGCAAAAACTTTTATTTATAATAAATGCATACAAATCAAGATTCTTTTCTATTTTTTGATGCATAGACAAAGGTATCATCCATTGTAACCCATTTTCACTAATAAGCTCCAATTTTTGTTTATTATTCTTTTGGTCTAGATATACTAATAATACAGAATCTAATTTTATTAGACTATTATATTTAATATCCATTTCCTTAGTCCCTTGTAATTTAAATTATCTATGAAAGTAACAAGTTGAATTACATTCAACTTGTTACTTATTCTTACTATTTAGATCCTCGAATTACATCGTTATAAATATTAGTAGCTGATCTAAGACCAAATTCTAAAAGCATACCAGTCCCAGCACCTTTTACAGCACTTTTAAGTCCGCCGCTAAATAACCCTTTTATGGCACCTCCGGCAGTTCCATAAGGTGTTTCAATATTTCCATAGACAGTTTGTTGAGCTGCCTTATTAATCGCTTTTCCATAATCAACAAATACGTTTCCTATTTTTTTCGCCGCACTATTAAATGTTTGCCCGACCTTTGAGTTATTTAATGCCTCTCCTAGCTTTACCCGTATTATATGCGTCTGTACGAATTGCCATTGAAATCACACTCCATTTTAAAATTTATAATTTCCAACAGATTTTAAATTAAATGAGTTGAATGTACCTAGTGATTTTAAAATAAAATGCAAAGCATATATTACATAACTTCTTGAATCAAAAAAATTTTCCACGTGGTATTAATTATGTTAATACTCCATAAAAAAACTTGTCAATACTTTTTTCTCAATTTTTTAATGGCAAGTATCTAAATTTTATAAAATTTTTGAAGATAGGTATATAGCAGAAAGTTACTCACTATCTTAAAAAATAGGGGAGTTCCGTTATAAAAAGTTATTCATCTCATCATTCAAATAAAAAACTATCTCCCCCCACTAACATTAATGATTTCACCTAATATATAATTCGAAGCATCGGATGCAAGAAAAGCTATTGTTTCTGCAATTTCAATTGGTTGTGCTACTCTTTTAATAGGTATAGTTGCAGACATGCGAGAAAGTCGATCCTCATTTGGCGCAAACTTTTCATGGAAAGGCGTTTCAACCATCCCTGGGGCTATGCCATTGACAATGATTCCGTATTCGATTAGTTCTTTGGCCATGCCAATCGTCATTGTATTTAATGCCCCCTTGGAAGCAGCGTAATGAATGCTTTCACCAGCACCTCCAATGCGAGCAGCAGTTGAAGATATATTGATTATCTTGCCTTCTTTTCTTGGAATCATATGTGTTAATACGGCTTGTGAACATAAAAGAACACTATTGATGTTTAGTCTGTATGTTTCTTCCCACAATTCTTCACTTGCATCCATAAACGTACTTTGTCGGATACCACCAGCCGCATTATTAATTAGAATATCAATTTTCCCAAAGGATGCCAGAGCCTGTTCCACCATTGCATTCACTTGCTCTTTAATTGTGACATCAGCTTGAATAATGATCGCATCTCCACCATTTTTTTGAATGCGCTGTACTGTTTCTATAGCACCTTTTTTATTCGAAAGATAGTTAACAATAATTTTTGCACCTTTTGATGAAAGTAACTCCGCCGCAGCCCGTCCAATTCCCGAGCTTGCCCCTGTTATTAAAACTACTTTTCCATGTAAACTTTCCATAGTTTCCCCCTAATATTTGTTATGAATATAACTTAGCATTTTAAATTTCATTTGTAAGGAATTTTATCTAATAAAACTTATATGTAACAAAAATTAAATTACAATTTTCAAAAAAATAGAATTGATTACTAGTGATACTAAAAGACGGAAAAAATTAATCTTTTCACCTACGATACCACCTATTCCACATTATCGTAGTACGCACGTTAGGAATTCTTTCTGACTTTTAGCGTTATTTAACAGGACGGAAAAAAGCACCCAAATTGGGTGCCCTTTGTAAGTATTTAGTTTTCATTAAACATTTAAACTGGGATTGGACATGCCTTTCCAGGAACACATGTTGGAGGCTTAGAAGGATACCCTCCGCTGCTACCTCCTCCTTGATCGTTTGTCGCACTTGCACTCGCACCAAATGATAAAGTTGCTACTAGAAGCGTTGCAGCAGCCACAGACCATATTGTCTTTTTCTTTTTCATTATTACATTCACTCCTTCATCAATTTTTTGTACTACAATTACTATATTAGACATTATTTGTAAAAATCCTTCTAGTTTTTTAAATTTTTTTAATTTAAGGGACAAATCTTTTACACCACTCTGGATATTTAAAATTCTCACTAATTTAATACAATTTATTGCATAAAACACTCAACCTCTGAGAGGCATCGAGAATCAATCATCTGTACCGTTGCCCAACTCGTTTACTCTCACGACGCATAATAAAAAACCCTCCACAGGTGCTTGTGGAGGGTAAATATTATTAATTTAATTCTAAAACAAAAAGATTAATAAAAATTAATTTGTTACATTAAGTTTCATCACTTTAGTTACGCCATTTATTGTGAATTTAATATCAAATGTTCCTTCTGTTACTAGAGTCTTAGTACCAAACTTCATCATGAACCAAAATGGTTGATCTGGATATGTCATAATATTTACGTTTGGAATTGTGATTGTTTGACCATTATTTGAAATCATTCCTGCTGTTAAATTAATTCCTGAGCCATTATTTGAAAATGCATATTTGTCATTAATATCAGCAGTAAATGCTCCGTCTAAATCAATAGTAACCGTTGCATTAATAATCGGTTTTTCAGTACGTACTGTTGGCCATAAACTATTTAAAGCTCCATTATTTATATTCGTCCCTAGTGGGAATGAATATGAGGTACTTCCTATATTATCCTCTAAAGAAAAGGATAATCCCAATACTTGTGGTGTTGCTAGACTTAATACTGGATTTCCTGATGGTACCCCAGATTGTGCTACTGGTGTTACTTCAAAGAAGATATATTTATCTACATCTGCTCCCGTTAAAGTATACATATTAGCATTCGCACCACTAATTGCTACCTTATTTGTCCCAGTCACATCATCCGCAGTGTACCATTGATAAGTTGAAGTGCCTTCTAAATCATTTTCTTTGTCAGTATAATCATAGTTTCCTATTAAAACTTGTCCTTCTTTCGCTGTTCCACTAATATTTACATTTGATACTTTTGGTGCTTCATTACTTACACTATTCTCGCCTTATGCACTTTGGCGCTTTATAACGAGCCTTCACCGTACGTGCGACTTTCATCGCATACGGCGATCCGTCAACAATAATTTTTAACTTATTTCCCCGTCAACATCTTAAATATATTTAGAATATAAATCAATAGTATTCTGACAAGGTAAAGAATTCTTAACCTTACTCTAGAAGTCCAGTTTACTTACAATTAAATTTAAATGGATTATAGTTTTTAGGTTCAATTGAAATACTATAGGGGTACAAATTAAATTTGTACCCCTCATACCTTGCTATATAAGCATGTATCACTCTATCGAAATATATTATGTTCATAGAGATAATCATAAGAAAGATCGACGAATAAGTATTCGTGTTCATTGATGGCAATGGAAAACGTTCGCGTAATTTCCCCTGTTTCAATATCTCGATACAGTTCTGAAATTTCCCCATTTTGATCATTACGCATTTTAATAATCGTTTGTAGGAAATACGGCCGCCAGCTCCAATTTTTATTAATTGCATTTGGCTGTAGTTCCCATTTCCCTTCGTAACGCATGACGTTTGGTGTTAATTGGAAACCATCCTCATTGCAAATATATAATCGGAATGAATAATGATCTAAAAGCTCTGCTAAATGCTCTAATTGTGAGATATTATCGCTAGAAGGTTTGATACGATGAACAATTGCCTCTAGCTCCTCTCTTAATTTCTTTAACTCAAAATATTGTGCCTCAAGCATTTTCTTTTCCGAAGTAATAAATTGCTGACATTCTTCTTTAAAACGTTCCTTTAATATATCTTTCTCTACAAATGTCCTTGCAGCATTAGCTAAATAAGAACCTTGATAGAAGCGTCCTCCATTTTTCCAAGCGAATTGCAATTGATATACTGTGCCAATTCCTTCAAACAATAGGTTTGCACCTATCTTATATGCCAAACTTCCAATTGCAGAAATCATATCGGATTGAGCAGACCATGAATCATAATTTAAATCGCGTATATTTACCTTTAAAATTTGCGGTGATAATAATGCGATATGCTCTAAATGACTTTCAGCTCCTACTTCCTGTACAGCAATTTTCACACCAAAAGTTGTGAAATAACGTAGTGCATGGTGTAATTTATTGATATCACCTAAAAACCGATGCTCGGAAACCACCAGTACGATGCGGTGTAGGTCTTCTTCATCTATATATTGTTGAATAATATTAAAGTGACTTTCACCGAAATCTTGCATTAACAAATTCGGGTTACTCGGAATATAAATATCAATGTCGGCTGCTATTGTATCTATTTGGGTTAGCGCTGCGTGTAAAATTTTATGTTCCATATCAATACGATATTCTTCTGGAATATCTTCATTATTAACAAAGTCCTTTAAGTTGATTTGCTGTCCTTCTATTTGTAACTGACCGGAAATTTCGTAGGCAATCACCGTATGCGCATCAGCGCTAAATATAGGTTGAAAATACCCATGTATTTGATCTAAATTAGTTAACACTTCAATTGCGTCCATTGTCGAAACCTCCATACTTGAATAATTTATTATTATTCAAAAATAACATTACATCTACAGTTCATTTTATGAAAAAGCTCTCTGACTGTATAATAGTGTGTTTATAGGAATTTCGCAACTTCACCTGCATATTTTTTTGGCTAAATGCCAATCACTTTATATGGTCACTAATTCTTTTTCTCGCTGTTTTGGTACGACAAGTTCTGGCAGACGCACCCAGCTTAATCCTAGTGTACCCTCTCCTGCATGCACACCAACACAAGCACTTAATGGCAGAACTTGAAAAGTAATAAGAGGATAAGCTTTCTCTAAAGCTGATTTCCAACTAATTGCGCCTTCTTCATTATTGCAGTGGATAACTGCTACTTCTGGGATAATACTTGATTCTAAATCCTTACTTAGAAGGGTTTCCACATATGCTTTTGCCTTTGTTGCTGCACGTACTTTTTCTTTCATAACAACTTTTCCATTTTCAAAGGAAATCACGACTTTTATATTTAAAAGATGGCTCAAAAACGCCTGTGTTCCTGAAACGCGACCACTTTTATGCAATTGTGATAAGCTTGCCGGGATAAAAGATAGCTCACTATGATCAGCTAGTTCATTAATCTTTTCAACGATTTGATCTGGTTCGAAACCATCACGTTCTAATTGCTGACCTAGTTCAATCATTTTCATCATTGGAAATGAGCCGATTTTTGAATCGACTGGATAGACGTCAAATTGTGCTTGTTGTGCTGCTGTGAAAGCGCTTAAATAAGTGCCCGACAAATGTTGCGAAGTATGAATAGCAATAGCACAGGCATAGCCCTGCTGCTTTAACGATTTATATAACGCTACCACTTCACCAATGGCAGGTTGTGATGTCTTTGGATGTGTTTTAGTCGTTCGAAGTTTGTCATAAAATTCATCATGTGTCATATCAACAGTTTCTCGTAATACCCCTTCATCAAAAACAATATTAAGTGGTAAAACGTGAATTTGATTGTCCTGTATGAATTTTTCATCTAACAATGCTGCTGTATCTGTAACCCATGCTATTTTCTTATTCATTAAATGCTGTGCTCCTCGTCTATTGTAAAATATTATTATCCTTATAGCTTATGCAACTATACATAGACAGAACCGTGATGAATAGTGACATTTATCATAATCAGAAAATTTATTTACATCGTTCGACATCATTCCGACAATATTCGCAATAAAAAAACAGCATTCCAAAAGCATGAAGAGTGAGCACACTTTTAGAATACTGCTATTTGTTAAGATTCATTCATAAAGAAATATAAAATTACAGCTAATACCATCAATGATAAAAGTACTGCAATCGTAACCCGTAGTGGTGAAATCGGTGCATTTCCTCCGACACGACCTGTTTGACCATTCACCATGAATCTAAAAATTTTATCTTTATATCGGAAAGAAGAAAGCCAAATTGGCAACATTAAATATTTATATGTAATGTCATCATGTGTTGTAGAGAAGCGCACATTGGAAACAACATCTGCAAACTTTTCTAGACGAATTTTTGAAGTGATTTGTGCCTGTAAGTGATTATGAATTTCTCTCTTTGCTTGACTCCAACCATCCTGTAATCCAATGCTATATCGTTCTGATAGAAAACCTGCCACATATTCTGGCTTATAGGATTTATTATTTAGTAAGTTAAAGGGTTCAATTTTACGCATCATTTGACGATCATAACGAGTCGTTGCACTAATTAAATGATCATCAATAAACTCCTGGTAAAAACCACTTGTAGAATACCAATCTGTTACAGTCTTTTGATTGCCATCTTTGTCAGTAACCGTACGATGTTTGCCATAGCTTGCTGAGTAACGAGAGCTTGTTTTAGTATCAAATGTCCAATAAGGTAGATACACACCTTTAAATGAATCTGGCTTTGCACTTATTTTAGCTGCTTTCGGCGTAAACCATCTTCCTTTAATCCATTTTTGAAAATTTTCGCCCGCTTGTTTGTCTGTTATTTCGAAAGCACAGACGCCATTAGGTGCAAGTGTGTTTTCAGCACTTGCTTCCATTACTTGATTGGAACCGCAATACGGACAGCTATCCGCCACTTGTAATGCATCGTAAATTGTTTCTGCTGCACAAGCTTTACAAATAACGGTTTTTTTCTCTACGCCCCAGTTAAAGTTCCCTCGTTCCTCAGCTTTAGCAAAATCCATTTCCTGCGCCACTTTTTCTTGTTCCATTTCAGGTGTCGCAATCTCTGTTTCAAAGCCACAGTAAGGACAAGTTAACTTGCCCGTAGATGGGTTAAATTCAATTGATGCACTGCATGATGGACATTCAGCATCGAATTCTAGCTTTGCCTCTTTGACGTTTTCCGCTTCTTGCGTCGTCATCATCAGTCATCTCCTTACTTCATATCATTATCATCAAAAATATCGCCACATTCAGGACAAAATTTTGGAGGAGTTGCAGGGTTTTCTGGTTCCCAACCACATTTATCACATGCATATTGCAATGCTCCTGTTGGTTTTTTTGCTCCACATTCACTACAGAATTTTCCTTTATTGCTCATGCCACAAGCACATGTCCAGCCCACTTCTACGGGCTTTGATGTTCCACAATTTGAACAAAATTTACTTGTATTGTCTTGCCCACATGTACATGTCCAAGCATTTGATGGACTTGCTTGTACATTTGTAGTTGCTTGTGTCTGCTTATTTTGCTCACTCATTTGAAATAGCTGACTTGCATTGACGCCACCTGATTGTGTTGCCATGTTCATGCCCATGAACCCTGCCATCGCTCCACCATCGTTGTGTGCAGCTGCTATCATTGCTTCAGCCTGTGCTCCTGTTAAATGAGCCGCGGCCATACCTGGATCACGCATGACTGCATTACGCTGTAGTTGTTTAATCATCGCTTCATCTTCTTCAGATGCTTTTAATGAACTAATTCCAAAAGATACGACTGCTAAACCGCGTGTTGCTAGCCATTTTTCTGATAGCACTTTGTTAAGGGCATCGGCTAGAGCCACTGTATGTGCAGGTATTTCACTATAACGTACGCCACTTGCAGAAATATGAGCAAATGCTGGTTGTAGGGCGGTCATAAGCTCTGTCTTCAATTGACTATCAATTGAATCACGAGTATATTCGCTCTCCACATTACCACAGACATTTGTATAAAATAATAATGGGTCTACTATTTTATAGGAATACTCGCCATGACAACGAATGGCAATATCAATATCTAGACCGATATTGCGATCAATGACACGGAAAGGAATCGGTGCAGGTGTTCCGTACTTATTACCAACGATTTCTTTCTTATTAAAATAATACACACGCTGATCTTTTCCTGGCTCGCCACCAAATGTGAAACGCTTTCCAATTTGCTTGAATGTCTCTGTGATATTTGATGAAAGGTCATCGCCATACATAATAGTTGGCTCAGTAGATGTGTCATAAACATACTCGCCAGATTCGGAAGAAAACTCCACCACTTTGCCCTGCTCAACAATCATCATACATTGACCTTCATTGATTGCAATGATAGAACCA
Organism: Lysinibacillus sp. JNUCC-52; assembly: GCF_015999545.1. Classification (NCBI taxonomy): domain Bacteria; kingdom Bacillati; phylum Bacillota; class Bacilli; order Caryophanales; family Bacillaceae; genus Lysinibacillus; species Lysinibacillus sp. JNUCC-52. Next base: position 526,671 of record NZ_CP065546.1, read on the forward strand.
TTACTTATAATATTGCTTTGTCCTTTATTTGAGCCACGTTTAGATGTGCGTTTTACACCTTTAGTAACAAGAACATCTGCTGATAAAGACTCACAGTAGAAATATTCTCGCCATTGATCTTCTAATACACCTGTTAAGGCACCAATACCTGCTTTTAATAAACCCATTTCATTTCCCACCTTTAATTAAATACTTCAAACTATTTTATCATTAAAATTATTGAACTCACTATTGTATTACGCAGGAAAGGACAATTTGTTTCAAAATTTTTGCTTTAGCATGGAAAGACCTCTATAACAGGCTGCTAGTAAAACTAATTATTTCCCTACTGAAAAACCGTCAAAATATTTTCCTCCGAATGGCTCAAGTACATTGTTCACTAATTGGATAATGTGTTGTTTATTGCCTGTTTTATAAAATATATCGAATGCCTGAATAAAATGAAGTGTGAATGCCTCATCATGTTGTAGTAATGCACGTACTACCCATTTCGAATGACCGATCCATTGGCGGTTTGTTCTTAATACAAATTCGCTTACTAATTCAGCAAGAGCATTCGCAATAAATAATTCTTCTGCTTTATTGGAACAACCTATAAAATCATCTAGTGCATCGGTGATAAAATATTGCTTTATTTTAACTGTTTGTTCAGTCCATTCTTCTGGGCCTTTATCTAAAAGTAGTTTCGCTTCATTTTTAATGCCATCGAGAATACCGTTATCTTTTAAAACGATACCTTCTGAAACCATTCTTGGCATGGATGGTCTTGCTCTTTTATAATCTTCGTGAAAATACTGCTTATAAGATGTTAAATTATGTACAAACACTTCTATAGCCCAACCGAACGCTACTATAGATTCTCGATAAGAGGCCATTCGAGTATGATCAAAGACAACAATATCTAAGTCAGATGTTTCTGTTGCTTCGCCTCGAACGACACTTCCAGCTAATAACGCCCCATCGCAATGTGGGAAATATTGTGCAATAAACTGCTGCGCTGCCTCGATTGCATTGCCCTTTTTTAAATCATTCACTTTTACCACCTCAGCTTATTAAATGCTATACGAAACATTCTACATTTAAGATCATATTCCTTTAAAAAAGGCCAAACTAATAATTACCTCTTCTTTAGAATAATATTGTAATTAATAACAAATTGTTTAAATGATGTATAATAAAGATGGAACCTATTTAGCCTAAAGTTACTGTGGTATGGTTAATTTTCCAACGGGAAGGAGCTATAACATGAAGCAACAAGAAATTTTAACGATTACGAATTTGACAAAGAGTTATGGTAGTAAGGAAATATTAAAAGGAATCGACTTACGTGTTTCAAGAGGAGAAATTATTGGTTATATTGGTCCAAACGGTGCTGGTAAAAGTACTACTGTTAAAATTATTTTAGGAATCGAAGGCGAATATGCTGGAGAAATTAAGCTATTTGGAGAAGATATAAGGCAAAATAATATTGAATATAAACGTAATGTTGGTTATGTACCAGAAATAGCCGATGTTTATGATAATTTAACTGGTTATGAATATTTGACGTTTATCGGCCAGCTTTATGGATTAAATTTTGATTTCGCTGCCGCAAAATCAAAAACGCTAATGGAATTGTTTGGTGTTGGAGAAGCCTATCATGCTAGAATATCCTCTTATTCAAAAGGCATGAGACAGAAGCTATTAATTATCGCTAGCCTTATACATAATCCCGATTTACTGTTCTTGGATGAACCTATTAATGGCTTGGATGCGAATAGTGTCATGATCTTTAAGGAGATTTTAACGCAACTAGCAGGCCAAGGTAAAACAATATTTTATTCCTCTCATATCATGGATGTTGTCGAAAAAATTAGTAGTCGCATCATTTTATTGAATGATGGCAAAATCGCTGCAGACGGAACATTTGCCCAACTACAAACCGCTAATACAGCAGGAACTTTAGAAGGGATTTTTAATCAGCTTACAGGTTTCCATAATCATAAGGAAATTGGTGAACAATTCGTATCGGTAGTTCAGGAGGTGTAGATATGAAAGATTTCAAAATCCTGCAACTGCTTGATAAATTGCATTTTATTTTTCGTAAAATGGGTATTGATTATCAGATGATGAGGCAAATCCTCCATATTAAATTAACAATGGATGAACGAAAAGTACCAACTATTTTCAACCAAAACAAAAAAGATCAGAAAAATAGTTACATCAAGTCTTTATGGATTTATGCACTATACGGTCTTGTTTTAATTCCATTTATCGTCTTTGGCCAAAACTATCATTTTCAGATGAGCATTGCTTTTGGCATGATTATTTTTATTATTATGACAACATTAATTTCAGACTTTTCTTCTGTATTGCTGGATGTACGTGATCGAAGCATCCTCTCAACGAAGCCTATCACCGCTAAAACAGTGAACGCCGCCAAATGTATGCATATACTCATCTATTTAACGTATTTAACAATTGCCTTAACAGCGATTCCGCTTGTAGTCGGCCTATTTACACAAGGAATAGTATTCTTTCTATTAACTGTGCTAGAACTTATTTTCATTAATATTTTCATTGTCGTTTTAACATCGATTTTATATATTGTAATTTTAAGATTTTTTGATGGAGAAAAACTAAAGGATATCATCAATTATGTACAAATCGGTTTATCGTTAGTATTAATGATTGGATATCAAGTGCTAATTAGATCCTTTGAATTTGTCGATTTTAATATTGTCGTAACGTTTAATTGGTGGAGTATTTTCATCATTCCGATGTGGTTTGCTGCACCGTATGAGCTAATTCTTAATGGGAATCACTCATTATTTACTATTGTAGGCACAATTTTCTCTGTCATTATACCACTCATATCAATATGGCTGTATATAAAGCTAATCCCAACATTTGAACGGAATCTACAAAAGTTATTAGGAACAAGCAAAGCAAAAAAAGAAAAGAAAAGTCGCCTAAAAGATTATTTATTAACAATCATTTGCCGAACAACGGAGGAAAGAGCCTTTTACCGCTTCGCCTCCCTTATGATGAAACAAGAGCGAGAATTTAAATTGAAGGTCTACCCATCTTTAGGCTTTTCTTTCGTCATTCCTTTTATTTTTATATTTAATGTAATTCGTTCAGAAGATGCTGATTTTTCTGTCAGTATAAGTTATTTAAATATTTATTTTAGTATGCTAATTATCCCGTCAGCTGTGATTATGCTAGGCCATTCAGCAAAATTTAAAGCAGCGTGGATATATAAAGTCTTCCCAATTAAAGACTATACAGACTTACAAAAAGGTAGTCTAAAAGCTTTTCTACTAAAGTTATATATTCCATTGTATATTGTCCTCAGCATAGTATTTTGCTTTATTTATGGTTTGCGAATCATTCCAGATTTAATGACTGTTTTAGTAGCAAGCTGCTTATATACAATAATTTGTTATGTAGGCTTTGGAAGCAAGATTCCTTTTACGAAGCCCATTGATGAAATCGGTGATGGTCAGAGCTGGAAATCCCTAGTATTATTTATTCCATTAGCTATACTAGCGGGGCTACACTATTTCATGGCTACACGCATACACTATGGCACAATTATTTATTTAATTTTACTTCTTATCACGAATTATATTTCTTGGAAGCTTATATTTAAACGCTCAAAGTATCAGTAAAGAGTACTTCCAATACGCAATATTGTATTCCTAAATAATAAAACCCCCTTGCATGTTTCCACTAATGCAAGCGGGTATTTTAAATGTAGTAGTATCCTTTTAAAATAGTCCTTTGTTATGCTACTTTACAACTCATAACTCATTACGATTAATTCCCCTTTTATCCCCATCACTCTTTCACCTTTATCGATATAACCACACTTCTTGTAAAGTCCTTGTGCAGCTTCATTCTTTACATTTACTGCTAATACAATTTCATTTATTCCACTAAAGTGCTCTTTCACAAACTCAGGTAATAGCATTAAAGCCTTTTTGGCATAACCTTTCCCTTGATGACGATTATCTGTTGAAAAAGCTCTTATTAAAATCGCATTTTCATTATTAGAATATGGCTTTACACCCTCATTTCGATGTAAGACAAAGAAAACAACAAGCTTTCCTTCATCAATTGCTAAAATTGAATGACGATTGGCATCCGCTTTCGCAAGTTCAAGACATTCCTGTGGTGTTCCCGTAAATTTAAGTTGTTCTTCAGTTAATTGATACTGTTCAATTAATTGCATAAAGTTGTCTTCAAATATGTATAATTGCATAGTTTCTCCCCCTCAGCTAGAACGTTTGTTCTAATTGTATCAATGTTATAGGTAACATTCAAGATAATTATGGTACAGAAACCAATTTCCTGTGCCATCTATTTAGAAGAAATTAGTTTTGCAACTAACAAAAGACAGCACCAGTTGTTCTGATACTGCCTTTTGTAAATGATATTTTTATTAAATGTTTATACGTACGCTTCTATTTCGTTTCAACAGCAATTTCTTTATATTTCGCATCCCAAGCGGGGTCAATTTTACTTAAAGAAACTGGGCGTAATGTTTCTTTGTGCGCTAGAATATGTACGGATTGTGCTGTAGCAGCAATCGTGCCATCTTCATGTAAAATTTCATAACCATATGTTGTACGTAGTCGATCATGCTTTTCTACCCAAGTACGAACAGTTGCTACTTGGCCATAGTGCATCGCTGCCTTATAAGAAATCGATAAATCCATCACTGGCGATACATAACCGTCTTTTTCTAGTGCTGCGTACTCAAATCCTACATCGCTCACTAACTGTGTACGTCCAATCTCCATCCAAATGATGTAGTTTGCGTGGTAGACGACGCCCATTTGGTCTGTCTCCGCATATCGAATCTCAATCTGTTTTTCACTCACAAACATTTTCTTCACCTCGTCCTACATTATAGCGTAAAAATGCTGAATTGGCGGGGTTTAAGCACTAGAGATGAAAAATAAACAAAAATTTAAATTTACAAAATTTAGAAATATAATTTTTATTTTTATTTAGGTAAAAAATGGTAGTATCCGTTTTCACCCTATGTACCCCACTTATTTGGGGTACAAATTGGGGTACATTGGGGTACACAAAATAAATAACTACACTGGGCAGGTGCTAAGGTTAAATACAAAAAAGTCACTCATTATCTTTCTAATGAGTGGCTTTCTTTATTGCTAACTTTTTCTTTTGTCAACATTTCATCTTCACCAGTTATAATGTTTCTTAATTTTAATAATTGGTTAATTACTACATCTAAACTTTCTACTTTATTAAAGCCAAGTGTTACAGGAGCATCATTTAAACTTAACATTTCACTCGTTTCTAATTCTGCACCAATTGGTAAGGGATCAATTCTACTAAATTGAATGGCCCCTGTTTTTAGCTTCTTATTTCCAACTATCCGAACACCTACATCTCCATCTCCAAATAATATTTGAACAGAACTAGTTTTTAGTATTGGCATTATAATTCTCCTTTAGGTAGTTAAATATCAAATTTTCCACTTGTGTTTTTAATGCTTGTTTTGCGTACCTAAGTACTACATCTTCTCCAGGCGTTTTAATAACAACATCACTAAAATATTGATCTATATGAATCCACTTCACTACTACGATTTTTTGTTTAGCTAACATTCGTTTTTGATTGAAATAATCACTTCTTATATCTTTTAATAGGTCATCAACTATTTTTATATATACCTCTGACATTTTAAGGTTTTTTAGTTTATCGTAATCATTCTGCAACGATTTTACTGCCATATCTAAAAGGATAAATTCATGTACATTTCTGCGCTCATCTGGCTTAATCATCAATATCTACCAGTGACGCTTTTTGTATCATATCAAAGGTAATATGCTTGATTGATAAATCAGTATCTAGAAGTAACTCCTTTTTATAAATATCCGTTCCGGTAATCTTTCCAATTTCATCATATAATTTTTTATTCTTCCAAAGTGTGAGCTTAATTAGCTTTTGCATTTTGAAAGCTCTCTGAATTGTTTGCTCTATGTCTTCAAGTTCCCATTCAGTCAACTCACGCTTTTTATCGTAATACTGCTCCTTTTTCCACTCCTTTAACTTAACTAAATGTTCAGGTAGCATCAATGATGTCCATTTCATATTTCCACGATCATTTATCATTACAATCACTCTCCACGATTATTCAACGTCAGATACTTTTAAAATATCTAGAAAATGTATCTTATGGATGCCCATATATCTGTCTTTTATGTGGATTAATTTAGTGTTTGCATCCATTTTTACGACTGTACCCTCTAACAGCTCATCATGTTTGTAAATTGTGTATGTATAAACTTTATTTTCTTTCATCGATTCTGTTAAGGTATATGCGATTTCCTCAAGGTCAAATTCATCACGATCTAAATGCTTAGGTTCTTTCTTTTTTGCTGGTGTTTTTGTTTTAGCAGCCATATCAACTCTCCTAATAAGAACATTTGTTTGTTTTATTATAGAACTAACGTTCTCTTTTGACAATATATTTATTTGGATTTATGGGAAATAAATAGTAAAATAGGTTGACTTTCAATACTAGTACTAGTATAATTAAAGTATAGAAAGGAGGTGAACAAGTGGAATACTTAGGAACAATAATAGCCCTAGTGTTCATTGCATTACAACTTCAATCAAAATGGCTCGACAACCAAAAAAAGAAGTTAGAAAATGAACAACTAAGGCTACAAAACAGAAGAACAAGAAGAGGGGGTTAACCCCTCCTTGTTTCCTAAAGTATACCATGAGCCCATGAAAATATTAAATATTATACTCATTGTCTTACTTATTGCCTTGCTTGCGTTATATGTAAGAGGTTACTTCTTAAAACGTGAGCAAAGAAGATTATTGAAGGAACGTGATGAAAGTGTCAAAAAATCCTCAAACGGAAGCAAATAAACGGTGGCAAGAAAAGAATAAAGAGCGTGCGAAATACACAAGTGCCCGATCTAGGGCACGTAGCTTTATCAAAAATTCAGCTTTAGAAGAAGATTTAGATGAGTTTATGGAATTGATATTGGAGCGTAAACAAATGTTGAATGATATGGAAAAAGACCAAGATGGCATTTAGCTTTCTTGGTCTTTTTCTTTCCTATAAAGTTCGCTTTACAACTGAAATCAGCAAACCTAACGCCTCGCCATCTGTCATTGAGCCCACTTTTTCGCTATGGTCCACCTTTAAGATTCCTTTTTGGTATGTCTCTTTTAACAAGCATTTCAAATCCTCTTTAGCAGTTGATGTTAGTGTGTTAGTCACTTTTGCTTCCTCCTTTTGTTGGATAGTTATTTTTGGTTTCATAGCTTCTTCAATTCGTTTTAAGAAGCTAAACCATCGGTTTTCACTTAAAATACGATGCGGACAGTATTTTCCGTTCCAGTCTTGATGCTTTTTAACTCGTTCAATTCCCCATTCATATTGTTTTAGTAACGAGGCTATATACTGCACTGCATTTTCCTCAGCAGCAGTATAACGCGCTCCTCCACTTTTGCTGTAGCAAATTTCAACACCAATGGATTTACGATTACCGTTACCTTGACCATCACCACAATGCCAGCCGTTGCGATTATATGGAATGGCTTGGATAACTTCTACATCATCAACAGCAACATGATAAGAAACTTGATTGTCGTTAGTTATCATGTATTTAATCTCATTGGCTGCAGAAGCATCATTTGCTGTGTTGTGTACACTAATATACTGAGGTGTCATAGTGTAAGGCGATTTTATTGAATACTTACTAGATGGCAATAAGTTTTGTTTAAAAACGTAAGCCATTATTGCTCACCTTCTTTTTTAGCAGCCTTTAATAAATCAAAAGTTCCCGAAGCTGTTAGACCAGCCACAAAGCCAGCCATCAACATCACATATGCTGGATACTCTGATAACGGCCAACAAACTATGCCAATAAAAATACCAATCACTACCGACGTGATTGGCATGTATTGCGTATTAATTTTAAATGTCTTTTTCAGTACTTCCGAAACAGCTAATACGATAGCCACCATCACCATTGCAATCATAAAAATGTTTGTTAAATCCATTATTCATCATCCTTTTCAGTAGTTTTGTTTTTAAGTGAGTGTTTTTCAATACGGTCCACCCGACCTTCCAATACGTTCAGCGATCGGTTCATACCTTCGAGTGCAATTGCCGTTCTTTCTTGTGACTCATTAGACCGTTCTAAGTGGTCCATTAATTTATTTTCGCGTTCTTCTGCTCGGTTCATTAGATTATCGTTTTTGCTAATTAAATAGCGAAATGCCCCAAACGCTATAATTAAACAAGCTATCGCCCATACTGCTTGGCTTGTAGCAATTTCATTTACTGCAGCTACATCCATTCCATCACCAATCCTTTGCCCTATTCAATAAAAATAAAAAGCCATGAGAAGCATCGAGATTCAGTAACATGTACCGTTGCGCATCTCAATTGCTTTCAGAGTGCTAATTAATGCAAAATAAAAAGCACCTCGTTGAGAGTGCTTTGTTTAATGTTTCTTTTTTAATAACTTTATTGGCTTATTAGTTGATACTGCCCAAAATCCCTCCGGCTCAAAAGTAAAATTCGCATCAATAAACCCATCTTTTTGTAATTCATGAACTGCTTCGAAAAACAACTCAAATTGCTCCTCTTTGAAGCTGTTAGTAAAAAGTGCTTCCTCCAATTGCTTAAAGGATACATCACCTTCTCCTAATATATCCAAAACCTTCTCTTTCATATCTTGCTTTATTACATTGAATTCTATCTCTTTTGATTCTTTAAGTAAGTCCATGAAAGAGTCCTTTAATTCTTCTCTACTAATATTATCAAAAGCTAACTTTTTTACTTGTTCTGTAACTAAATCGTCAATCTGCTTATTTATTTCATGGGATTGCTCGTTAACATCTGTATTTCTATCCACTTGTTTCCTCATATGTGTAACAGTTTCTTTTACCATAGTGAAAGTATCTGCATACATTGTATCAAACATTTTTTCTAACTTTTCCACATTTGAATTTATTTTATTAGTTGAATCCTTCATTTCCTTAGCTGAAACATCAGACATTTTATAAAATGTTATTGATAACCAAATTGCAAGTCCTGCCATTACTAGAGACGCGGCCCCAGAAAATATAGCAATTACATCAACCCATCCTAACGAGACTTCAATTACTGAATTTACTTTACTTGGTTCTATAGACATATGTCCCTTCCTTTCGTCTGCACTCTCTAATATACGACAAAAGGAATGTAATTCCAATGAAAATTTTCATACACATTATTAGTCTTTTGAATGCGTAAATTATTTGTTACTAAACAATATGGGACATTACATCACCAATCCTTTGCCCATTTCATTAAAAAAGCCATGAGAAGTATCGAGAATCAGTACAGTGTACCGTTGCCCATCTCAATTGCTCTCATAACATAAATCTAATGACTATAAAAAAACGCACCCATTGGATGCGCATTGCTAATTCATATTATTAAGCCTGTATTCCTTTAAAATATTTTCAATCTCAGTTAATATCTTGTCAAAAATTAATAACAATTGGTCATTTTGTTCTCTTTCTATTTCTTCGAAGAAGTCTGCTGCCATGATTATCCTATCCATTTCTCGTACATTATAGGCAATTTCTTGATCTAACAAATGATACTTCGAAAAGAAAATTGGTCTAAAATTTTCTCGATAATTTTTTATATTAAACTCGGTGAAACCTCCACCTGCATAAAACTGCATTTGAAATTCACCATCTAGTTTCAATATATCGTTGTAAATTAGAAATTTCTCTATCCTTTGAGATTCCTTTTCCTTTTCAGAATCTCTCCTCATTTGTTTATTTAATGTATTATTTTGAGTAAGAAATGTTATTCCGCCACCTACTATTACACCTAGTAGTGGTAATACTCCAACAAAAATTTGATACCAGTTCATAAATCCACTTCCCTTCAAACTTCTCATATTAACTAAGGAATGGATTCTCCTTCAATATTTTTAAATTACATAATCATTGGACAAAAGAAGACATAACTCAACTGTTTTATAAAATTTAGTTTACTCGTTGATAAAATTTAACAACTCTATCCCTAACGGTGAGATCTCAGTCTTATCTGAATAACTTATAGCTGCACCTTTAGTGTCGCCTACCAATTTACCGCGATAAGCAATATGGATTAATCCAATACCTTCAAGTTTATCTTCAATGAATGTAATAATATTTGCGCTGGCATTTACTCCAGGTAGAAATTCTATTCCATCTCGTAAAGATTTTAAATAGTCTATTTCAATAAATCTTAACTTATCCAGTATATCAAATATTAATATCAATTGAGATTCATCTAATGTATCCACTTCTATAAATCTTTTGATAGAGTTCACTACAAACTTTAATTTCTGTTCCTCATCTTCTTCTAATAATTTTTGCAAAAAGATAGGTAACACAAAATCTTTCATTTGCTCAACCTTCTCTTGATTCGGTGTTGCAGAAATTAAATCTCTAATTTGGTTAATTTCTGCCTCTACAGAGGTTAACCTTTTTGCAAGCCTTCTTATTTTTAGGTTAGTAAGAAAGCTCCCTAATACAGGAGTCATATCTGCTGCGCTTTCACTAATTACTTCTGCTATATCTAATTTTTCAAAATCAGCTAAATCTTTAAGTGCGTTCATTATATTATGCACAATTCATTCCCCCTTCAGAACATAATTCTATTTATCTTAGGGGAAACCCTTTAAAAATATTTTGACTCTAACTTTTCATAGAGGATTTTCATTTCTTTTACTGCTTGTAATGTTAAGCTATCCAAACTATCTTTACCGTTTTTATCAATAAATATATTAAACCCGTTCATTGTATATTGCAAAGATGTCATTATTACTGATAACTCATCATCTGTTAGCTCTATATTATTCAAATACCTCCGTCCCTTCTGACACTTTTGTGTTATCAATTTATATTTATTCTATCCAATTATCTCGGCTTTTACTGAACTAAATGGGAAGATTATTCACCATAAACAGTGCCAATTAATGCAACTAGCGATTGAAATTCATCATCAGATAATAACAGCCCAATCATTGATACACGTTTAGTAGCTGTATCCTTTGTGTAAACCTTTCCTTTAATCATTTTTTCCCATAACTCATATGTGCTCATATTACGCGCCTCCAGACGAATTTAATTCTAACAACATCGTTTGATATTGATTTTCTGCTAATATTTTTTCTTCAATCGTTGGTTGAGTTTCGACTGGTTCAGGAATGATATGTGCTGTAAATTCATCAGCTTCGGAATTGTATAAAAACCCTTCTTCTATTCCTTCTCGTCCAGTAATGTCTAAAAAGTCCTCTGGATTAGGGTAAGGCGGTAATTCTTCTGCCTCGAATATCCAATATGCTGCATTATCTACAATTTGAACAAACTTTTTCATGTTCTTTGGCTCCTTTAATATTCAATAATTACAATTCCGTTCCCACCAGAATCTGCTGCAACATTAAAGCTTGCTCCACTTCCAGCTCCAATGCCTACCACAGTTGTAGTTGATGAAATCTTGCCATTTCCACCATCTCCATAACCAGCACCGCCACCACCTAAATTGAGCGTTGTAGCTCCTGTAGCACTTGTATTTTTCCCAGGTCGCCCAAAAGGAGTAGTATATAGAGCGAAATCTGTGGCGTTATAACCAATGTCAATAATTGCAGGTTCAGTACCTTTTGTAACCAATGGATGACTAGGCTCTTTGGGTGATGACCAACTAGAAGTTGCTCCACCTAAGCAAATGATCCCGAAAGCCGAACTTGAACCTCCAGCTTGCCCTGGAGCCACTGTTTTTCCAGAAGGTGTAACGCCAGCTCCACCTTTACCAACAACGATCTGATAAGTTGTCCCTGGTACTACTTGAACAGCCTTCCTATTAACATAGAAACCTCCATCACCTCCGTAAACATTTCTTACGTAATCATATTGATTTGTAACTGATTGACCAGCGGCTCCCCCACCAAACATAGTTAAAATAATGGCAGTTACACCATCTGGACATTTCCATGTATAAGTACCAGGCTTATCAAAAATCGCAATGTTTTGTTTTAACGCTCCATTTTGGATTTTGAGCAAAAGTGAATCTTGTTTAGTATTTAAATTATCTACACCTTGTTTGATTTGGTCTGATTTACCTTTAATTTCACCAACACCTTGATTAATGCCATCAAGTTTAGTATCAATAGCAGTTAAATCTTCTTGTGTCACACCGCTTGCAACTTCTCCGGCAAGTGTCTTTAAAGCGTTATCAATTTTATCCATATTGCCATTTTGTACATTAACGTCATAAAATTCATCTTGATTAGGTTTTTCTAAATTGTAATTAGGTGTGTTTGTTGACATTATGGCATCACTTCCTCTCGTAATTGTTGATGTGTAAACGCTGCTAGTTGAGCGTGTGTGTAGCGAGCAATTGTACTGTGTTGGTTGTATCGTAATTGGACGGTTAAAACCATGTTTTGAGGTGTAATACGTTCAAGCATAATTGCAACCGCATCAAACATGCCTTTAACTGTCAACTCGATTTTCACGCTTAGTGTCTTTGCTGCCACATCACGTTGCAACTCATATTGCCCCTTGCCTAAAAGGCTATCAAGCAATTGTTTTAACACTCGATTAGTATAAGGTGCTTGCTCTTGGTAACGAGTTAAAATACGAAATCTACGTGTCTCGATGGAGTCAGATGCTGGAACGCTTAGTTTTAGCATTTTTTCGTATCGACTAGCACCCTTTCCATCAGACGTTACGACAAATTGATTATTTAAGGTGTTTTCAATTTCTTGCCACAATGCTTCTAATACAGGCTTTTCAACGTTTGCAATACCAACGATTTCTTTAATTTCATGCAGAACGGATGGTAAATAACTAATGATGTCTACTTCTCTAGCCACTTACAACACCTCGTTTTGGAATAGATTCAACATCTAATGCGATATTGGATTGACTGTCATTTAATTGCGTATTTGCTATATCAAGTACACCTGTTATACCTAGCAATCGATACTCAATTTGGGATACACGAACAACCACACCTGCATGATCTTCCTCATAACTATTAGCCATTGCCCATTCTTCTGCTAACTCTTTGAAATAATCATCGATTACCTTCTGTACTTGATTCTCAATGTCAGCCCATGCCCATCCTGCTTGATACGTAATATTCAATGTAATATTAATGACTGTTTCGCCTACTCCAAACGCAGTTACTATATGATCTATAGGAGCTGTTCCTATGCCTTCTCCCTGATTCTCCAATGGATCAACAGCCTTTTGTACTTCTTCTATTAATGTTGGTGTAGGTTTTTCGTATTGAGAGTTAATAATGACTAATTTAACCGTCCCTCCACCATTCCAAGCGCGATAAACGCGTACTCCACCGACACCAGGTAATTTCCCTATCTTTTCTTTGTAGTCGGCTCTATTGCCTCCAAATGCTGTTGATTCAAAGCTATTGAAGTAGCGTGTGCGGAATGCTTCGGTTTCTTCTTCGTCGTCTCCTGGTATTAATACATCGGTTAACATCGCTGTCTCTAAATTGTTAATATAGTTAATCGGAATAAGTTGCCCTGAAAACAAATTACCTATGTTGCCTGCCGTTTCACATCTCAATATGAATTGCCCCTGTGTAATACGTTCGATAACTTCATAATTCAAATCGTCCAAACTGAAACGACTGCCGATTGGTACATCAATGTTAAATACGCCTTTTCGCTTTGCGTAAGTGGCTTCATACGGCTTTAACCCACGTTCTGCAGCACGTCGAATTAAGTAATCACGCGGTGCTGTATCAGCAAATACCATATCGATAAAATTCTTTAATGTGAAAAGCATTTGAACTGTTTCAACACTATTTGCAGCAGTTGCGTTATACACTAATGACGTTACCTCACGCTTATCAAGAGAATCATCGATACCTGCAAGTTTCCGAGCCATCAATTCTTCAAATGTCATATCTAAATTAAACGGTTCGGCCATTAGTATTCCACCTCTTTCTCTAGCGTTAACTCACCAAAAATAGTGTGCGCTGTGTATGCTACGTGCACTTTGTTTTTCTTTGTTGTCACTACAAATGAATCCACTTCTTTAATGCGGTTATCTTGTAGCAAACATTCTCGTATACGTCGCGGTACCTCACTCGCTACATAAGAAGTAGGTTTTCCGAATAAATCTTTTGATTCGAAACCCGCATTCCATGTATAAATTATGTGATCGTAACGCTCAACAGAGAGCATTAAAAAAATCGCCTGTTTCATGGCTTCTAATTCATCAATAAAGCCAACACAGCGATTCTTATCATGTATTAATTTATAGTTCTTGGATGGATCAATGACTTCCTCAAAATCGAGTGTCAGACCATCGTTTTCAACCTGTGGAATCATTAAACCACCTCTTTATCAATAATTAAGTATTGTTGCCCACCATGTGCCCGTATCATGGTTACTTTGTCGCCATCGACTAAACCATTATGAATTTTAAACTTTTTGCGTCCTTTGTATTCGTGTGTATGACTAGCAGGGCCATTGCCAACTTCTGTTTCATGTTCAACTGTCATGTCTACCTCATAATCTCTGACTGCACGCATAAGCTTTAATTGCTCTTTTTTCAGCGTTAGTTTTTGGTCAACATACACTTCTAATGGCTCTACACTAACAACAGTACCGTATACAATAGTACAAAGCTTTTGAGCGTTTAATACTCCTTTAATCATCTTTTGAATCTCAATTAAAATATCTTCCATACTACGCAACGAAATCACCGCCAATCAGTTTTAAGTCCATTCGATGGTCAGATTCTTTGAAAGTGTGTTTTACCGATTCGACCAACATAAAATTAGCGACAGTTAAATCGCCTAAATACATTTGCACCCCTAATGTAGTACCTCCACGTACCGTTGGATCACCAAATACTTTATTAATGTGTAGCTTCCTTGATTTACGATTGTAGAGAGCTAACATGCCGTCAGCTTTCGCTTTACCGTTTTCTTTTTCATCGAGTTTATCTGTCATTTGCAATATGCCCCATTCGTTCATTTTGGAGCTATCTTGAGCAATGTATATTTCCCGTTTACCTGTTTCTTTGTTTTCTCGTACTAACTTGATTTTGTTGTACGTGTTTTCGTCAATCGAGGTTGTGTATTCAAACGATTCTCCCGATTCTTCGTCAATGAGTAAATCAGATTTAAGCATCTTAATATTACGTAGGTTTAACGCGCCGTAATCGTCATACAGTACATATAAATCACCAGTGTTAAGTGTCGTTTCAGATAGTGCGTTATCCATAATGGTAAATAACTCTTGGTTATCTTCTACTCTTGATGCAATGACATGTTTCGTATTAGCGACAATACCCGTCTTTAGCCTAAAGTCCTCTGCAATCATTTGGAGCACTTGAGCGGCCGTTTTATTGGCATATACGTATGTGTCTTTGTTTTTGAAATAACGTAGTTGGTCATAACAAGTAACGCTGATAAGACGGTTGTTGTTTCGCTTTTTTGTGAATACAAAGCCGAAAAATATTTTGTGGCCATCATAATCAAAGCGAACTGCATCACCTTCATGGAAGCCTAGCACTTCATCTTTAATGATGTTAAACGTTAGCTTTCCTGGTGAGCCCTTACGATGCGTTTCCCACTCAACACCTTCTTCTACCGCACATTCGAAAATACGCCCTTTGCTCATGATATACAGCTGTGTTTTAGCCAAGTTTTATCACCTGCCCAACTTTAATTTCATTTGGATTGCTAATGTTATTGAGCTTTGCAAGTTCGGTGGACTTAGAACCATCACCTAAATACTTTTTAGCAATTGCCCACAATGTATCACCCTTGACGACAGTATGTGTTTTTGGTGTATCCTTGCTTGTTGTTGGACGTTTTTGTTCTACAACTGCCGTTTGTGTAGTCGGTGTACTTGAAGCGTTACTGGATGCAGTAGCAGGCTTTGTGACAAGTCGCTTATTCCCATATGCTCTATATTGCTTCAAACGGATATTTACCATGACGTCAAAGCCATTTTCAGCGGATTCTTTAATTTCGTAATCCTCAATTGATACAGTCATGTTCGTGTCAAAGAGTAGGTTTCCATTCGGCATCATACGGTTAACTATGAATTGAAAAGGTTTTTCAGATACCTTTAATTTTTCAAGCTTATCCAGATAATAAGTAGGTGGCTGAAAGCCGTTTGGATAAACAGAAAACGGATATTTGACGTTTGGGAGCAATACCTCAAACTCAATATCCGTTAAACCTGTTTTCTTTATGATGTTTACTTCTCCGTCATTCATCAGCACAATCGTTTCATTACGACCATTAATTTTCGTGGTCAGTTCAGAAGGAGCGACAGGGAAATGTACTCCATCTACGAAAAAGTTATACATTATCTGTCGGACCTCCTTCTGCTAACATAGCAACTGTTTCTTCTACTTTTTCACCGAATTTATCAATAACACCATCAATGTCCATTTCACTATTGATGTGATTTTCATTTTTCATATCGACTGTGATTTCTGCCGTAGTATATCGGTTGATTGCCTCACGTTCAGCAATGTCACGAAGATACTTTAAATCCTCATTAAGCATCTTTATGCCATCAGCTGCTTTCTTTGTATTGTCGGCCGTTTTCTTTCCTGCATCATTGCCTTTATCGAGTTTGTCACCAATACCTAAGGCATCGTTAATCGACTTCATGAGTGCATCTGAATTGCCGACTTTACCATCATCAGTATTAAATAAATTGGCGCCCCAATTGTAACCCGTGTCCCAAGCATTACCTAAAGACTTCATTTCCATCTTAGGTGCTTCCCAATAATCAGCAGGTACTTCCCCGACCCAATCTTTTAATCCTGCTTTGATACCCTGTAAGTCACTTGTGAATGATTCTCTATGGTTATAAGAACTCTTTTGTTCCCAACCAAGTTTTGTAGTGAGGCCATCTGGTAACATACTAATGAACCAATTCCAAGCTTCAATGGCACGGTTAACGCCATCGATAATAGCATTGGCAAAGCTCGTAGCAAATTTATCCCAACCACTGGTCATAGCAATAGCTTGATCTAAAACGTTACTAGCGAGATTGTAAAATAATTTTTTAATTGTATACGTCTTATCCTTAGAAATGTTTGCGAAAAATTCCCAAAACGAGGCAAAAATATTCCACCAGAAAGCAACGATGTTGTAAACATGTGTTCCTAGAACCGTAAATACACCCGCGATAATTCCTGTTGCGCTAATTGATGTACCTGCGAAATGATTAATTACAGCAACAGCAAGATAAAACAAACTAATTAAAACAACAATAGCACCAATTAACCATCCGATTGGATTTGCTGCTATTGCGAGACTCAAAGCAGCCATAGCAGCAGCGAAACCATATGTTACCCAAGTTGATAAAACAGTTGTTGCAACATACCACAAATTCCGTATTCCGGCCGTTAGAGTCATCAATGCATTAATCGCTATTTCCCTATTAGTCCACGCCCACGCGGCTGCGTTGATAATAAGTGCAGCTGTCACTCCTCCAATCACTGGAGCAATAAATGACCAGTTATCGTAAACAAAACTACCTACAATTGACATAGCGGCTAAAGAAATATTTATTGCATCTGCAATCGTGTATATAGCTTCTGTTGCACTAGCAACAAACTCCTTAAATCGGTCACTATTTGCAACTTCATTTATTTTTTGTAATACTGGTCCGAATGCTCGTAAGGCTTCATTTTTGAAATATGTCCACATTTGAGACCATGTAACTGGCATACTATCGAACTTTTTATTTATTTCGTCTGTTGCCGCAAACATTGCGTTTTTTACAATACTCGCAGTAATCTTACCATCTGCTGCTAATTCACGAATCTTACCTAATGGCTCACCCATATAATCAGCAATTGTTGAGATAAGGTTTGGTGCTTGTTCAAAAATAGAATTTAGTTCGTCACCACGTAAGACACCTGATGCCAACGCTTGTGACAATTGAATGGTAGCATTACTTGCTTCTACAGCACTTGCTCCAGCGATACCGAATTGTTTTTGTACAAGCTCTGTAAATGCAACCACTTCACCTACATTTCCAAATGCATCACGAGCATTAGTACCAATCCTTGCAACCATATCAGCAGTATCTTTAAATGATGAATACGAACGTTGGGCAGCGTCATGTATAAGTTGTTGCGCAAGTTCTACGTCACTCATATCACCAAGTCCGAAATCAACTTTAGCCAGTTGATCCGGGATTACAGGCATATCTTCTACCAGTAGTTGTATACGAGCTTTAGTATTAGTTAATTCGTCCGAAATCTCAATTACTTTACCTAAACCTTGCAAAGTTAAATAGGCGCCAATTAAAGCACCTACTTTCTTGAGTAATCCATTCATTTTATCTGTACCATCTCGTATTCGGTTGTTTAAACCCCTTTGTGCGTTATCAGCAGAACGAATTTCTTCTTGAATTTGATTCATAGAACTCGCTGCCGTAGCTAATTCTCTTCGCATTAACGCTATTGTAGAAGTATCGAACATAGTTCCAGAAGCAGTATGCATCGCCTCCATTTGATTGACCATCATTGATACTGCACTGTGCATGGCTCTCATCGGTTGACTCAAACGATCTTGAATTTGAATTGCAGTACGAATTGTAGCCATAATTTCACCTCTTTTTGACAAAATAAAGCACCCCTAAAGGGTGCTTTATTTCATATATTCTTTACCATCCATGATTAAAGAAACAACATTATCATTTTCAATAATAAACTGGAATTCAGAGCGAATCATAGCTCCAAACCCATTTTGAGAGTCAACATAACTTTGTACAACTGTTTGACCATTTTCCTTCCAAATTTTCCAATCTGAAACTCCTGCAAATTTGGCTGTTGAAGGTGCTTTTAATATAGATTTCAAGGCTTTTTCACACCTAGTTTGTAATTGAGCCTTTTCCATTGATGTCACAATATACTCATTTAATTTTGAGATAACTTTATCTTTTGTATACAGATCATTATCACCGTATCTAATATTATAGATAGTTCCGTCTGTATTCATGTATAAAATAATATTTGATGCATCTCGATTAGATAGTCTATAGCCTTTTTCACCTTCAAAATGGGCGTTATCTAAAATCTCGTCATGTTTGATAGTAACATCCTCATTTATTCCAACAGACGCTAGTGTTTTAATAACGACCCCTCCCTGTTCAGACGTAATATTTAACTCTCTAGTAATCTTATCTTTAGGGGCGGTATTATATTTCTCTGGATTTTTTGCCATATTACTAACTAGTATTATTGTTCCTATGATAACAACAATTGCTGCCACAATGAAAATTAAACAACCTTTTCGACAGCCTTTATTGTTAGTTGGAACACTACTGTTTATATTACCTTGCCCTGGGGCAGAAGAAGTTGATGTTTTAAACATTGCTTGAAGTAATGCTTTATAAACATTCCCATCTATTTCCATCAAACTTTTTTTACCATCTTTAAATTCAATAGAAACAACATGTGTACCTTTTTTATGATCTTCCGACTTATGTTCATAACTTTCTACTGTTGTTTGGTCTAAATTCACAATTTTCCCAAACCCTAAAAGGATACCAATTACTCCATTAGCTCCAATTACTTTTTTTTGCTGATAGTCACCTGCTATAACTTGATTTTTAGCCATATTCGCCCTCCTTATGTATATAACCAATATACATGGATAATAGAGGGAATTCTAATGTTTTTTCATATTCTTACCTTTTTCGCTTACCTTTTCCTCCTCGTTTCGCCTCACGTTCTTGCTTTTTATCCTCCTCAATCTTGACTTGGACAGAAGCGATAATACACGCCTTATCAAAAATAGGTAATGTCATATACTCAGACGGTAGACGACGCTGTTTTTGTATCCACCAGTGCATAATATTCGCGTCGCCATCACCGTCCTCGATTAGTTTTTTACTTCTTCCACCAAGTCCTCAAGTTCTGCTTCATATCCGTTGACTTCTTGGGCAGCCGCTGAGGCATCCGCCATTTCGCCAATTGTAAGCATTTTCCCCAGTAATGCTTCTTCACCCTTTACGCCATATGAATCCTGTAACTCTTTATCCTTTAAATTTGGATAAACAATTGATTCAACCGTTAGCAAACGTTGATATTTAAAGTGATCAAAATCTGTATTAAATTGCCCTTTACGCTTTCCTTGTGTAATCATAGAACGTTTTGTTGATTCTGATTTTAATTCTGTATCACGTTCTGGAGAGACAGGTGCAAATTCCCATTCAATAGGATCACCTTGTTCATCTAGGAATTTCTTTGAAATAGATCGCTTAATATTTTCATTCTGTTTTTTGTTATGCGCAAAAAATGCTGTTAAATTTGACATATAATAATCACCTTCACCTTATTGTTTTTAATTAAAAAGAGCCCAACTATGTGAGCTCTAGTATTATTGCATTTCTTGTAATACAGAAAATTCTTCCGGCATTTCGAACCGTTCGAAAGTGAAATCGAATGAATCCTCTAAGTACTCTGCGTCAGCATCCAATAATGCAACGATGCCACCATCTAAATTACAATCAACTAAAATAGTAGTTTGTCGTCCAACTTGAGAAGAACCATCTTCATTTGTAACTTGAATGTCAAAATAAGTGTCCTCTCCAGTGTCTTGGTAGTGTTTCAACATTTTTCGGAATATAGATGTATTAAAATGGAATGTTGCGCTACCGCTATATTCTACGCCGGTAGCCTTATTTCCCTTCGCCACTTGACCCATGATTGGAATTTTAGTTTTTGTTTTATCTGATCGTGCCTCTAAATTGATTAGTTGGGCAAATTTATAACGGTTTCCATCAAGTGTTACCCATGCGACGCCTTGCGCTCCATGGATGGCATCACGAGAGTGCATAGTAGCTTCTGCAAAATACTGTAAATTAAGTGGAATTAATATTTTGTTATTATCCACGTAAATCCCCTCCTTTAAGCTACCGTAGTAGTGATATAAAGCTGTGACATTGCAACTGTTGGAATAACAAACTCATTCACAACAACAGATTTTTTTGAATTCCCTTGATCTACTGTTAGGTCATCCTTGTTATAATTTTGGATTGCACGAATACGTTGCATTTCCATACGATGTGCACCAATATCATTCCATAATGAAATTTGGCCATCCTTATCATTCGGTACTTTACCGAGATAACGATTGTTAAAGAGTTGAGCCGTATCAATAGCAATTTGATCTAACACACGAATTACTTGGTTCATAGAGAAATCTTCGTTTTTTTCTCCTGTAAATGACGTGAACGTATTTACATCTTCAAGAATACGAATTTCCTCACCAACACGATGGAACGCTAATTTTCCGCCTTTTAATAAGTTTGTTAACTGTGCTTGTGTCTTTGTCTCAGACATATCAAGGGTGTGCTCACCATCGTATTTCTTATTTGTATTGGATTTATTAACTGCTACGCCTGCTTCAGCGCCAGTTAACCAATAAACTGCTCCAAACAATTCTTCACCTTCGCCAATAGCGTCGTTTGGTGTATCAATGATTCCCTCATGATCTTTAGCACCTAATTTATGCCCAATCAGTTGAAATTTGCCGCCTACTTGGTCACGAATCCTTTTTGTGTATTCCACATACAAATCTTTAATTGTCTGTTCGTTAGATAGGCAACCTAAAGTATTAAAGCCGTATGCTTCTAAATCATCCAAAGCTAATTGATGGGGTGTACCAGCCGTCAATGCAGTAGCCCCGTTAGCACCACCAGAAAGAGTAGTACCAGCAGTTACAGCTAAAGTTGCATCACTTTTAAATGATACAAAATCATTTGCTGTTAGTTCGGCCGCTGTAGTAACTGTTTGTTCGTCAACTAGAATCGCTTCTAGATATGTTTTTACATCGAATTTAGAAGGCTCATCTACGTTTGCTTGAATGACGTTTTTTAAATCATTACCGCGAATACCCTTATACTTTGCTTTTGCATAAATATTTTCTGCGGCTGAACCACCTAAATTAAGTTTTGCAAAAAATACTGTAATAGCATTCTTGAAAATGTCTCGAATACCCTTTAATTTTGGGTGGGTATAATCATAGCCAAAAAGCTTTAATGAATCCTTTTGTAAATCTTCAAGGTTCACCGTTAGAACCCCATCATCTTGCCCCCAATCTAAAGCTATTGGTAATGCAGCGTAACCACGATCTGATAGATTTACGAATGCACGAGCTTTACTAATGAAGTTTTGGTACACACCTGGTAGTACCTTATTTTGTGATAAAAATGGACCTCCACCTAATGCCACGTTATTTACCTCCCTTATCGAATTTCTTTAGAATCTCATCCACTTCGGTAAATGAGTATGACTTGTCGTCCTCTAGCAACGCATTTAAAGCATCACGACGATGGACATACTTTTCACTTTGAACTAACTGAACCTTTGTGAATTTTGGAAGAGCAGACGATAGTGCACCACGTACAGCTTCACTTGTCACAGGCTCAACTTTATTTTGAATATCGTTAGTTTTCGCCACTAGGAATCACCCTTTGCTTGTTGATGTATTGCTCTAATGAGCCCATGAAAATCTTCTCTTCCACTTCTTGCAAGAAGAAATTGAAACGAATGAAATTATGTCCGATGCCATCTACTATCTCGCTGTTAGCGCCAGTACCTAACATCAGTGAGCCGTTTAACAGTGTTATTTCTTTTAGTGCTTGTTGTATTTTCAATGTCATACTTGAAGCCTCAGATGTGCCGTTTTTAGGGAAATACTGCACGTTAAACAGTGTTGTTACTTTCCATCGACCACCGATTTGTCTAATATGCTCTAAGTTCAAAAATTGAATTAAAAAAGCAGGCGTCTTAAACCCCTGCGGTACTTCATCAATATATTTTTTGTATGCTTCTCCAAATGCTTTATGAAGCTTAACGGATATTGCATTTTGAATATCATTAATCTCCATTGAAAGCCTCCTTTAGCATTTTCATGAGTTTCTTTTCTAGTATCGCAGGAGCCTGTTGGTCAATTTGATCTGCACTTATTGTCATCATAAAGCGCCCGTTTACCCAACCTTGATGGTTACTAGTACGATGGCCAAACTCAACGTACTGAGCATATTCAGTATTGTTTATTACTTTGATTTCGTAGGCTGTACCACTTTTTTTGACTTGCCCGATTGTCCATCCGCGCCTTAAAGTGCCTTCATCAACAGGCGTACGACGAATTACTTTACCCAACAACCTGGCAGCTAACTCCTTCGCACAATCCTCACAAAACTTTTCGTAATCAGCAGTTGCTAACTTGGCCAACTTTCGCTCAAATGCCTTCAACTGCCTTAAATCAACACGACCACCTCTACCCATTATGCGTACCCCCTAAATAGTTCTAAAACTATTTCTTGATGGTCCATATAAACAGCAGGTTCACCACTTCTTGTGTATTCCGTTGTTTTACCATGCTGAGTCACAATAATTTTAGAGCCTGCTGGTATGACCAACTCAGGAGCAATAAATAGCTTGATAGACTGTGAAATTACGACCGGCCCCCCAGTAGGTGTTGCTGACGTTTGCTTTTCGTATGATAGCTTGCACTTTTGATCAGACAGCAATGTGACTTCATCTTGTTTAGTCACATGAGTAATTGGATCTTCAACATCTTGCCATACCTTAACAGTGCATAATCCTCTGTACAACAACTCTATAGCCCTTCGACGTGTGCTCACCATGTTAGTACCCTGTACTTTATAAAGTCTGTATTGCCGTGTTGTAGATACGCAATAAAGGCATTAAACTGAGCTTCAGGAGTGCTATTAGCTTCAACAGCAAATGATACGTTTGTATCGCCATCCTGCACTTGCTTGGCAACAGTATCGAAGTTCAATGTTTCTACATCCAATAAGCCCATAGCTTTTTTAGTAAGTAAGAACTCTCCTATAACCATATCAATAGCTATTTCTCTTAAACCTTTTGGAACTGCTGATAAATTTGTTTGGTTTTTAATGTGGCTAGTTACTTTATCAATAGCATGTTTCAACAACATATCGTCTGAACTACTTGGAGCGCTAGATAAATTCACTCCAAGAGCAGATAGACGCATTACTACATCTAAATACATACGAATCACTCGCTTTCAGCCGTTTTACTTGGTTGCGCAGCTTTCTTTGGTTCTTCTAATCGTTCCATCATTGATTCGTTTAAATGTTTTTCATCAATTGTCAATTCTTCATCAACTAAATAACGCTCTCCCTTATAACGTATAGGGAAAGCGCCGTTTTTCACTTTTACTTTAATGTTCGCCATTTCAAATAGCCTCCTTATGCAATTGGTTGCGCTTGGAATACATTCTGCGCTTCCGGGAATGATGGAATCGCTGTAGCTGCTGCTTTTGCCCATGTTGAAACAGGATCTTTCCCTTCTTCGTACACCATTCCAATAACCTTACCAATGGTAGTCATTTCAACATCTGAACCACTACGGACAAGGCGTGATTCTTCAGGAGTCGGACCGTATAACGATTCACCAAGTGGGCCATCACCAAACATTACAAATTTATTGTCTGGGAAGTAACTCTTTGTTGTATAAGTGCCATCTGCGTTTTGCTCACGATATTTCGTGTTTGAATTTGATTCATATACAGCAATAGTAGGTAAGCCTTGTTGTGTAAAGAAAGCATTTAAATCCGTTAGATTTGCTACACGAGCAGAACCAGCGCCATATAGGTAACCGATAATCTTTGGATTACGTAAAATAAGGGCTGCTATCTTTTTAGATGTTAATGCACGAGTTGGCGTAATATCTAGTGAACCAGACCAACGTTCTAAATCCCCTAAAATATCCTCAGTACCAGAACCCCATTGATCAGTTCCAGCAAGTGCTTCTTTATGATCTGCTGGTACTCCGTATCCAACAGTAAGAGTCTTTGGTGTGCCACCTGTTGTATTTAAAGCTAATTTCAATTCACCTGTACTCAATGCTTGCATACGCATTAATTCAACGCTAGCACGAACATCATTTGCTGCTTTGTCGATTAAATTAAATACTCGTTGCATCAAGTATTGTTGCTCCTGTGCTGTTCGTGGGAATTGCAATGCAATTAAATCCTTTTCAGTAATTTGATACTTTTTCTTGATATAAGCAGCCTCTAACACTTGTTTAGCTGCATCTAATGAGCCGATTTCTGCTTCTGTATCAAATGAGTGTACCTTTGCAATAACAGGTAATTCATTCGCTCCTACTAGATATTCAAACTCCAGCGTGTTGTGTTTAACTTCTGGAAAAAGAGCTTCTCCCACGCCATAGCTTTGATATTTTCGTTCCTTCATGTAATCTAATACTGTTTTTTGACCAAATAGTTCTAAAATGTCTGGCATATTGTTTTCCCTCCACTTATCGGAATTTAATTTCTTTTAATGCTGTTTTGGCTGCTACATCTGGAGCAGTTGGTAGACGATCCTCTAAAACGTAAGCTTCAACAATCAATGAACCTGGTTGTGGTCCGTTTGACACATCGACATCGGTATATAGGATACCTTCTGCGGTAGCATCATTTTTAGGTAAGATTGTTCCTGCCTTAACAATTTTCTTTCCGTTTGCATCAGGAGTTACACCGACATCACTCACTAAATAGGTAAATGCCTGCACCTTAGATGATGCTAAGAAATTTACACGTTGAAATTTTTCAATTGGTTTTACATATGGCATATAAAGCCCTCCTTATTGTTTAGTCCCACGGGTTGTTTTTTGTATCACTTGAACCCTTCTCATTCGCTATTTTTGCGAAGTTAGAACCTACATCACTTGTGTCTGTTCCACTGTCTGCGCCACCAGCAGGATTCCACCCTCTAAAAGTTGGTTGTTGCTTTTCTGGCACAAATAAAAAGGACTTTGATTCTTGCAACGATTTAAGTTGCTCATCAAGTCCTTTAGTGACTTTTCCATCTTCACTTAATTCGATTGTTGTTTTATCAATGAGGCCAGTTACTAAATCAACATCATGTACTTTTCTGTGTAACGACAATTTCAGTGCTGCGCTCATGCGTTCATCTTTCAATTGCTGCTCATACTCCGTTTTGGCCGTTTCATTAGCCTGCTGCAAATCAGTGATTGTCTTTTGTAGCTCATCATTACCTTTTGCTTTGTCTTGCAAATCCTTCAACTGAGTTTCGTGGTTTTTCACTTGATCTTCAAGCGTTTTCTTCACCTTGTTGACCTCATCAAAGCGTTCTTTAGGAATCATTGTTCCATATTTTCCAATAACAGCATCAGCTTGTTCCTCACTTAATCCCATTGCAATTAGTTCTTCTTTTTTCATTTGTGTTGTTTCCTCCTTTTTATAACCAGTATGACACTGTAAAGTTAGACCACTTATTCTTTAACGCCTGTAAGCAAGTCCATAAAAAGGCGAATATTCTATGGAATATTCAAATCTACCTAAATTTGCTATATTTATTTTGAGGAGGTGATACATATGATAGAAAGGTGCAATTTGTATAGTTTAGAAATTGAAACAATCGGACAATATACAAGTAAGATTTCAAGTGAAGCTGCCTTTTTCCGTTGTGATACTAGAATTACTGTTGAGTACTCAACCGGAGAAACAAGAGTTATTCAAGGTAATTTAACTCAAAAAGATATCAAGGCTTTAAATTTTGTACTAACAAAAATCTTTGGTTATGTCGAAAGTAAAGAACATCTGAAATACAATGGAAAAAGTATCATTATGGATCTTGATACTGCAAATCCCAAAAAATCCACATATACTTTTGAATAGTAATATATGTTCCAACCTTAATAACCACGGTATGTTTAAATACTGTGGTTATTTAATGTAAATATTTCTCCACTCCTTATAATGAATATTGCTTGGCACATAATACGTTTTCCCATCTAAATCACGAGCTATCCGTTGGCTGTAGTCATCTTCAAAGCACGGAGCTGTTGTGGACCTGCATCTTGGATGAAATGGATTAGCAGTTATACCAGGTTCAAAGTCTGCCATCTTAAATACTTTGCCATCCATCGACTGACAGATGCTACTCGTTTTATGATCTAAAGTTGCGATTATTTCATAACGCTCAACATCTAGCTCTTGGTAAACATCCTTATGTGCAACAGCACTAAAAAACGCTGACTCAGTCATAACTAGACGAGCAGCGTTTGAGCGTGAAGTATTCATTTTTCTTGTGATTGCTGAAATCATACGATTAGGAGCTTCACCTCGTGCCATTGATTGGATAAGCTCTGTATGCAGCGTATCTAACAACATATTTCGGTCTCGCCATATCTTTTGGCTAAATGTTCGACCATCAGCAGTCCACGGCTTGCTAATTATTTTTGTAAGCTTGGTTTCATCCAGTGCTTGTAAAGTAAAGCCTATTTCGAAAGCCTTTTGCACCTCAAATGCTGTTTGATAGTATTGCGTCTGATAAGTATCTTTTATCAATTGCTCAAAGCCTTCTATTTGCCCACCATACAGTTTTTCTACATGTTGTTGTAATTGTAACTGCAAACTCTCTAAACGGCTTATATGGACACGAGAAGAAGCATTTTCAAGTTGTTTCATCCATTGCTGATTAATAGCATTCTTTTTGCCATATTCAATGTATTCCTCAACCGTCCAACGAAACTCACGTAGCTCATCACTTTTTAATAAACGTTTGGCTTCATCCAAAGTAATATCATTGTTTTTAGCAAACCGCTGATACCATCGTGCAATATCCTTTTCCATTTCTTGCATAGTTTGAATATACGCTTTTTCAAGGTCTTTATAGTATGTTGCTGATTTCTTATGCTGTGCTTGTTCCAACATCTCGAAACGCTTTTGCCAATAACTACGCGTCGGCTTGGTCATCTACATCACCTTGCTTTTGTTGGAAGGTCGTTTCATAATTGTCCATCATATTCATTTGATCTTGCTGTTCTTTCTTCTTGCGTTCTAATTCTAGTTGCACATCTTTTACATATGGATGTTGAGCAATCTTTGTTTCTTCAGATAAGTAAGGTGATTTCTCTAACACCTCAACGACTTCTTTTTCATTGACCAAGATGTCGCGATTAAACACAATATTAACCTGTTCACCTTCAAAGTCTCCTTGACCTGTATTGGCTAAATGTTGATTAACAAACCATAATAATTCCTCAAAGGATGCTTGGAATTCAGTCTCAATACCATTTGCATCAAGTTCGATATCACTGTACATAGACTGGATGTTCATTTGGTTGGGATTGTTGGCCATACGTTCGTCTTTAGCGTCATAACCACGGCCATTTTCAATGAGTGCTTTCTTAAACAATGAAAGAATAGATTTATAATTATCTGCATTGACCTCGATTGTTAAAGTCTCAACGCCACCCTTGACACCATCACCAGAACGTACTTTAACAGCACCATACTGAGCCAGATTACGCCTGAATTGGCCTAAATCCTGCCCATCATAGTTATGAAGTACAAGAATAGTGTTTCGAGCATCTTCTTGCATGTTGTTTTCAAAATCACTAAGCATGATATTAATTCCATCTTGTAACGATTTAACACGTTTGATTAAAGGTATTTCCTTACTGTTAAATTTAAAAGGTATTAACGGTACACGTTGCCAGTTCATACCCATCTCATTACCCTCATTATCAACTACCGTTAAGTATGGAGCAGAGGGATTTTCCACATCAACCACCAGTTGTCCGTTAAACCAAACATAACGTTTAACTCCATCGGTACTGTAGATTTCAACCTTTTCCGTAGTGACCTCTTTATCCCCTTCATATCCAAAAACAGTGTACATTCGTACCGCATAATCTAGTACTGTGCGTTCAGCATCTTGCCAAAATGGTAATATCTCGTGACTTGGAAAACGTTTGAATGTAAACTCACCATACTCGTTGTAATACGGAAATAACCAAGCGATACCCGCATTCAATGCGTCATAACCAATGTTTCGGAAAGTACGGTGGAAACGTTTATCAAATATACCTTGCAACAAATTCAGATACGTCTCATTTTCGGTTTCAATAGTTAGTGGCTTGCCAAGTTGGAAGTTAACCTTCTGATCTACTAGTTTTGCATACTGATTATCTAATATTTTGTTATTCGGAAGGTTTTCAGCAATCTCTAACAGCCCACCCTTACCGATAATTTTACGTTTACGTTTTAAGATATCTTGCTCACCTTCATAATAAGCTTCACCAATACGCATCCATTTTAATTGTTCAGATGATTTAAACTTACTAATCTGTCTTTCTAATACTCTAAGGTTGCTCAAAATAGAAGATGAACCGTTGTTAATAATGTTATTGAGTCTATCCGTATCAGTTCCGGCACCCTGGAATGGAAAGTATCCTGTCATGTTCTCACCTCTTTCTAGTCAAAGCTGTAAGTGCTACCACGCATATCCTCTTCGAATGCATAGCGAGTACTATCAATAGTGTGGTTATCCTTATCCTCTAGTCTCGGAATTGGATTACCGTCTTTATCAGTTTGATAATCTATATTTTCAAACTCTCTGGCAATGTTAGGGGTACGGTTAGGATCAATACAAATGAAATCTAAATCATCCAGCCATTCTTCGCCATATTCCACGCTGTCAGGACCCTTTTTCACGCCATAAATACGTTTTATTCCTAATTCATCACGCAATTCATCAATTGATTTAGGCTCCGCTGATTCTGCGGCTATACGGTCTGATTGATACCCTTTAGTTTTCAGCTTTTCAGCAAATTTACGGTTACTGATTTTCACACCATAAATTTCATCAATAGCGTAGATACCATTTTTCTTTTTATCATAATGCCAACGGACAAAAGCTAATGGATCGGTTGCATACCCAAAGTCAACACCGTTACGGATATTGTCAAAGGACGCCACCATTTCATCAGTGATAGAACCTTTTTCAATTTGTAAGTTATCAAACGGCACAACACCACTCCCTATCGCTTCACCGAGGTATTCCCAACGGTAACGTAATTCATTACGTTCTTTAGCTGCCTCTGCTTCCTCGATAAACTGTTTTGAGATAAAAGGGTTATCAAGGTAAGTAGACTTATGAACGAACGTGTTATCAGGTTGAAATGAGCTTTCATACTTCTTATTCACCCAAGATTGTTTACGCTTCGGTGGGTTATATGTGTAAAAGAACTTATAAAAAAGACCATTTCCAAGCTCACCACGTAGTAATGAGTTGGTAATGGTCGTTACTTCTTCTTCCGTCTTAAACT
This sequence comes from Lysinibacillus sp. JNUCC-52, assembly GCF_015999545.1. NCBI lineage: Bacteria > Bacillati > Bacillota > Bacilli > Caryophanales > Bacillaceae > Lysinibacillus > Lysinibacillus sp. JNUCC-52. The sequence continues at coordinate 556,860 of NZ_CP065546.1, forward strand.
CAGCTAATTCTTCAAGCCACGCAAGGGCAAAAGGGAAATTGGCACTCTTTAATGATTTAATTCGTGTAGGATCTTGTGCACCACGGAAAATCATGTAGTTACCCCGTGGAATGTAAGTTATCCTCATCGGTGACTTATTGATTTTAAATAGGTGCGACACCCCTTGTTCGTTTATGGCCCACTTCATTTGCTCGAATATGGATGTCTCGATGGTGTTATCCACTTTTCGTATACCAACAGCATTTACAGCAAACCGCATAAGTAACTGCGTGATGATATGAGCTATATCTGATGATTTACCAGAACCACGACCGCCCTTACTTACCACGTTTAAGATATCAGTTGCAATGGATGCACGCCAAACCGAATGAAATGCTGGTGGTAATAATTCAGATAGTTTTTTAACTGTCATTGCTATCACCACTTATGTCATCCACGAAAACAGGCGTAACAGTCGCGTTAATCTCTTGTTTATCAATCCATAGGCCATGTCGTTTCCCTATTAGTTCAGCAGCTCTTATTCGCTCTGTCATTGTAGGAGGCATATTTTCTTCAATCTTTTGTACACCAACATCAATGCTTCTTAATGTTGCAGCAGTTGCATCACCACGGAGAATCGCTGTTAATGTCTCTAATACTTCTTGTTGGTCTGCTACACGCTCGGATTTCAATTCCTCCATGCGTTCGTCTATATAAGCTTTAACGTTAGCATTTGTTAGCAGTCTGCTTCCGTTAGCCCTAGCAGTCGCTTCCTTCTTCACGTTTGGGTATGCCCTTAAATAAGCTTCTGTGGCATTCCCTAGCTCAATATATAAATCAGCAAACGCTTGTTGCTTTACTGTTAATTTACGTTCAATCAATGGCATCACCCCATTATGCTAGTTGCTTCGTGAAATAAAAAATGACGCCGAAATGACGTCAATTAAATCAATCATATAAAAGTTTTATTGCTTCCAAAGGACTTGATGCTAATATCTTTTTAACTGTGTTCTCAACAGCTTTTTCAAGAGTCTCGCCACTTCCAATTCCGATTCTATCAGGGTAACCTAAATAATTCACTTGGACTCTAACTTCTTTCGAAAATGGAATTTTTTCGATTTCGGCATATTCAAAATCATGTCCATATAAATTTATTTGTTTAATTGAATCATCAATCATTGTCTCATCCTCCTTTAACAAATATTATAAGTTAATTGGAAATGAATTGTAATGTGTATTTCACACTCAAAAGTAAGTACCGGTAGTTCAGCAGTAGAGGAGGACTGCTCGATACTCACTTTTCAGGGCAAAATAAAAACACCCTGAAGGGTGCTTATCTCACTTTAAATATAGGTGCATACTTTGCTAATAATCTTTTTTTACCTATCGGATCATTAAATTGGACATCTACTTCAGTAGAATCACCATCTCCCTTGACATCAATAACCTTTCCTACTCCCCATTTATTATGCATTACTTCATCACCAATATTGTAAGACGGTACATAATGCACAGGTTTTGGGCTATTTATATTTTCTATTACTGAATTAAGTTCTAACTTCAATTGGTTTAATTCATCTTTATATCTTTCTTCAATTTCTTCAGCGCTAATTTCAATATCATTATTTTCACTTATATCTGTTATTACATTATCAATCTTTTGTTGTAACGCTCGAGAAAGTACATCTGGGTCTATTTTGTTAACTTTTTCATCTACACTTTTTAATTTTTCATTCATTATAGCCATAGTTGTTTTTAGATGTGTTGAAAGTTCTTCATTATCTCTAGATTGATTTAATGCGATTAAAATTGCAACTAATGCTAATGCGATTGATACAGCACTAGATATGAAGGAGAACAAATTTACAACATCCATATTATCTCCTAATCTAAAAGTTAAAATTAGAATAATAATGCCAATTAAAATTCCTATTAGCCATTTAAGATCTCTTTCATCCATTCGTTTCTTTTTCTTCTCAATCTCTTTTTCTTCTATCATTTCTGTCACCTCTAACCAAATGATAGTTCAAAATTTTAGATTATGGAACAATTTTCTACAATTTCACTCTCAAAACCACACCAAACTCTACCCTCTCGACACAAAGCGTTTTGGCTGTTTGATGCAGTTTTCAAAGCAAAATAAAAACCCCTCGAATCCGCTCAAGGGGTCTTGCATTCGTCTATTATTCTATTGTGGTAAGACTGTCGAGTTAGCTCACTTTTAGAACTGTGGTAGAGCTACACCACGTTATTATTGCAAGTGAATTGTGTTCGTGCATTTCCGTGCACGTTTAGTAAGTTTGACTGATCAAAATGGAAAGTGGACGAAGTTCACATGATAACCACTCCTTATTCCGTTTTTTAGCCTTTTATATTAATTAAGATACCTAATCTTTTTAAATATATAGGCCGACCATGTATGTCTTGCCTCGAACGAGTTTATGAGGCGCTGGTCGGTCGTCGGTCTGTCTTTTCCCAATATTTAGGAATTTATAAATACCAAGTGAGGAAACCTTTACCGCACCGAACCTACCTCCGATTTTACAAGATAACTTTTTAAATACCTAATGTGTAACGTATATAACATTTGTAACATCTATCACATTTGTAACATGTCTTCATATTCAATCTAAGACTTTTTACTTTGCAGCAGAATCAGCACCCACAACTATCAGAAAGATTACTATTTTGAGAGGAATCTGAAACAGGAAAGTTCATTTCATTCCATGCCGCAATCCCTCCGGTCAACTCTTTCACTTTATAGCCACGTTCTAATAAAAACTTTGCAACTTTGGCAGCTGTGTTACACCATACATCCCAACAGTAAACAATAATTTCTTTATCCATAGGTATTTCATTCAAACGATCTGCCAGCTCTTGCTGTGGAATGATATTTGCATCCTTAATTGTTAAACTTCTTACATGATTAGGACCGTTTCTAACATCAATTAAAAAGTATTTATCAGGATCGTTTTGTTCCGATTTCAAATAATCCATAGGGCTTATTGTTCCTTCTAAACGTGCATTAAAATAATCAAGTGCGTTCATAAATGTATTACCTCCAATTTTTAAAGTACAGACCAAATTTTAATAAGGAAATCCTTGAGCAATATTCTTTCTTGATGATCTAAAGGGGCTAAAACTTCTAATTCTGTATTAATTAAAAATTCCCAACATGAATCCAAGACATCGTTTCCTTTTGGTGTAATCAAAAGGCTATAGGACCTCCTATCTTTAGGATTCCGTGTCCTCTTAACAAATCCTAGACTTTCTAAGTGATCGATATGGCTTACCATTGTTGTCCTATCAATTTGTAGATTTTCAGATATATCTTTTTGAGATGAGTACGGGTTTCCATGAATAAATAAAAGAACCCCGTATTGTCTAGAGTTAATTTCATATGGAGCAAGTCCTTCTGCGAACTTAGTTTCCATTTGCTGAAGAACTTTCCCAAGTAAAAAACCGTAAGATTGATTCCATTTTTCCAATTGTAATATTCACCTCCGAAGATAATCACTCAACAATATAATCAGTTTACCTGATTATATTTATAAATTCAAGGTTTATTCTCTTTTTTTAAAATGAATAAAAATTAAACACCTTTAAAAAGCCTTGCTACAATTAAATATAGCAAGGCTCTTATATTTCTAACTTAAAATAATAACAGTGGGGGACAAGGCCCTTATCATGTAATCATTTGTTTTACAATGTTATCCTTAATACGTTTAATGCTAGTTGCTGATAAAGCCATGTGTTGACCTATCCAACGTTGTGATTTACCGTCTAGCATCCAGTTGAGAACTTGTACCTCTCTATCCCCATCAACTCTTTCAATTAGCTTTTGCACCTCTAGTAGCTTCTTCTCGTAATCTGCAACACGCTTAATATTTTTCGAACGTCTAATAGCTTCCTGCATAATCGGATCACCTACACCGCCTGCAGCCTTTGGTAGTGTAGCCTCGATACCGTATTGAGCTGTTTTTGCCCCAATAACCATTTCTGCACGCATTTCTTTGATGGCGTTAACCATCCAGTGGTAGTCTGTAATCATTGAATCTAAAGCATCTGGTGTAATAATTAATGTTCTCTCTTTTAACATAGATTTGCCCCCTATGATATAATGCTTGTATGACTAAGCAATTAAAGGGCATAACCAATTCGAGCTGTAGCGTGTGACGACGCTGCGGCTTTTTCTTATCTCTATTTACTGACCATTTTACTCAAAATGTGCAATAAATTAATGTTTATAAATTAATAGAGCCGATTGCCCTTAACTCCATTTTTCACACGAATAAACTACTACAAATGGAGGTGGAAATATGGATAATTGTAGTAACTGTAATAAACATTCCTGTTTATGTGGACAACAAACAAGACCTTTTACTGCTGTGGAGCTCTGTGGAATGACTGGTATTACTCCGGTAACACCACCTTCACCCTGTAGCGGTTTATGTGAATATGGATATATTTACAATCTAAGTGCAGGAGTTGTAGCTATAGAAGCTGATATTCTTTTCGATTCAACAGGCTTAGTTACACCTGGAATTACGCATGTACCTGGAACCTCTCAAATTTTTGTTACCACTCCAGGAGTCTACGAAGTTACTTTCATCGTATCAGGTGTGGAACCTAACCAATTCACACTGTTTTTAAATGGTGCACCTGTTACCCAAGCAGTCTATGGTTCAGGAGCAGGCACTCAACAAAACACTGGCCAGGCATTAGTTTTAATATCATCCGGAGGGATTCTTACACTTAGAAATCATTCGTCTGCCGCAGCAGTTACCCTACAAACTTTGGCTGGAGGCACACAAATAAACGTAAATGCTTCTATTATCCTTAAATTGTTAAGTCCAATTGTTTAAAGATAAAATACTTAGTAAAAATAGTCAGGAGTAAGTTTCCTTCGACAAGGGATTTACTCCTTTTTTCTATTCAGATTTTTTCATTCATATCAGTTAATTAATAACCCGTGTTCTCACTTGCTTACCGAACAATATCTTTGGGTTTTTTTTGTTACTCATTTTCCTCAAATTAATCTGTAACCCAATTTTTTTATGAATTAATTTTCTGATTTCAACCATACTATCCTTGTTTGAAAAATTGCAATAAAACAGAAAAGGATGTGTAAGTATGGGTATTCTTGGAGGAAATCCAAAAGATGAACCATTGCATTATGGTGAAGTATTTAGTGTTTGGACAGGTTTAATGACAGACTACGGCATGATTGCTGGCTATCAAACGTTCTATAATCATGCAGGTGACGAAGATCTAAAAAAAATTATTGAAGATATAATCGAACTTTGTAGAGACGAAGTAAAACAATTAGAAAAAATACTAAAAACTAATGGTATTGGTTTACCTCCTGCTCCACCTGAAAGACCTGTAGCAAGATTGGAAGATATTCCTGCAGGCGCAAAGTTTAATGATCCCGAAATTAGTGCTGCACTGTCAGTAGACCTAGCTGCTGGATTAGTTGCATGCAGTCAGGCAATGGGTACTTCCACTCGTGAAGATATCGCATTAATGTATGGTCAATTCCATGCAGCAAAAGCTCTAATTGGTGCCAAACTATTACGTCTTAATAAAACTAAAGGTTGGTTAGTTCCACCACCATTACATGTAGATTATCCAGAAAAATAATATTTATTTACCTGACAAACCGTCTCCCCAGTATCAAACTGGGGTTTTATTTTTGTCGTACTCAAACGAACCTCCATAGCCTCACTCTTTTTTAAACAATAACCTACCGCCTAAACTATTCACTTTTTAATACATAAAATAAAGTGTCCTGTAATTTGCTTGAGAGATATATCACTCTAACTAATCCTTTAGAAATTGGCACTTCCTGTTGATCACTTCCTTAATTGAAGTGATCCTTTTTTATTGCTAATGTATAAATTTCAACACAACTTGGAAAAAAATAGATCTGTCACTATCACACACTTTACTTGGGCTATGACGACCTCGCCGTTATAGCCTTTTTTATATCTTTTTTAAAGGCTATGAACTATACAAACATAGTTATCCAATCATATAAATAGTAGTGTTAAGCTAGTTTCTTAGTTTGACACCTCTTGATTTGTTGGTTTAGGGTCACTCTGGTCCAGTGGCTCTTTTAATATTCTTTTCTCGCATACTTATAGTTAGAATAATATTTAACTCCAATACATAATTTAGTTCTGGGATGGCAAGCATCGCCCCATGATGTTTTAATAATGCTATCCCTTTACTTCAACTCTTCACTTAAGCCACCTACGCAAACGACTAATCTGCTCAAGCTCTTTCCCAATGCTTCTCAATTGCCTATACGTTTTGCATCCTCTACATTTCTTAGTAGGATCATAAGCCTTACGTTTTGGACACCCTTTGCATTTGAGAAAAGCCATGTGGTCCTGCTGGTTGATTAGGCGGGCTCTCCGTTGTTTAACTTCCTTGCGTACTACATTCACTTCTGGCACCCCATTCAATCGTCACCTCTGCTCTCGGATTATCCGAATACAACTTACGAGCAACCAACTCTGTCACTTGACTATCGTCATGCCATATAACCTTGCTAAGACCGTCTTTGATGCCCTTTGCGAGATTGTCGATGTCTGGTTTAGTTGTTGGCCTTAATGCACCCTCTACGGCTTGCTGATGCTTCTTTTTGCTAAATGATTTTGGAATCTTTCGATAAACATCAATTCTTAGCCTTATTTCCTCGGTAATAAGTGTATCTGGCGCAACTTGTGAGGCTACCAATCTCACGAATGATTTATAGTCTTTGGATTCCTTCGGATCACGTACAGACACGTTATTTCCGAAACGACTAAACTTCGGCCGCTGTTGTGCCTGCACGTCACCAGGTATTTCAATTTTGAGTACGTTCATGTTTGCCCTCCTTATTCACATAACCCATACTGACTCGAGCACACTGGAACTTCCTCCATCAGTTTTAATAGGTCGTATTGTACTCCGCCATAAGTTGTTTTCGACCATTCAACAACATCATGGATTCCATGGCCTCTGTCATCACTCGTAAAGAATGTTGCAGATCCACGCTTAGATGCTTTTGAAACAATTTCTTCCCAGCGTTCCACCCTTTTGATTTCTTCAGGGAATCGTCTAGCAATCTCATACAATTCTTCTTTTTTGCTATTAATACATGGCATACAACCAACTCGTCCCATTCCCTGTTTATACAATGGATTCGGCTTTATTCCATGCTTATCATGTTGTTTAAAAACGTCGTATACATCCCAATCGAGTATTGGACGATAGATTGTGTACCCTTCTGGCGTTTCCTCTGTCTCAGCCATTTTAGATCGGCTCAAACTTTCATTCGCTCTTATACCCTGCCAACTCACAACATGGTTTCCTGCCTCGATAATCGGTACATACACCTGGTCAAACATTGGTCTTACTTTTAATTCGACCGTGCAAAATCGTGCCATCGTTGATGGGAAACGACCTTTCCACATACATAAGTCCAAAAATGGATTGCCTGTAGGATGCAACACTTCTAAAGCTTGTTGGATAATCGTTTCTGATACGCCTTCTTTTCGCCATTTAGTGTCTACCACTTCACGTTTACGCAAGATCTGCTGGCTAAAGTCAGGTTTAATTCTTGTGATCGGTCCTAACTCTTTTTCAAGATAATCGATATATTTATAAGTTTCTGGATGCTCATGTCCAACATCGCTAAAAACCACTTTTAAGTTTGGTGTATCTCTTTCGAGTGCCAGGAGCCACATCGCTGTACTGTCTTTGCCACCGCTGATTGAAATTACATTTATGTCTTTCATCGTTCCACATCCTTATTAGCACTCTATTTTGTCTGCTGATAAAACAACGTAATGCCGTTCTACCAGCAGCGTATATTTATTTACATCTACTTTTTGCATACTTCTTGCAAGCTTTATATTTCAGCCTTATATCAGGTCCGCATCCGGTACCAGTCCTTTGCAGCGAACACTTATACCAATGTGTTTTGGGGTCACGTTCATGTTGTTTTTTCACCAAGTAGTAACATGTTTTACATGTTGCATCCTCTGGTCCATAACCATATTTACGACACATAATGTTAGGTTCGATTTGTTTATTCTGCGGTGGTTCCTCTGGTAATCCTAGGTCAAATTCGATTTGCTCCATCAGCTCACCTCAATTTCGATATTCCTTAAAATGGTAAATCATCTTCTGATACCTCAATCGGCCCCTTACTATTAGCAAATGGATCTTCATCCACTCTCGCATAACTTGGCTGGTTATTATTACCGCCATAATTGCCCTGTGGTGGCGTTTGATTCGTTCCACCTATATTTGTACTAGATTGATAGTTCGGCGCGCTCTGTGCACCTCCTGTGCTGTTTCTTGGCTCTAAGAATTGAATGCTGTCAGCTACTACATCAGTCGTATAAATTTTCTTCCCATCCTGCCCTTCATAGCTGCCTGTTTGGATTTTGCCCTCCAAACCAATTAAATTACCTTTCTTCATGAAGTTTGCTAGATTCTCGGCTTGTTTTCTCCAAGCTACACATGAGATAAAGTCTGCCTGTTGTTCACCTTCATTTTTAAATGGTCGATTGACAGCCACTCGGAACTTACATGAGGCAATTCCGTTCGGTGTATACCGTAACTCTGGATCAGCTACTAGCCTGCCGACCAATACAACTCGATTTATCAACTAATATCAAACTCCTTTAATTTGTTATAAATAGTCTTTCTTGCAACACCTAATTTTTTTGCTGCTTCAGTAGGTCCAAATTGTTTTACCAAGCTTAAAAGTTCATCTTTTTCGATATGTTTATAGGAAGGATGATTACTTTTATCCTTTAATCGTTCTTTAGCCCATTTCGACATTTTATTTTTAGTCTCATTGCTTCTTTTAGCACCTGTATGATGCATTACAGTGTGTTCAGCGTGTTGCATTAAATCTAAGTTACCTATACGATTGTCGTGTTTTATTTCATTTACATGATGTACAACTTCACCTGGAATTAAATATCTTCCTAACTGCATTTCCACAACAACTCGATGTTCAAAAATATAACCATTCACTTTGTCGCTATGTGGATGTGATTTTATACAAAGTACTACATAACCTTGAGGCGTTCGTTTTCTACCAGTAACATCATGAAAGTTTTCTCCAATGCGTATTGTGTAAAATGTTTGTTTTGCTTTCGGTGCTGGCATATTTTTCACCTCCAACTAATACGACTCGGTTAATCATCTATATCCTCCTTAATAATGAATTTTTGACCGTCAAACCAATTTGCGAAATTCCAAACGAACAATCCTAAATCTATAAATGGTTCGTCATCATATGGTTTAAATGTGTTGATTTCATCGTTAGAATAGCCTAATGAACGAATCTTCTCGCGATTTTCTTCATTATCTTCAATGTTGGCAAACAACAACGTGCCGTCATCCGTTTCATAATCATCAATTTCAATCGAATTAATAATTTCTAGCGCCTTTTGTTTATCTATTGATCTCATGCAATCATTTCCTTTCTCTGTTCTGGATAGTAAACCTTCGGCTCATACTGGTGATAAAAGCCCTTAGGATTATCATGCATTGCCAGTGCCACTTGTAATTCGAGTTCATCGAAGCATATTGTTTTTGACTTAGCCCCATCCCCATCACGCCAAATGATGACTGCATAAGGTGTTACTCCAAAGCCTAGAAATATTGGATTCATCACTCATTCACTCCCACTAATTCGTATTCAACTTTCAACACTTCCGCTAAAATTGGAGCGACTTTTTCGCAAAACACTCGACAACGCCAATCCTCGTTATATGAAATAAACTCTTCAAACCAAGGTTCGTTGGAGAAAATCTCTTGTTTAATCGCACATTCGAACCAATTTGACCATTCACTATAAAGATGATTTTGTGTTATTTCATCGTTTCCTCTGAAATATTCGATTTCTTCCCAAATTTCACGTGCTTGTTCTTCATCTATCTGGTTGTATCGACGAGCTTGCAGCAACAAAACCTTCATTGCTTTTGCTGTTTTCTCTGTATCAACATAATCACGCTTTGAGTAATCCTCTAACTTTCCGAATAAATAATCGTTATTTTTGCTAAAGGTATCAATTAAGAACTGAATAAAATCGTTACCTGGCGCACCCCAACTGAATGAATAAGTTTCATTACACAAACGAGCTGTAAATCCATTTCTTGATTCATCTACTATCAATTCACAATAATCATGGCCGTTTGTATATTTTGGCTCTAATTCAACCATTAAACTTTTGATTGTCTTTGCCTCAACAGAAATAACTCCTTGGATATCCATCCCTTCGCCCTCCAATCAAGGGGCTATTCGCCCCTCTATCTATGTTCAAATACTTTGCGTAATCGGTAATTTACTTTCATGTCTTTCGGAATTGTTACTGTGAAATCTTGAGCCATTTCAAACAGCCTGCTTGTTAATGCCTCGTCAATATAAAGCATGTCGTCCAGTGATAATTCACTAGATATTAGTAACGGCTTGTTGTTTAAATAGCGATAGTTGACCACTTCAAAGATGACCTCGGTCTGCCACGGTTTCACATCGACTTTTCCACCAATCGGTTTAAACAAATCGTCTATGAACAGGACTTCAACCTCTTTCATCCGATCCATAATTTCGTTCTTACGTTCAAAGTTGTTAGAAGCGATATTGTTCATGCCATCTTTATATGGGAAGTACAGAACTTGCACTTGCTTTGCATGCATTAGATAGTTGGATATTGCGGTTAATAGATGCGTCTTGCCACAACCAGGTTGTCCGATAAGCATGATGCTGTTCTGTCTGAAACCTCTAATTTCATCAAAGGCTGCATAGTACTGATTCGCTTTGCTTTTCATTTCAACAACTTTAGGATGGACATCATCAGTGGAGAAGTTTTTAAAGCTCATTTTCTGAAACTCTTCTGTAATGGCACTAGATTTGATCAAGCGATTTAGCTGACGTATTTTAGCGCACTCACATTGCTGCCATTCTTCGGTGTCGTACTGCAAAATAACTTCTGTGCCATTTTGTAATAGTGTTGTTTCACCAGCTTTCTTTCGAACAAGATAACCACCTTCATCCTTACACTTAGGACAGTTGTAATTAGGCTCCTCAGCTACTGTAGTCTCCGAACACAATTGGCTTCGTGCGTGTAGTTCCTCCATTACTGCTGCCATTCTGTCGCCCGTTTTTTGCATCTATCTTCACCTGCCAATCTGCGTATGTGTTAACTCCTTTTTCAATGGACCAGTTACGTAGTATTCCTTCGATGTACTCGACACTTGATTTACCTAAATCAGCAGTAAGCTTAATAGCTTCGATAATCAGTAAGTGGTCTGAATACAAGTCGAGAAGTTTGTCCATTTTTCGATGATCCGTAAAGTTACTGATTCGAATGATGGAATCAAAGGAATTTTTAATTTCCAAGAACGGATTGACCGACTGACTCTCTTTTCTCTCTTTCAGTACTTGGTTATTATCAGTATTTGGTTTATTCAATACTTGGTTATTATCAATACTTAGTAGTGTTCGATTTTCTACTTCTTGAAAACCTACTTCTTGGTTTTCTATTTCTTGCTTTTCTACTTCTTGAAAATCGGTAAGTAGAGAATTTATAGGTACTTCATGAACAACCGTTTCCCATTCTTTAATTCTTTGCCCTTCACGAATAGGTTTTCGTTCGATGTAGCCACATGTCTTTAACTCATTGAAACCAGCTCTAAATGACGCTTTACCATCAGTTGAGTGTGTCATTAATTCGTCCAAGTAAAACACCCAATCATCTGGCATTGAAAGCATATATGCCATTATGCCTTTAGCTTTCCAAGATAGCCGGTTGTCGTTTAATGCAGTTCGATTCATCACTACATAGTTGTTGTTCTTAGCCACTCGGATGATGCCCATTTGCCCTGACCCCTCCTATTTGCTTTTTCGATGTGTTAAACGCTTCATTCGTTTAACTCGTCTACGTTCTTTCTGTAAAGCTTGATTGAAGTGATTCTCTGCATGATTCCACATGCTTTTGATAGCCTTATAATTCAAAGAACGAACCTTAGTAACCTTTTGATAGAAACCTCTTGTTTTGAACTCAATTGACAGCCCGTACGTTTTAATTGACCAACAACCATTTGTGCAATGCTTAGTTTCGTAACCTGTATCATGCCACTCTGAATAATCAATCACCTCAGCACCGCACACTTTACACGTTTTATCTTTATAGCCCCAAGAATACTGGTCATACGCTTCTGATTTACCGAACTCCCTACAAAGCGCAGAAAATATCGCACGTTTTCGTTCTCTGTATATTCCAGCCATTTGCCCTCGCCTCTCCTTATGTCGCAATATTCAAATTTTTAATTACAGACTTAATGTTTCAAAGGACTTCTCTATAGTTTCGATGTTTTCAATCGAATAAAAACTAGGGTGATATTCATGTTTTTCAATCCACTCACTTAATACCAAATTGATTTTTTCCTCTAATTCTTCCCGTGCATCTTTTGGAACATGGTTTAAATAATCATCCGCATAGTCTCCACCAACCCAAGAAGCATTTTCAGCGATTTCATCTAAGACAGTATCAACATTTATAGACGGCACAAATTCTTGACATTTGCCTACGTAAATAGTTACACCTGTTTGTTCAGGATCTGACTCTTCCCCTATTTCATCTAGCCAGTTATTAAGCAATGGGATTGTGCCAGTTTCGTTTATGAAAGCAATTGCTTCTTCCTTTGAATCAAATTCGCCGAAATTATTTGCTTCCCATTTTTCTTCATCAAAAGTGATAATCCATTTTCCATCTAATTTCATTTTCTCGTCCCCCTACGGAATAAAAATCATCTTGCCTGTTGCCCTTGCTACTGATTTAAAGATGCGCTCCATGTTGCTATTGCCATCTGATAAATGCAGTAAATGTATTTCTTCGACCTTTGATAAGTCGTTAGCTTTAAAGAACTCTAAAAGGTTTTCTAAGCTAAAATGTGACTTCATAACCCTTTTACGCATTGCTGGATGAATACGGCCACTCTCTACGTTGTCGTCCAATGTTTGTTGGTCGTAATTACACTCAATCATGATGTGAGTTAGCCCTGAGAATCGGTATTTCACATAGTAAGTATCTGTTGCGAATAAAAGCTTTCCGCCGTTGTCTGACTGTAGTAAAAACCCTAATGGCTCATTTACATCATGCTGAACATCAAACGGCAATATCGTCCAAGTACCTACTCTGAATTGCTTCTTGCTTTCGACTGTATTAATACGGTGGTGCTGTAGTTGCAATGCCTCTTGAGTACCTTTTGACATGTAAACATCTAACCCTCGATTTAACACCGATTCCACGCCTTTACAGTGGTCTTTGTGCTCATGGGTAACAAGTACACCACCAAGGTTCGAAGTCTCGAAATTAACGCCCTGCTGTATCTGTTTGAAGCTGATACCACACTCTAGGAGTAGAGGGGTGCTACCATCTGTAATGTGATAACAATTCCCCTTACTTCCTGTTGCTAGAGTCTTGATTTCAATCATTAGAAACCTGGTCCATCAGTAAATGAAGCTTGTTGTTGCTGTACTGGCTTTTTAGTTTCAACAACTACTGTTGCCTCAACTTTTTCAGCAGGTTCATTAGTAAAATCAATTACTTCTGAGTTAGCATTTTGTTCAATTTCTCGCTTCACTTCTTCAATGTCACCCATATCTTTGACTGTTGGCTCAAACTCATTTTCAGTTGTGCGATTAACAGATTCTATTAATAGATCACTATCATCGGATGTATTAATAAAGGCTTTCGAAGCACGGTTGATAACTGTACGTTTCGCCATTTCTTGCGGATACTTATTTTGGACATTTTGCGTTTTAGCTGTTGACCATGCTGTTGCAATTTCATCCATTGTCATAACCGTTAAGAACTGTTTGCCGTCCTCGCGCTCAATAATGCAATAAGCACCTTCGATATCCTCTTTTTTACCTGTGGCAGCTTTCCAATTTACTTTGTGAGCTTTGAAAGCTAGTTGACCTCGTTCGTTATATTCGACCTCAAACTCTTCGCCTTTCCAGATAACGTTTGCCCAAATATCTTTTACGCCATTCAATCTTTTAAGGACTGCTTGGGTACCATGATAAGAGCGTAAGAACTGCAATTTGTCACCGTATGGCACGAAATAACCCTGCTTTTTAGCTACAGATAACCCTTGGATTGCCATGTCTTGGAGAGCAAAGGCTACTGATTCAGGAGTTACTTTATCAATCAATGCTTTGTTACTACCGAAATCTACGGCTGTCAGCGTGAAATAAGCTGCTTGTAAGGCATTAACTGCAGAATAGTTATCTGGCAAGTTAATTTGACCTTGTTGTTTCATTTCCTCAATCTTTTTCGCTACTTGTGTAACAAAAGCGTTTTGTTTTTCTTTTGGAGCTACTTGGTTTTGTTGTTGTGCTAATTGATTTGTCATTAATGAACATCCCCTTTAACCTTCGATAATTGGTTTTCGCCAACAAAAACTGGTTCATTTAAATCATCTAAAAATACTGCATACTCCATACCAGGCTCTCTAAAATCGTTGTAATTATAAATTGTCCCTGTGTATGTTTCAGTGCCATCATTATTTGTAACTTTCACTTTCTCTCCCACATCGAAAGTCATGTTACATTGCCTCCAATACTTTAAGTTTTAACGCTTCTTTATCAAAAGAATCGAAGCTTTCCATGTGTAAAAAAATTACTTTACCTTGGCAATTAACTAAAGTAAGATTTTCACCGTCTACTGACTTCACAAGGAAAACACGGTCATATTCTTCACCATCTACATCGTGGCCTTTAATGTGTACTGCCTTACCTGCCAGTTTTGAATTAAAAACGGTCGTTTGTTCATATAATTCCATGTTAAATTGCCTCCTTATATTCGATTGGTTCTAATTCAACTCGTAACTGCTTGTCCTTTTCAGAAACCACTAAGCTAATAAGTTGAGTTTCCACATCTATAAACTTGGTTACAGCCTCGGCATTGTCTACGAAAATAGGTGCTAGGATGCCATAATGAGCTGATAGTGTATTGATGATGTCTAAGCCGACATTGATTTTCGCTGCATTGTTAAGGCCAGTGCCGTATGGTACGCCCTTAAATGTCGTTTCACATACTTCGTTTAATCCACCATTTACTTGTGTATCAAATAGCTTGAATCGTGCGTATTTGAACTTGCTGTTAATACGTTCAGTGAGCATGTTTACTTTTGTTCGGATAAATTCTTCGATAAGGAATGTAGTTTGCTCTAGTTTTTCGTACTCTTGAGCAAGTTTCACCTGTTGATCTTCAAGCTCAATGATTCGCTCTTTACTCGCTTCGATGTTTGCATGTTGAGATAAAGCATTGTTGTAGCCGTTACGAATGAACTTTAATTTTTCTATTTCTTCATCAATACCAGCAACAGCTTCATAAGCATGTTCATTTAACTGCTTAATTTCAGCCTGTAACCCTTCAATTTGTAGAGTGATAGATTTGTATTCATCAGTGACTGTCACATCTGGCACCGATGTCTGAGCTTGTTGTAATTTTTCATTAAACTTTACAAGCTCTTTTTCTGCTGCGGCTAATTTATCGTTTAGCTCCTTAGATTTAGGGATTAGAACAGAATTGAGCTTCTCGTTCTTTGTTTGAATTTGCGCTTGAATTTGAGTATTCTCATCGGCGAATACTGGCCCCTCTGCTTTAATTTCAGCCTTACGCTTAGAAATGCGCTCATTAAACTGCGCTAAAGCCTCAGCGCGAACAGCCTCAACTTGTTCTTTTGGCAATGCCTGTTTACAAGTGGGACATTCGCATTCATCCGAATACTCAAAAGTCAATGCATTTAATGAAGCAAATTCCTCTCGTAACTTCTGCATAGACGCTTCATTTTGCGTAATACGACCAGTAAACGCTTGAATGTCACGACCGATTGCTTGCTTTTCAACCTCATTCATGCGAATTTCAGATTGAATAATTTGCACATTACCTTGCGCTTCCTGCAAACGTACTTGAAGCTTATGAACTTCTTGCAAACTATCAGCTTCAAACGAGCGTTTAAGGTCATTCTGCTTCATTTCTAACTCTTGCAGCTGACGTTGTTTTATAAGAATTGACTCACCATTTTTCACACGGATTTTCTGTTGTTGAAGCTCGTCCATTTCAGCTTCGATTTGCTCAACTTGTTGACGCATTTTTTCAATGTCTACAGTCGTTTCCGGCATCATTTTATTAATTTCATCAATACGTACTGGAATCATTTCAAGTTGGTCATTGATCTGTTTCTTTTGGCTAGCAATGATTTTCTTCATATCTTCCATTGATTTGCCATTAAGAAGTTCATTTAATTTAGCCAGTGATTGATTTGATGCAATCACATCTTCATCTGAAATGTCACCGCAGATTTCAATAAGTAAGGCGCGACGATCTTGCCATTTCATTTGTTCGTTAAAGTAAGTAGGTGATGTTAGAAGCTTGAATACTTCTTCATCTACAATGCTTTCAACTGCGGCCGTATAATCTTTTTTAGACATCGGTACATCATCTACAAAATGTTCAACCACATGCCCTGTAAACTCTGCTACAGCTTGACCACGTTTTTTCGTCCACTTCTCTTTGTAAATCTTCTTTAGAGTAACTAGCACCCCATCGATTAAGAATGAGCCTTCAACCGTATGCTCCAAGTTATGTCGTTCAGTGCCATCACCGTTCAAAGTCTTGATGGCAAAGTCCTTTTTGTTGTTGCTATCCTTATCGAATAAAAGCCATAAGAACGCATCAAATGTTGTAGTTTTACCTGCCTCGTTGTCACCAAAAATCTCCGCGTTGCCACCGTCTAATTGAATATCAAGTGATTTAATGCCCTTGAAATCACGTAATTTTAAAACTACCAACTCAATTTTCTTCATCTTTTTTGCCCTCCTGTGGTATGATGATGTAAATTATTTGTTTTTGAAGCCACTGTTCGCGCAGTGGTTTTTTTGATGGCTTAACCACCAATCTACTTACAAAACTTTCTTCGCAACTGGGGTCTATTGACTGTCGCTCGCTCCTAAAATCAGGTCATGGCGTACTGTGCTAGGTTTTATAAATAGATTGCTAGTCCCATCAAGCAGCTTGTAAATTCCAAAGAGGAAACGGCTAACCAACCATTTACAAGCTGCTTGACGAGAGCGAGTTTCGACTCGCAAACGTCTGAAATTATTTATTTATCTTTAAAGAACGCTTCAATTTTCGCTGCAACGGGATCTGTAATTTCAACCTTTAATACATAGCCTTGTTCTTCAACTAAATTTACTTCTGCTCCACTAGAAACCGCCCATTTTTTTATTTTTTCAAATGCTGAATAGGCACTATTTAACTTTCCGCCAACAGCATTTACTCCATGAATAAAGAATGTATATGGCTCTATTGGCGATATTTTCACACGCTTTACGATGGTTTCAAAAATGGTATTACTAACCTCTAAACCTGCGAGATTTTTCATTTTCATTCTCCTTTTGTCTCTATTAATCACATTTTGTGTTATAATAGATTTGTATAAGTTGTCGCTGTTTAATCACGCCATTGATTAAGCAGCTTTTTTATTGCCATCTAACTTGGCTAATACTTTCTTGTCGCAAAAGAAATGTACATAAATTAACCTCTGTTTTAATGACATGTGTCTCCACGCTCTAGGCTTGATGCGCATATTTCTTCATCGCCTCTCCCAGCAAACCTCTATTTGTTAAATCATTGATTACCCACTGAAAGTTTTGTTGATCTTGTAGATGCGCTTTCAATCGATCAATTTCGTGTGATGTTCGCTTAATTTTTTGCATACACTCTGCAGACAACTGGTAATCACCACGTTTGTTATGCAATCCAATCGCTACTAATAAATCCTCATTACAAGCCTCTAACATTGCTATTTTCAGCTTTAATTTTTCTACAATATCCAATTGAACACACCTCCTATAAACATCGGAACCATAGGCATTAACTGAGTTACCGCGTTCACTGTATCCATTCCGAACAGCATTGCTGCAGCTGGTATTTCCGAACCTGTTACATTAATCCACCTTAGAAAGGTTGATAAATCTAAAGTCTTTCGACCACTTTCATATTTACTAACACATGATTGTGTAACATTTAACTCTTCGGCTATATCCTCTTGCGTCATTTTCGCTTTCTTACGAAAGATTTTTAGCATCTTTCCATGTTCTATTGCATCAAACATTTCGTTCATCGCCCCTCTAAATATTCTGTATTAGAATAAATTCCATTGTGGAATACAAATTTCTTCCAAGTTAACTTAATATAGTGATAAGAGGTAGATTTGCCCCTACCTCTTACTAGATTGGTAGTTTGACGAGGCCATTTGCCCTGGCCTCTCCTATTTAAATTGCACCTGCCCGTGCTTTTTTAATTCCATTCATTCATAATGATATTTTTTATTGTTGTTGCAGTTGGTTCGTATAACCAAACACGTTTTCCTTTAAATCCACGTTGTCTTTCATATTGTTTGATACGTGGATCACACAGGATATGTTCTTCCAAGAACGTTTTTTTAAATGTTGTTGCCCTTATAATGTCATCGATATCCCAAAATAAAATTTCATGTCTTGCTGTTTCGTTAATAAGTTCACGTAGCTCAGATGTTATTCTTTCTTTTGTGATTCCTGACATTTCAAATAAGGTTTTGATTACTGTACTTTCACTAGGTGCTATTCCAATCACATTGCCACCGCCTTGTTTAAAAACTTATTAATAAAGTAGGCTTGTCCTTTACCTGTTATTTTTGAAGTTCTTGAAATACTAATTTCTCCGCTTGTGTGATAAATTGGCGTTTCTTTGATTTCGAACAAACCAAGGTCCATACTCTTTTGAGTCGGTGTGTTATAGTCAGAACCTTTTCGTTTGATTAAATAGCCATTATCTCTAAGCCATTCGAAAAGTCGCTTTTGTCCGATGTCTATACCGTTTTGCTTTAAGATTTTTGCATACTCACCAATAAGAATTGTTGTTTTACTTGCTTGAATAGCTTCTGCGAAAAGAACTTTCGGTTTTTGTTCTTCAATTAACATTTGCTGTTCAACAATTTTTCTTTTGTTACTTTCGATAGTTTTTTGAGCTATTAGAAATCCTTTCGCTAAGATTGTCATTTCATCGTCATCTTCCGTTGTAGCGATGTAGCCGCCATTAAGGCGGATGTCTTTCAAAATGTTCTTAACCTGTTTTTTAAACTGCTTAGCAATAGGTTTTCGTGATTGCATTAATACTTCATATAGACCATCTTCTGTTAGGAACCATGTTTCTTGGGTTCCTCCAAGGGTATAAACATTGTTTAGTACCTTTTCATCTTCATCGATACTTTTTAACATAGAAGAAACATTACTATGTTCAATCCAACCAGCAACATCCTTAGCTAAAAACAACGGATTTTCAGAAGTTCCGTAAACCTTGAAATTTTTATCTAGCAAAACCTGTTCATGTATAACTTGTAATTGAGTCATTATCCAAACCTCCTTGTTTCAATTTATATATAAAAGAAAATCAGACAATTTGTTTCCCTTTTTGTAAACCACGTATAACAAATTCATTAAAAAAAATATCGTTTGGATTTCTATTTAAGGCATTTGCAATTAGTAAACCAAGTCTAACTCCTGGTTCTTGCCCATGAAGTTCAATATTAGTTATAGTTTGGCGAGAAGTTTTAGTACGTCTTGCTAATTCAGATAATGACATACCTAACTCTTGTCTAATTTCTCGAACTTTATTGTTAACCATGAGTAACACCTCCTTGTTTGTATTGTAATACACGCATAACAAATATGTCAACAATGATTTACAAAAGAATTATTTATATTTTTTTACCCTTGATGTAAAGTATGTATTACAGGTGGTGATTACATGAAAACTTTAGGAGAATATTTAAAGGAATTAAGAGGCAAAGAATCTTTACGAGATGCCAGTTCGCGCATCGGTATTAGCCATACTTATTTAGATACAATTGAAAAGGGTTATGATAAACGCTCTGGTAAAATTGTAAACCCGACTCCTGAAACATTAAAATTAATTTCAAAAGCTTATATGTGTGAATATGAAGATTTGATGACTCGCGCAGGTTACTTGGAAAATGAAAATAAGAAAACTCAAATGTCAAAAGATGAGCTTGATATAGCTAAACGAATGGCCGAACTACGCGAGGATTTATCATCTGCAACCGGTCTACTATTCGATGGTGAACCGATGAGCGATGAAGCCAAAGAATCTTTATTAGAAGCAATGGAATTTGGTGTGCGTCTAGCAAAGAAAAACAACAAAAAGTATATACCAAAGAAATATCAAAATGATGAAGAATAATTATGATTCGAGGGGTTGCGGATGGGGTGGATCAAAAAGAAGGTCGAGTATTTATATGCGAAGTATAATACTAGAAATCCATTTACATTAGCTAAATATTTAAAGATAGAAATCTTTTATTGGGATTTGCCTCCCGATATAAAGGGTTTTTATCAATATGAAAAACGTAATCGATTTATTTTTATTAATAGCCACTTAAGTGTAGAAGAACAACTTATTGTTTGTGCTCATGAAATAGGTCACGCAATTTTACATACTAAACTAAACACCCCTTTCATGAGAACAAACACGTTTTTCTCTGTTGATAAAGTAGAGATTGAAGCAAATACCTTTGCTGCCCATCTATTAATACCAGATGAAAATTTGTTTGATTACGATGAACAAAAAACATTTTACGATATAGCTTCATTACATAACGTACCGCTAGAGTTGGTAAAACTGAAATGTAAGGGGCTATTTTAATACATAAAAAAAGAACATATATTCTGTTTGAAAGGAGTGATGCAATCTGATTACCCTATATTAATTGTCACCTGCCCGTGTAATTCTATGGAGGTAATCTTATGGCAAGGTATAAAATGATTAAAACAAAAAAAGATTGTATTTACTGGTATAAGGATTCGAATAACAAAAAGAAGTTTGCTTTTCGTTACAAGTATTATGATCGTTTTGGAAACCGCAAAGAAAAAACAATGTTAAGATTCGATACTGAATCAGCAGCTGAACGTGCATTAATCGAAGTCAAAGCTAATGTATTAGATGGAAATGATAGATTTGTAGAGAGTGCAAATGTTACTGTGGCACAGTGGATGGAAATTTGGTTTGAGATGAAAAAGAAAGTTTGGCGTCCAGGCACTTACATTCATTATCAAGAGTCCTACAAAAATCATATCAATCCTCTAATCGGGCACTATAAGCTGCAAAAATTAACAAAAATGACTCTTCAAAGAGAGTTAATTGATAAGTTAGTGTCCTATGGATTAATGAGAGCTACCGTACAAGGCGTGTTTCGGGTTTTCAAATCAGCTGTTTCCTATGCTGTTGAGGAGGAAATACTTCTTCGAGATCGGTTTAAAAGAATGGATTTTAGTGCTGCACCTTCTAGTGACAAAGAAAACTACCTAACTGAAGAAGAGTTAGAATTATTCTTGCAATGTGTTAAAGACAATGACCCTTCCACTAGGTACTCCTCTATTTTAACTTTGGCAATGACAGGTATGCGAAAAGGTGAAATGATGGGGTTAACATGGAATGATATTGACTTTAAAAATAAAATAATAATTATTAATAAAGCTCGGACACGCACAGGGCTTGGTCCACCGAAAAGTGATAATGGCTATCGAAAAATTAGTATGAACAATGAATTATACGCGCAATTAAAGAAGTACAAAGCTTGGTGTATTAAGAAGAAGTGGGACAGAAGTATGAAACATGAAGATACTGATTATGTATTTATTTCTCGCCAAGGGTGCCGCCCTATTGGCTTAACATACGTTGAGGATGCAATCGATATGATTTGTGAAAAGTACGAACTAAAAAGAATTTCCCCTCACGGTTTAAGACATACGGTAGCATCTATTTTACTTTCACGTGGAGAAACACTTGTAACTGTCGCGAAAATCTTAGGTGACGATCCGAATACTGTTCTAAAAGAATATGTTCACTCGTTCGAAAAAGATGAAATTAAATCTATTGAATTGATGAATAAGTTCGCAACTGGAGGATGATTTTTTAAAAATAGAGATATTTTGATGTATTTGGGGTACAAATTGGGGTACATCAGTTTTTGTACCCTCTCATACCCTTATATATCAACGCTTTCCCTCTAACTCCAACCAAATGATGTAGTTTGCGTGGTAGACAACGCCCATTTGGTCCGTCTCCGCATATCGAATCTCAATCTGTTTTTCACTCACAAACATTTTCTTCACCTCGTCCTACATTATAGCGTAAAAATATTGACTTGGCGGGGTTTAGGCTTGGGAGATTTCGATAGGTTGTTAAATGAAGGTTAAAAAATTTTGAAATTAACTTAAAATATCAATAAATACTCTACGCCATCTAAACACATATATGTTATTTGCTTTACTTCTGATGTAATGATGTACCACAGTATTCACAATGGTTTTCTTTCGGGTTTAATGCTGCAGCGCAATTTGGACAATTTAAAGCTTTAACCATCTCTACATCGCTACCATTCAAAATGTCCAACTCCATAGTGAGACCCGCCATATGCTTTACTTGTGTACAAGTATCTGCATTTAGTTTTTGTTGACGAGCCTTTGAACCTGGAATTTCACTTTCCCTTTCAAATCTCTCAGCTGCTGTTACTCCTTGATCAATAGTTTTGTTATACTTCATAGACTTTTTCCATAAGTAAATCCCTAAGTATATAAATATACTAATAATTATTAGAAAAATAAATATCTGTCCTATGTTGTAATTAGTTTGAATGGCAACTATAACTCCAGCCATAGAAAAATTAAATGCCCAAAACCATAAAAATAGTGACACAAGACGCAAGAAAAATTTCACTATTATCCCTCCTCATACACAAATATACAGAATTTAGAGGGATTTAACTATATTAATTTTGCATAATGGGTATATCGTTTTCTCTTCCCCTTGCCATTACCACTTCGTTTAGCCTCCTTTTCAGCCTTCATCAGCAGCAAGTTTAATTTGCACAGCAGCTATAACGAATGCTTTTTCGTATTTGGGTAATGTATCAAATTCTGACAGCCACTTATGAAGTTTGTGAAAGCAATAATACGGCTGTTTGATGCAGTTTTCAAAGCAAAAAAAACCCTCGAATCGCTCAGGGGTCTTTCATTCGTCTATTATTCTACTGTGGTAAAATTGTCGAGTTAGCTCACTTTTAGCAACCGTGGTAGAGCTACACCACGTTATTATTGTAATCAAATTGTGTTCGTGCATTTCCGTGCACGTTTAGTAAGTTTGACTGATCAAAATGGAAAGTGGACGAAGTTCACATGATAACCACTCCTTTCAAATTACAAAACCAATCTATAAATGTAAAAAGCCACACCTATTAGATGTGACTCACAATAATACACTTATGCTAATCTTAAAATAACAATAGACGCGCTGATAACCTGAGCGCCAGGAATTGTTACATTTAATAAAGCTGTTGGGTTTGGATCAATATTTCTCAAAGTAAGAACGTCCGATGCATTTAAAGTAGTGATTACTTGACCATTTTGCGGATTGGAACCACCATTGCCTCCGTAATTGGAACCCGCTATTTGGTTGTCGCCATTGAATAGGGAAAATGCAAAAGGGCCACCAGTAACGAACACTTCATAGGTAATAAGATAAATCCCTGTTTGATTTATAATGATAGGTGCTGTTCCAGTTACATGAGTTACAAATCCTTCAGGTATAATATTGCCATTTGTATTGAAAGTAACCTCACCATTATTCGGAATACCTGGTTGAGCAGTTGTATCATAAATATAAGCAAACCCTGGAAGACCTGTACCTACAGGTTGTTGAGGTACCTGTACTCCTTCTCGGTTATTTTTGTTAGTGCAACTTTCTTCACAATCGTCATGAATTCTGCTAACTCTTTTTTCAGTTCTATCAAATTTGTCAAAACTCACTTTTTTCACTCTCCTTGTTTTATTACATTATTCAATGAGGTGACAAATGTAGACACTTATACTAAATATATACGTACGTTTTAATGGATATATTGATTTAAAAAAGATCACTAAATTAAGTGATCTTTTGAACAAGGAAATGAATTAATTTTTAACATATTATACTTAACAAAACATATGAGCTAGAGCATTGCCTATTCTCTTAAAAAATATGGGCCGGCCATGTATGTCTTGCCTCGAACAAGTTTATGAGGCACAGTTCGGTCGTCGGTCTGTCTTTCCCTAATATTTAGGTTTTTATAAATACCAAAGAAGAAAAACCTTACCGCCACCGAACCTACCTCCGAGTTTACAGTACACATTTTCAATCACAAACTATCGTACATGTTTTACATTTGTTCTTTTTGTTACATCTGTTTCATTTGTTACTTTTGTTCCACAATCGCGCCCGATTGTTGAAGTTTTAAAACTGTTGAAGATTCCATAGATATTATTCAGATTGAGGCAACATTTTAACGAAATATTTTGGGGCTTCCGTAAACCCTTGTCTTATATAAAATCTATGAGCATCAGTTCTTCTTGAATGACAATGTACTTCAACTCTATCGCAATTTCTTTTTAGAGCTAAATCATTACAATACTCTTCAAGCTTACGCCCTATCCCCCTACTTCTTATGTTTTTATCAACTGCAAAATAACTAATTCTTGCAAAATCACCTTTTACAGCTAATTGCGGCATAAAATGAACGGAAATGAAAGCAATAATATTCTTATCCTCTTCAAACACTAGTAATTCCTCATTTGGTTCCGTAAGAAGTATTTCAATTTTTTCTTTAAGAAAATGTTCTGTATCTGGGTAATCCAACTGTGTTAATAACAATGAAATCTGTTTGTAATCCTCGACTTTTGCTGTTCTAAGCCCCATTTATTTCACTCTCCCATCTTTATTTATGACTGTTTATTTCAACTAAACTTCTTCGGATTTAAGAGTAACGCTTCGGAATTTAGATTGAGATCCATAACGATCCGCTTCTACTACCGCTATTATTTTGGAGGAATTAGGTATTACTTTTTGAAATGCACACATGTTATGCAAAATATTCACAGGACTAACTTTAGCACATTCTAAATACCATTTCTCCTCACTTTAAGTGAATATTCAATGATTAAGTCAAGTAGCTTATGATAAGGAATATTTGCTCCCTGAGCACTTTTTGGCAGTAAACTATTTTTCGTCATCCCTGGTAATGTATTAACTTCCATCACATAAGGGATACCATCTTGAATCATCATGTCGATTCGGGCGTAAACACTACATTTCAATGAATTATAGCAAGTCATAGCAGCTAAAGAGACACGGGCCTGTGTTTCGGGAGGAAGCTGAATCACCTCTTCAATCGTAGCCACATCATTATATTTGGAGGTATAATCAAAAAACTCTCCCTGATGACGAATCGAAATTACCGGTAAAAGCTTTCCATCCAAAATGGAACAAGT
Organism: Lysinibacillus sp. JNUCC-52; assembly: GCF_015999545.1. NCBI lineage: Bacteria > Bacillati > Bacillota > Bacilli > Caryophanales > Bacillaceae > Lysinibacillus > Lysinibacillus sp. JNUCC-52. Next base: position 582,282 of record NZ_CP065546.1, read on the forward strand.
GATTTCTTCACCCATAATTAGCTTTTCAATTATCACTTCAGAATCCCATTTGAATACTTCTGCAATAGCAGGCTTTAGTGTTTCTTTATCATAAACAATTTTTACTCCCACACTTGAACCGCCTGAATTAGGTTTCACAACTAGCGGGAAACCCATTTTATCTAGTTCATCCATTTTCAGTTCTTCCATGTTCGTAAGGTGAATCCAATCCGGTGTTTGCACGCCTTCAAAGCGGATGATTTTTTTTGAGATATTCTTATCTATGCATAAGCTACTGGACAGTATGCTACTCCCTGTATAAGGAACTCCCATGGTTTCAAGCGTACCTTGAATAGTGCCATCCTCACCGAATTTGCCATGCAAAGCCAGTAGTGCAATGTCAAGATCGTTTACCTTTTCCACTAATTCTTCTTTGTTCTCTATGTGAATCGGTACAATTTCATATTTATTTTTATCTAAATGTGCGATCATTTCTTCACCTGTCATAATCGAAACTTGTTTCTCGGAAGAAACCCCTCCCATAATTACGCCAACTCTCATTTTTCTAGCCCCCATAATTATTTTTTAACGTATCCCCTATAATTTTTATCCCCTGAATAATCTCTCTTTCATTCAGCCTAGAAAATCCTAATCGTAAAGTATGTTTTCCACTGCTGTCCGTGTGAAAAACATTACCAGGTAAGAAAACAACGCCCCTTTGATAACATTTTTCTAAAAGTTTTTCTGAATCAATATGGTCTTCTAGTTCTATAAAAATATGAAGCCCTCCGTCACCAGTTATTCGTTTGAAAGGAATAAATTGCTTACAATAATGAACGGTTAATTCATACTTTTTCTTATAGACTGATTTAGCTTTTTTTATATACTTCTCAAAGTATCCATCAATCAAATATTGATATAACACAGCTTGGTCTAATGTAGACGTATGAATTGTTCGAGCTCTTTTCAAACTTTCTAAGTAATTAATCAAATCTTTATCTGCCAATATCCAGCCAACCCGCAAACCAGGAAAAAGAATTTTAGAAAAGCTGCTAATATAAATAACATTATTACCTTGGCCAGCGAAGGCTACCAATGATGCGAGATGTGAACCTGAATAACGTAATTCTTCATTAAATCCATTTTCAATGATAGGAAGCTGGTATGACGAAAATAAATCCATAATTTCTTTCCTTTTTTTTGAAGACGTTACGATTCCAGTAGGATTATGGTAAGACGGAATTAAGTACGCAAAATCATATTCATTTTTTGATAGGAGTGTTTCCAGCTGACTAATATTGATACCATCATTATCCATCTCAATCCCATCAATTTCGAAGCCATGTAATCGAAAGAGCTTAAGAGCAGAGTCATTGGTTGGATTTTCACAAATAACACGGCCGCTCTTTTTATTTAAAGAGGATAAAATGAGATCCAGACCTTCCGTGAATCCATTGGTAATTAAAATATCTTTATTTCGAGTGTCTACTCCTTTAATTTCCATATAGCGAAGCAAGTATTCGATAAGTGGTTTATAGCCCTTTGCATATCCATAGTTAAGAACGATGTCTCCTTCAATAGACATCCGATTTAAAAAAGCTCGTTTAAAATTTTCTATATCAAATAGCTTTTCATCGGGTGCGATACTATTGAATGAAATAATTTCCTTATTCCAGCGTACACCATGTTTTTTAAAGTCCAATTCATCCGCCAAAAAGGTTTGCTCGTTAACTTTTTTAGTCCAATTTAACTGGATGGATGGGGATTTGATTATCTCCACATGACTGACAAAGTTTCCCTTTCCCTTTACCGCATAGATAAGCCCTTCTTGTTCCAGATCCGCATAAGCTGTTAGAACGGTGTTTCGGCTAATGGATAATAAAGAACAGAGTTCACGAGTGGACGGAAGCTTTTGGTGCTCAAGTAAATGCCCGTTGGTTATCATTCTTTTTAAATATTCCTTAAGTTGTATATATACAGGACGACCTTCCGTAATCTTAAAATCGTTAAACAATCCATTCATCTCCTTGCTAACATTTTTACATTCCTGCACTGATTTCAAAAGGTCCACACATTATGTATTTTTACTGTCTTGTGGTAGTTGTGTGGAACTATCATGTTTTTAAATATGCATTTGTTCATTTTATTTTAATACAATATATCGAAGCTTGAAATTTAAAGTAATTGTTATTACAGTGTATCAAGTGAAATTGGAAAAACTTTAATATGCCATCAAGTAAATAATGCTAAAATTTGCAGAATTCTCACTAAACAATCTGACCTTCTTCATGAAGAAAGACCCTTTTCTTATCCAAGGAAAGCGCGCGTTTGTTGAACAAGATATTTTTTGATTTCTCCTTTTTGTTCAACAATTAAAATATCTCCTCGTTCTTTGGTGGAAAAAATCTTTATACCAACAGGAAGTTAATTCGACATCTCATTTTTAAAATCTGTTTTAGCATCATTTTTTGTTTTTATTTCACCGATTTGAACATCTTTTGTTAAAGTCAATTCTTCAACCCAAGCAATATTAGTTTTGTAGATCACTCCATCATACTGGAAAATGTCAGCATCAGAATCTAATGTTAAAACTTCTTCGGCATCAATACTATCAATTGATACTATTGTAGTTCCCCTTGAATATTGCATCTTGTAAGCATGAATAAAGACGCTTTCCTTATTACAGAAAAGCGCCCGATTGTTGAAGAATGTTTTTGGACTAAAGCACTCCGTTAGTACAATAAGAGGGCTAGTCAGATTTATGCGGATCTACAACGATAAGACTTCAATTTTATACACGATTTTATTCATCAAAGAAGATGGTGCAACATTACTTCAAATACTTCAAAACCTTTGCTATTACTGACTTTTATCAAAAGTGCATAAAACAACGCTTAAACAATATTCATAAGAAGAGCCCCGAACGTTGATTTAACAACATTAGTGGCCTTAAAGTTCGTCTCCATACTTTTGTTTGGAATATTTTGAATGGTAGTGAATAAAATACTACCCTTTAGATTTTAGTTCAATGTATGGTTTAACAATCTTTTTCATATCCAACAATGTTGCAGGCAAATGACTCTGGTCTATCATAAATTCAAATTCTAGTTTATTTTCTCGACTAGGAAACTCTTGGAATTTTCCCTCTAGACTAATTTGTCCAAATGAATTAAATTGAAGCGTGAACTGCAACGTGTTATCCAAATTCGAAAATATAATATTTCCTTTTAACGTTTTATAAGCTTCTTGTAGTTGTGTGTATAACGTAATAAGTTCATCGATCGTAATCCAAATCTCTGCATTCATTACATAGTAATTCCCACTTTGAATGGACACTGTTCCTTGATTTTGCCAATCTGTTATATCTTCTAAATTAATTTCAATAAAGCCTTGATTTTCACCAAGTTTAATTTTATTCAAAAATCATCACCTCATAACTAAAATACTACCATAAAAGCTACGAAAGCTTAGTTTTGTTACCTAACTTGCGTTTGGGAACGTTATTTTAAAATCCACGAGCAGCAACGAGATTGAGTAACCTGTACTGTTCATCTCATTTGTTTTACTCAATAACCAAAAGGACATAAACCAATTTACTTCCCTAGTTTGTTCGTAAAGGAACCTCAACAATATCCGCTAATATTTTTTAGATATTTATATTGATTAACAACACGAAATAATAGATAATTACAATCGTACTAATAATTGAAAGTTGAGGGTAAGTTATGCTTAAAAAATTAAGTTTTACAGTTTTACTTTCTGCTATCCTACTAGTTACATTTACTTTGGGAACAAGTAAAGCACAAGCAGGTTATGCAGATAACCCTAGTAAGTTATACTATGATTTAGCGGACCAAGTTTACAATGTCGGAAAGAAAACAAATGCTGAAATCCAACATGCAATCAATCTAGAACATGGTGCAAATAAATTTAAAGTAATTGATTCAGTAGACATTAATTCTAATCCAAATCATCCGATGGGTGCACCTAGTTACAATTTAGACCGAACTGGCTTTAAAGCACTGGCTGTTGTTATAAACCCAGATAATCCGAACGCTAGTAAAAAACTATTCATTGCCTTTGCAGGTTCAGAAGATGGATCCGATTATGCAACAGCAGCATCGTCATTATTGAATGGTAGTGTTCCAGGACAATTACATCAAGCACACCTTTATTTAAACTACATATATGATAAATTTGGTTATAAAGATTATCAATGGTATTTCACAGGACATTCTTTAGGTGGATGGCTAGCAGCAAAGTCATTTTTAGATGTTCGTGCTGGAATAACGATAGTTTCTAACGCAAAATTTACACATTATGGTCCTATCAAAAAGAAAACAATTAGCGGAGTATATACTTTCAATGCTTTATCAGTAGCTAAGACACAGATGACTGATACACAATGGACTGCAAATAAAAACGGGACATATGATTCGGATGTAAAAAACCTATACATTGAAAATGAATGGTTAAATTCCATATATGATATGCATAGTGACAAAATAGCATATATTGGGGTTAAAGGCGGTGTAGATAAGTCTATTCCTCATTATAGTACTTTTGGCTATTTACAATTTGGACTATTACGAGATATTGTGGCATATCGAAATTATTCAGACTCATTTTATCCAAATATCAATAAGTATCATAAATTAACTTATCTTAATGGTTCTGTATTTCATTAAAATGCCAATATAGAAAATGAATTTGAAAATCTGCCCGAATATCATTATGATATTCGGGCATTCCTAGTTCTGAATATCTCATCTTACCCTCCCCTCCCTCTTTCCTAACAACTAACACCACTATTAATAGGACTCAGTTTCTTATCGTAGAACGATTATTTCGACATATAGCTTTCTTAATTGAATCACTTTTCATAAATATATTTAATCGCCGATGTAAGTATCCATCGTAAATTCACATTCTTTCAAGCAAAAGAAAAAGCATCCTCCTAAGAGAATGCTTTTTTGACATTGTATTTCCAGAACTATCGTTAAGATTTTATTGAAAATTAAATGTCCATGTCATTGTCCCAGTAACACCATTACTACCAGTATAGTCAAAAGTGATATTAACTGGACCTGAACCAACTTTTTTCACATCTAAATACACATGTCCCGAAGGATTAGGTCCAATAATTGTTGCAGTTGCTATACTTGTGTTATTACTTCTAGGGTTGCTATAAGTAGCAACTGTACCGTTTTGGCCTGGTATCGCTACGGTCAAGTTTACATTTGTAGACATAGCAAAATTCCCAGGTATCGTTCCTCCATCATTGTATGGTGCCGAAATACTTACATTTGGTACGCTATTCTCGTCTTATACCTTCTATATTTCTCAGTTTTATAGCGAGCCTTCACCGTACAGGCGACTTTCATCGCATACGGCGATCCATCAATAATAGATTTTAAACTTATTTCCCCACATTTAATTATATGTTTAATTAAGGAAGGTCAATACTGACAAATGTTAATACGAATGTTAGTTCATGAAAATTTTTTCTCTTAATAAAAGAAAAAGTCATGCAAAACTTCAGATATTTTTATATCTTGTTTCACATGACTATTTCAAATTGTAATTTACATTCTATAAAACTACTGAAATCATTATTTCAAGCTTCAACAATTAATAGAACTTTCAATTCTTTACTCTAATATTATTGAATGATAATTGATGACCACCCTAGCCACCCAAACTTCCCTATAGGATTTCCGAAATTATCGAGTAACCCTACTCCTGCTGCATTCACCATGTTTGTTAAATTCGATTTAATGATAACATACTTACCAACTACAAGAGGACTTTGTGTTGTAAAAGTAGCAGTCTTTCCATCAACACTCCATGTTAAATTAGATACAAATATTTGTGAAATATGGACTGAACTTGTATTCGTATCGGTATTCCATAGTTCAAAATCTGTTCCACTTAGAGTTTTTGGCATAGGATCATTAAATTCCACAATTATCGTTCCTGACGTAGCGTTTGCAGTTGCGCTTTGAATTGATCCACTATTCTCGTCTTATACCTTCTGTATATCTCAGTTTTATAACGAGCCTTCACCGTACAGGCGACTTTCATCACATACGGCGATCCATCAATAATAGGCTTTAAAACTTATTTCCCCACAGATAATTTTATATAAATTGAAGGAAGGTCCATACTGACGAATGTTAATACGAATGTTAATTTTTAAGTTTTTTGTACTTAACAGTAATGGAATACACTACATATACAGCTCTAAATAATGCAACTAATTTAATTTTTTATAAATCGCGTGCTGTGTTCATTTCTAGAACTTCACTCAATCGCCACCTCTACTTTTGATTTTTCCAAATACACTGAGATAAAAAACTATTAGAGCAACGAGATTCACTATTTCCATCTTGATTGCTCTTACAACGCATAATTAAAAGCCCTCCACCGCTAGTGGAAGGCTTTCTAACTAAAGTTTCTTTACGTTTTTAATAATTATTAGTTGTAACATTAATAGTGTTTGTATAATACACATTACCATCCTTAATTCCAACTATTTTCACTTCATATTGAGTACCACTATTCAAACCATCAAACATTACTGATGTATCACCAGGTTCTAATATATTATTATCACCTTCAGAATTATCAGTACCTAGGATATTTTCTGGATTAACGACATTCCAAAACTCTTCATTTTGTTCTTTAATATGAATCTGAACATTATAGAATCCTGTTGGTACATTGATACTTAATTGTAAACCATTTGTATAAGTATTCAATATACTACTTATTTCAAATGGTGTAACCAGTATACTATTCTCGCCTTATACAATTTTCTGCTTTATAACGAGTCTTCACCGTACGAGCGACTTTCATCGCATACGGCGATCCGTCAGCAAAGAATTCTAAACTTATTTCCCCGTCAAACATAGTAATTTTATTTCTAAATTAAATCAATAGAATTTAGAGAAGGTAAAGAAATCTTAACCTTCCTCTATTAGTATTTTTCTTTTGCAATCGAAATCATAATTTTTGTTACAATTTTGTGTTTTTTATTTTATATTTTATATTTTTTATTTAAAATAATAGAAGAATCAGAATATTAAAGGAGGCGTTTTACAAATGAGAAAATTATTTTTTATGTTGGCTTGTTTGGTTCTTTTATTCTTTTTCACGGGAAATATAGCTTTTAATGCTTCAACTGTAGTTGCAGCTGAACAGAGTGATGATTTTGCCATTACCATTTTAAATGAAAGTACGATGCATTTAGAATTATTAAATGATGAGACAACAATTGAAAACGATGAAGTTGGAAATATAATTGTTAAAAAAGGTGAATATTCAGAGGTATTGCCAACCCAAGCAATAGATAGTAATGGGCATGATGTTAATTTAATTTATAAATCAGTTGATAATGGACTGATTATAGAATTACATAACGGTGAACAACCGACTCAAACGACTACTTTAGCTCGTTCTAAATGGAAATGTGCATTAGGCGTTCTTGGTGGTTATTATCTTGGTGCAATAACTGGTTTAGGGGTTGGTATTGGTGCTGGAACTGTATTACCTGGTATTGGAAATGCGGTTGGTGCTGCGGGTGGAGCTATGTCAGGTGCATCATCCTCTTGTTTTGATTAGCGTATTGGAGGAATTGTATGTTTGATATAGATAAAGTTTTTTGTTGGCCGATGATATTTGCTTATTATGTTTGCATGATTTTGTGGATTCTATTACTTTTAGCATTAGAAACAAATTTACTTTGGGTTTTTTTGAATCCGCTAAATTTCGGATTAATTTTTAACATAGTGTTTGGAATTACTTATCAGATTAAAGCTAAAAAAGAATAAAATGAGTAATTTTCATAAAACATTTATATATAATTAGCTCATTTATCTGCTTATAAAATATATGTTTTTAAGAGGATGAACAGGTTGTCACTAAAATATCTCGAGGGTGCTTTTCTCGGGGTATTTTTTTGTGGTTAAATTCAACTTTCCTGAGTGTTTATGTGAAAATCATCTCTTGAAAGAACAATTATTTTTAGCATTTTTTTCTTCTAAAGGGCATTCGTCTCGATTTACTTTCTCAATATTGCAGAGGTTATCGCATTAATATATTGTTGTATTCAATAACATGGTTCAATAACTTAAACTATTCAACTAACAATCGGAGGTATTTAATTGATAAATAAAAAAGACCAACTAAACACTATTAAAGAAGATTTTATGAATTGTCAAAAAGTACTATTGGCTATCGGTGATGAAACACGTCAATCGATTTTGTTAGTTTTAATGGAAACAGATTGTCAAACAGGATTGCGTGTAGGTGAAATTACGGAACAAACACACCTTTCTAGACCTGCAGTGTCACATCACCTAAAAATTTTACGAGATGCAGGAATTATTTTAATGCGAAAAGAAGGTACAAAAAACTTTTATTATATTGATATTCGGACAAAATTAAGCCTATTAAAAACGCTTATTGTGGATATTGAAACATTGTTAAAGCAATACGATTGAAAATAGCTTATTAATACAATTATGGAGGAATGAACACAGTGAAAGCTTTGGTTATTGATAAATATGGTAAAGCTCCGATGCGTTTAACAGAAATACCTACACCTGAAATAACTGATTACGAGGTACTCACAGAAATACATGCGGCTAGTATTAATCCTATTGACTTTAAAATACGAGATGGAAAAGTGAAAATGTTACTCAAGTATGAAATGCCGTTAATTCTCGGAAATGATTTTTCTGGCGTTGTGATGAAGGTTGGACAAAAAGTAACTCGATTTAAGGTGGGAGATGAAATATATGCACGCCCACGCAAGAGTAAAATCGGTACTTTTGCGGAATATATTTCTGTTCATGAAGATGATATTGCTCTAAAACCAAAAAATTTGAGCTTTGAGGAAGCTGCATCTATTCCCCTCGTTGGCCTAACTTCATACCAAGCCTTACATGACATTATGCACTTACAAAAAGGACAAAAAATTTTAATACATGCTGGTGCTGGCGGTGTTGGGACATTTGCTATTCAACTGGCAAAAGTTATGGGAGCCCTTGTGGCAACAACAGCTAGTGAAGCTGGTGCTAAACTAGTAACATCGCTTGGCGCAGACGAGGTAATCAATTATAAAACAGAAAATTTTGAAGACATCCTTAAAAATTATGATGCAGTGTTTGATACGCTTGGCGGACAGACACTTGAAAAATCGTTTCATATTATTAAAGATGGTGGGAAAATCGTTTCCGTTTCAGGTACGCCAAATGCTCGTTTTGCTAAAGAATATGGCGCAGGGCTATTCAAAACAATGTTATTTTCTGCAGCAAGTTATAAACTGACTGCTCTTGAAAAGAAGCATAATGCTCAATATTCGTTTTTATTTATGAAGCCAAGTGGTGATCAATTACGTATTATCGCAGACTTCATTGAGTCAGGTAAAATTATACCTATAATTGATCGAATCTTTTTATTCGAAGATGCACAAAAGGCAATGGAGTATGTAGAATCAGGAAGAGCTAAAGGGAAAGTAATTTTAAAGATTAGATAATTTCTATAATGCCTTATCGTATTGAACTGTTATTTCTATTTATGAACAAATAGAAACCTCACCGAAAAAATAGTGAGGTTTCCTCTTGCTTCAATTATGGAGCAATAACAGTAACTTTTTGAACAGTTTTAGAACCATCTTTCATAATAGAATAAAGAGCATATGAAACCCTAGTTCCTGGACTATACGAATCACCAAAACCATCGTTACCTTTATAGGTAATATCCGCATACTTTGGACTGCTCTCGTCCGCTTCATTAGTATTGGAAACTAGAATATACATTGTATAGTGTGACCAATTTGGATCACTATTGCCGTTCCAAGATACATCTATATCCCCAGAGCCTATCGCTCCAGGTGTTGCCTGTAAGTTAATTGCTGGATTGACTGGTACTACATTTCCGCTATTCTCGTCTTATCTTCTCAGTTTATAACGAGCCTTCACCGTACGAGCGACTTTCATCGCATACGGCGATCCGTCAGCAATATCTTTCAAACTTATTTCCCCGTCAACATCTTAGATTGATTTCAAACTTTAATCAATAGTATTTGACCAACGTAAAGAAATCTTTACTTTCGTATGTTTCTTCTCTTTTATTAAACAATGTAGTTCAATCAATGGTACCCTCCTAACTAGCGGACAAAAAAAAAGCCATTTCCGATTTGGAAACGACTTGAATACTTAATCGCACGAACCTCCTGAAGAACCACTGTCACTCGAAGTGGTATCCGAACAATTCGTATTATCTGTATTTTGTACCGAAAAGAAAGAACTTGTTGTAATAAAATCAGTCGTATTATCATGGGAATTGCTAGAAGATTTCAAATTATCTTGACTTGTCTTTTTCGATGTAGTTAGAATCCCCATTAGTAGAATCAAAAATATCATTACAATAAAAAACGCAATCATTACACCTCCTATGGAATAACAATTTCATTTTATCACTTAGTCACGATGAGCATCTCCCTATCTTACTTTTAAAACCAGACTACTAGTTTCTATTTCAAATTCATCACTCATATGTATTTCCAATGTCCTTTGGAAATATTTTCAGATGAGGAAATAAAAAAATTTCCCGGGTAAGCGCAAGAAACGACAAGTTTTACTACTAGCAGAATTCTTGCGCTTGTTCATTCATTAAGTGCGCTAGTTGGAATACTAATAAAACTCTGATGCTTATAACTATTCTCACCGACGTAATCTTTCAAAAAATGACTTATATGAAGGAAATGAATTGTTTAAAACAGGAACATATGTTTCTTGTTTAAGGAAATAAAGTTAATCAATTATTTAATCGGAACCGTGCAAGGTAAAGACTTTTACGTACTATCCACTAATTGTTGCGGAAATTGGAATTGGCTATACCCCTTGAATAATATATGCATTAATTTAAATATTTCCCGTGCTTAGGTAGAGCGATTTCATCAAATTTTTCTACAAGTTTCTGAAGGTTGTTCTGAAGTTCTTCACCTTTCATTGCTAATCCATGACCAGTAATAGCAATGAGAGGTTTTAATGCTTCTAACTTCTCAACAGATTTTCGCGCTGCCTGCCAATCCGTTGTTAAATATTGAGGCGGACCACTAATTTCTTTTGTTTGTGTTAAAACTTTATAAAGGGATTCTTGTTTAACTGTAACAAATGCATCACCAGTAATGAGCACTCGATCCTTTTCACGAAATAAAGAAATATGTCCTGGTGTATGTCCTGGTGTGTGTATCCAGCGAAAACCAGGCATATAAGGAATATGACCATCCTCTGGAACTGTTTTAATATTGTCTCCTATGTTAATCGCTTCCTTAGGAAAAAAAGGTGACATTTTAGCTACTAATCCATCACTAACAGAAGGATCTGGTTCTGGATAGTTTTGTTTTCCTGTTAAGTAAGGAATTTCTAAAGCATGGGCATAGACAGGGACATTCCACCGTTTTATTAATTCTATAATTCCTCCAACATGATCAAAATGGCCATGCGTCAAAATTATTGCTTTAGGACGAGAATTAGGCCCAAACCGTTCCTCTATTACTGAAATTATCTCTTCTGCGCTTTTTGGCATGCCTGCATCAATAAGCACGAAATCTTTTGTATTTATATTACCATAAAGCACAATATTTACAATTTGAATTGTATATTGATATAAATCAGGTATTACTTCAATACCAACACCACTTCTAACTGAAGTAGCAGGTATGAACTTATAATCTTCACCATAATTCAAATCTTTGTCCATATTAACCCCTCTCTCTTCGCTTGCTTATGAATGCAGAAGAGCCACAACCCAAAGATTGTGACACTATTTTTATTGCTCTTCTTTTTTATTGAATTGTTGTTCTTTCTGTTGTTGTTTTTCTTCTTCTTTTTGTCCCTCTAGCTCTTCAGGTAAAAACTCATTTGCAAATTCTTCTTGCTCCAATTCATTCTTTTTCTTTTCTTTAGTCATACGAATCACCTCCAATAGACATTAATCTATCCTTATTAAGAGGTTCTATACTTTTTACCAGTCCGAATACTTCAAATGAAGTATAAATAAACCACATACAGCCACAATAATATTTCGTAGTGTTTCACTACTTATAGGGCTGCAGTGATAGTAATCGCTGTAGCTTTTTATCTATAAAATAGCGTGTCGTTTACTAAAACATCAATTTTTCCATTATAGCCCAGACTTTATGATAAGTTGGGTTTTTAATCGTTTGTAATTTTTCATTTAGAATACCACGCCTTACTAAACGGAACCCTCTTGCTTCCAGATCAGCAATGGCAATATCCAACTCTTTATTATTTTTGCGCTGAATTGGTGGTAATCGAAATACACCATTTTGTGCAGATAAGCGATTGAACATCCAATCATCCCCTTTAAAAATATTCAGCTTATCGTGAGCAAAATGGATATGTTTTATGCTAAAACAGCATTTTTTAATTACTATTTTATTAACATAAATCTAATTGCAGTAACCCATACTATCCTTGTTTGAAAAAAAACTAAAGAAGGAAGTGTCACGATTGGGCATTTTAGGTGGAAATCCAAAAGACGAGCCATTGCATTACGGTGAGGTTTTCGGGGTATGGTCAAATTTAATTGCAAATTATGGTATGATTTCTGGTTACCAAACGTTTTATAATCACGCAGGTGATGAAGATTTAAAAAAAATTATCGAAGATTTAATTGAAACAGGAAGAGAAGAAGTAAAACAATTAGAAAAAATTCTTAAAACGAATGGTATTGCTTTACCTCCTGCTTCACCTGAAAGACCTGTAGCAAGAATGGAAGATATCCCTCCAGGTGCGAAATTTAATGATCCTGAAATAAGCGCAGCTCTATCTGCTGACGTTGCAGCTGGATTAGTTGCATGCAGTCAAGCAATGGGGATGTCAATTCGAGAAGACATTGCCATGATGTATGGTCAATTCCATACAGCCAAGGCACAACTTGGTGCTAAGCTTTTACGATTGAATAAAAATAAGGGCTGGCTTGTACCTCCACCATTACATGTGAACTATCCTGAAAAATAAATTATTTTTCAAGAATCGAGGAATTAAATGTATTACTATAAAGAAGAATTACTAAACATCATAAAGCCTGACAAACCAGATCCTCAGGCAGCACGTGTAATGCAGGAAATACTAGGTGGGCATTATGGTGAAATGAGAACGATGATGCAATACTTCTTTCAAAGTTCCAATTTTCGCGGCAAAGAAACACAATATCGTGATTTGCTTCGTGGGGTTTTTTTAGAAGAAATTGCTCACGTAGAACTAGTACAAAATACGATTAACCAACTACTAAATGATTCTGGAGAATCTTCTGCACCAGGGAATAATGGTATGGACGAAGCGCCTTTAGATGAGGCCGTTAGACATGCAAATCCACACCATTACATTGTGGGCGCACAATCTTCTTTACCTGTGGATGCTGCAGGTAATCCATGGAATGGTTCGTGGGTGTATGCACATGGAAACTTAATAGCGGATTTATTAGATAATTTAGTACTTGAGTCAACTGGGGTTCTTCAAAAAACACGGATATATGAAATGAGTTCTAATCAGACCTTCAGAGAAACACTTGCTTTTCTAATCGTTCGAGACAATGCACATCAAAATGCATTTGCTAAAGCTTTAGAAACGTTAGGTGTAGATTGGGGAAAACTATTCCCAGTACCGAACTACGATATTAACAAATATCCTGAGTGTCGGAAGTTTGTTGAAATGGGCTATCACAATGCTCAGTTTAACTTTAGATTAGACCCAACACGTATCGGTGAAATTTTCCAAGGACAAACTCCTAGTAGAAATGGTGGAGAACTAAAAGTGACCCCTCCTCCTGAAGGTTTCCCAGTACCACTTATGCCAGACATGCCAAATGAACACAGTCCAGGTCTTAAGGATATGAATAACTAATTATTCAAGCTGTAACGGTGACGACGTTACAGCTTTTTAATGTATAAGTAACCTTTAATTACACACATTATTATTGAGTGTATCGCACGCACTTATTAGGTTGTGGCGCTAGTTGACAGTCACTACCTCCCTCAATTCTTTCTGGGTCACTTAATAGTGACCCCTTTTTTATTTGTAAATATCACTCTGGTAAATCTTTATAATTTCCCTTCATATTTTTCCATTAAAAAGAGAAAATATATGAAGGATACAAAGGCACCTTCTGCACAAACTATAATTCAGGAGGTGATTTTCAATGGCAAACAACTATGATAATAAAACTGATGTGAATCATGTTAAACAACAAAACCAACAAGCGGAAGCGAACAAACAACAAGCTTCTGGTTCAGCAAACTCAATGAGTCAAGAATTCGGGATGGAATCTGATGTAAATCAAATTAAACAACAAATCCAACAAGCAGAAGCAAACAAAAAATATGCATCTGGACGATTTGCAAATGAAAACAACTCAAAATAAATTTTTCTAAACCGACAATCTTTTGTCGGTTTTTTATTTTTATCGCTTCATTTGGCTTGTTACCTTTCCACATAAAAAGAGTTGATCTACAAAATGTAAAATCAACTCTGGTAATGACAATCGGGCGTTCCTTTATTTTATTAATTGGCTCATGATGATTTCTTCCCCAATACGTCCTGTTAGCCGCTTATTCGTATCTTCAAATCCGACTTTTAAATATAGTTTCTGCGCAGGTACATTATCTTCGTCTACCACTAAAACGATTTCATCGCAATTCGGGAATTCTGCTTTTACAAACTCAACAAGTAATGTCATTCCTTGTTTTGCATACCCTTTTCCTTGCTCACTATGATTAATGGATAGCGCAGTTAGTAACAAAGCATTCACATTACTTGAATATTTCTTTACTCGTTCGTTTGCATTTAGAAGAAAGAAACCAACTGGTGTATTGTCACTTAAAATTACTACCCGATACTGTCCTTCATTAATTTCTTCAAATTTACTTGGAAGTGAAGAAAACTCTTTTTGTTCTTCTGTCAGTACGAAATCATTTAGTTCTTTCGTGTATTTACTTGAAAAATGCTTTAATTCAACCTGTTTAATTTTTTCCATATGGTTATTCTCCATTTTTATCTATATTTTACCATCAGTTGATGACTTGGTCATTATTTATGTGAAATATTACATGCATTTATGAGTTGAGTTCTCTTTCCGCGCTAAACTAAGGCTTACGAGCAAATGGTTGTTACAAAGAGAATTTATTACAGAAGGCCGAGGACTGTTTTATCGCATTTATAGGTTTTTACTTCGCAAACTATCTATCTCCTCTCACAGATAACACGTATGTTTTTCCAACCTGTGTTTTATAAGTATTTTCAAATTGATTGTTCTAAAGGGTTGGATAAAAACCTCTACACTTTTTAAAACTATACATATTATAGAATTAGAAAGGAGGGATAGTCATGGGATACCAAGGAAATGTTGGAAACTACAACAACAGTTGTTATTATGGAGGCAATGAAGGCGGAGGTTATGGTTCTACATTTGTTTTAATCGTCGTTTTATTTATTCTATTAATCATTGTTGGAGCTACTTTTGTGTATTAATTTTTTTTAGTTTTACTAACAGTCTATTTTTAGCTAACAAATTTTATTGTAAAATCAACAAAAAAACTCTTACCCTTCTCTGAATGAAATCTCCAAGTTGTAACTTTCATTTTCAATTTATAAATTATATTTAATAGAACAAGATATATATCGCAAACTATTTTCACACTCTTTCATATAGTAATTATAGAAATAAATAAATTATAGAATGGAGGGAAGTAATTATGTCTCAAGAATATTATGGTGGTAGTGGTAATGGTTATGGATCAGGTTCATCATTTGCGTTAATTGTTGTACTATTTATCCTTTTAATTATTGTTGGTGCTACATTCATCTCATATTAATATTTATAATGTTCACTGATTCTGTGCTCGCATATGAGCCCATAATTTTTCGGATAGCGTAAACTTATCCTTTGCCTACCATTCTTTCTTTTAAAGGTCACTGTTTAGGTGGCCTTTTTTTCATTCCCACCAGCTCTCATTACAATCTTAACTTTTGTTAGCGGTATGAGCTGCAACTGGGTGCTGTCTTAATGACTCAGTTCAAAATAATTCATAATTGTCCATGTATATTGTCCAATTAACGCTTAGAAAGCCCTCTCTAATCTTTTGCTTTAAATACCCGTATTAAATAAAGGTCCCAGAATAAGATATAATAATGATTAGCTTAGGGGGGAATAATTTGAGTAAAAATAAAGATATTACTGATCTTTTCTCAAACAATGAAATTGATGCTGCTAAGCTGGCAGTACTTGCTGGAATTTTTTCTACATTAGGTGATGGGCTAGCTACAATATCAGCAATTATGGCATTAGAGGGCGCGCAAGAATCAAATAATAATAATAGCAACAACAACAATAACAATAATGATGGCAATTCAAACAAAATAGATGAATTAGAAAAGCAAGTTCAATATTTAACAAAAGAACTAAATAAACTAAAAAACTCTAGAAAGTAAGCATTTTTCGATACTACATAATCTTACTAATACTCAATCCTACAATTTCGATTATTAATCATTCCGAATATAATTGATATACGGTCATTTCAACACCGTGTGGATGATGAAGCAAGATGAAAATCCTTTTATCTTATGCCAATAAAGTAAAAAGATAAATGATGTTGCAACCGCATTAAGGAATATAAAAACTTTTTCAGTAGTTATTTTTCCTCTGCATTCATCAACACGGTGGTGTTATTTTGCGTCCAATAACAAGGTTGCTATCTAACATCATGCCAAAATTCTCAACTTCAATTGTAAATTCTTATTTAACATATATTTAATAAGTAGTTATTTGAAGAGATTTTTATTATATACTTTATAGAATCGTTCCAATAAAATGTAAACAATAGGACTGGCTCGTGCGAAACGGAGGAATATTATCTAATATGAAGAAATTATTTGTATGCTCAATCTTACTATTTTCACTATCTTTTTTACTTGTTGGATGTGGTAGTAAAAATGTTCCTTACGACTATGAATATGATAGATAAAATGGTGTCAGGCACTCAAACAATTTAGAATTGTTTGAGTGCCTGCTACTTCGAGGGGGAGATTTTATTAGTACACGCAGACTTCATATTTGGCAGCCCGTAACATGTTTACAAAGGGCTCAAATCGTAAATGCTCAATTAAATTATAGTGATCGTGGTTTATATTTAACATTAACAGATATTAACGGATCTGAAGTTGATATTATATACGATAAAATTTCTCCAATACAAGATTTTGTTTGGTCTTTCAGATATGCTGGCGAAATCCCAAGGTCGGACCTATTCCCACTTGTTAACGAATCCATCGAACAAAATCCACCTACTAATCCATGTGCTGAGTGGTTTTACAAAATGAGCAATTCAGATTATATTGAGTGGTTTGATCAATTACCTTGGATAGGAAGTAAAGAGATACCCAACGTAGAACATCATATCTATTGTTACAATGATGGAATTTTTGAAGTTATTAGTGATTACGAACCTCGTTTTGTTATTAAGTGACAGGCACTCAAACAATTTAGAATTGTTTGAGTGCCTGTCACACTTCTATTGCGCGGTACCACGAATCGTTGCGTAGTTTAATTTACCTGCTATAATAGCCCTTTCAGCAATTATTTTTGCTTCTTCTTGTGTGTTATACCAACCGCTAATAAACCGCCAACCATTTACATTTGAACTATCTTTCACTTGTTCTACGTACGATAAATATTTCTGTTTTATTGCCTCATTCATTGCCACAACCATTGCTTCTTGACTACTGTATTTCCCACTTTGAATACGAAATTTTTTTGGCTCCCTATCAATTTCGACATATTCGATTTTTTTACTTACATCAACTGTCGCTATAGGCTTTAAAAAAAGTGCTATTTCGTCCATACGACGGTTAACAAGCCCTTGAAGCTTTTTCCCTCTTGCGTAGATGTATAACAACATCTCTTTGGTTACTTGTTCCCATTGCCTATTATTCAAGTATTCTAATAGCATACTGTTTCTTAGAATGTAGCGTCCTAAATTATATTGGAAACTTGCAAGGGCATCATACTGATTTTGGTTAAGAGGAACATTAACATAGTATTCTATTGTATTTGCATGTTCTTGTGCTTGCTTTCTCAGTAATTCCCACGCTTCTTCTCTGGAAATCGTCTGTCCCTTTTCTACTAATTTTCCACTTGGCCATTTTGTTGTACCATAACCAATTGTCCAAACATTATCTGAACCTACATATGCATCGGCGCGAAACCCTTCCCATTTTGCAATGAGCGTTAGTGCATTATTTGAAATCTCCATATTAAATCCTCCTCTCACTATTTTTAATTTCTGCACCTTCTCTAGCATATTCAATTCCCGATGTAATGGAATGTGCCTGACACTCAAACAATTCTGAATTGTTTGAGTGTCAGGCACCCCTATCCTTAATAAACTTTTCTAACTCGTTGATTCTTTCTTTTAATTGAGTTTCTTTCGCCAAAAAATAAAAATTTCGAGTATATTTTGGGGATAGTGGTTGCCAATTAACGCCTTCTGGTACAACTTTTTGTGAAATAACGGTTTGCCCAATTCCCTCCTTTAACAGCGCCGCTATCATCTCATTGTTATTAAGATAAATATGTATCGGTTTCAAATTATTTTCTTTTACATACATATCCGAATAAAATTGTGTCCCCGAATCCTCTTCACGGTTTAACCAGTAACTAGATTCAGGATTACCAGCTAACACAAGTTGATCTATATTTAATAGGCTTCGTTTCAAGCTACCTGTATCCACTATTTTTTCGATAAACCCTAAGTCCGCTTCGTTTTGTTTTAATCGCTTCACTACTTCTTCTGAATTCATCAATTGTAAGGAAAAATCTATATCTGGAAAGTTCTCTAAAAGAGACTTCATTATATTTGGAAGAAAGTAAATACCACACGTATTTGAACAGGCAATACGGCATTTTGTTCGGACGATTTCTTTTTCTTTGTTATTAAGTGTTTCTATCGTATCTTCCCAGTTATCTAGAATACTTTGCGCTCGTCTATAAAGAAAATCAGCATCCCTCGTTGGAATAATTTCGTGTCGCCCTTTTCTAGTAAAGAGAGTTACATCTAACTTTTTCTCTAAATTAAGTATTTGAGTAGATATTGTTGGTTGTGATAAATATAATTCTTCCGCTGCCTTTGTAAAGTTTTTCAATTCATATACTTTCACAAATGTTTTTAAACTTTGAAACATTAACGACCCTCCAATTCAATTATTGGATTTCTTAATAATTGATATCCAAATTATCAATTTCACAAATAGTATAATCCGATTTACAATGTTTATACAAGGTAAAATTGAATTAAACAACCGGAGGGAACATAATGAAAAGCTTTCTTAAAAACATTCCGATACCTATTTGTGGCTTAATTTTAGCACTCGTTTCTTTAGGAAATCTTATAAAAACTGATGGCATGCCGAGATTTGGTATTTTAGTAGGCCTTATAGGAATGGCGCTAATGTGCTTAGTGATATTTAAACTGATCTTCACATTTAAACATACACTTTCTGTTTTAAAAAATCCGATTGTAGCTTCAGTAGCTCCTACTTTTACAATGGGATTAATGATTATTTGTACTTATTTTCTTGAAGTTGATTGGCTTACACCTTATTTGTCATATATATGGCTAAGTATTGTTATCGTACATTTTATGTTAATGGCTTATTTCACATATTTTTTCTTAATAACACAATCAGTAAAAATCCATCACGTCTATCCTAGCTGGTTTATCACTTATGTAGGGATTGGTGTTATTACGGTCACATCATGTAATTTTTATCCTGCATTTGGTCGTTGGATTTTCTGGATTGCATTATCTTTATATTTAGTGTTATTACCGATTATTTTGCATCGTGTCTTTACTATAAAAAATATGGAGGATTCTACACTTCCTCTCATTACAATTATTGCGGCGCCTGGATCTCTTTGTTTAACAGGCTATTTAAATGCCTTTGATAATAAAAATATCCTGATTGTCACATTGCTATTTGGTTTATCCCAAGGCCTATATTTTCTTATTTTGACACAGCTTCCTAAATTACTAGCAATTGATTTTTACCCAAGCTATGCAGGATTTACGTTTCCTTTAGTCATTTCAGCAACTGCCATCACTGCAGCTACCAATTTTTATAACCAACTAGGATTTACTTCAGTACTGTTCCATTGGGTTTCCATTCTTGAATCGATTATCGCGTTTATTATAGTCTTTTATGTTTTATATAAATATGTAATTTTTCTTACAAAACAATATATTGATACTAGAACAAATCCGATTTAACTAGTATTCCTATTAGGTCATACAAAAAAAGCAACCCCATAAGGTTGCTTTTAATTTTCCCGAGGGCCAATTTTTCGCACATTAATTTCCAAATGTAGTATGATTTAAGCAGGGAGTGTGATAATATTTTGTTGGTAAAAATGAAAAAACACGATTTTAATTTAACGACTTCTGACTTAAGTAACAAATGCTTTGAGCCCCTTATTTATCTTTATAAAATGGGCATATCCAATGAAACGGATACCATCCATTTTAAAGAACAATTTTACATGCAATTATCCCAAGGACAAAAGGCTTTATTTGTATTTTATACGTACTATAATCACGCCAGTAAATCGCTGATTGAATTTTATTGGTGGAGTGCCTATTATTACGCCCAACCTAAAAGTTGGCTAGCGCTCAAAGCCAGTGCTAAATATTTTGAGGATGAGTCCTTGCTAGCACTTTTTGAAAAGATTGAACAAGTTTTTCTACAAAATAATTATCCGAACACTTTAGAAAACTTTACTGTTATACGTGAAGACCTAGATAAAAACAAAGAAATTCAAGCTTCTATTATTCCGCTCCATACTATGTTTGACCAAATCACACCATTAACAGTTAGAAAGATAAATGACCTTATTGAAAAACACATACAGGATTTTGTTGAATTGATAGATTAGATTGCCCATACAGCATCCTTCTCCAAGGATGCTGTATTTTTAAATAAGCTGTGTCGTTCTATTTGTATTAATAGTATGAAGAGCTAACTCCCCTGCATCCATTTTGTAAACCTCATCGCAAAGTAAAGCAATATCTTCAGGATTATGGCTCGCTAAAAGAATGGTTATTTCCTGCTTTTTAAAGTTAAGAATCATCTCTCGCATTTCCGATACACCTGATTCATCCAGCCCATTCATCGGTTCATCCAATAATAGTAATTTTGGTTTCTCCATAATCGCTTGTGCAATCCCTAATCTTTGCCTCATGCCCAAAGAATATTTACGAACTGGTCCTTTATCATTAAAATCAAGTCCAACCAGTGTCAGTACATTCTCAATATCCTTATCATTAATTTTGTTTTGTATCGAGGCGAGTATTTTTAAGTTTTGAAAACCTGAATAATGGGTCAGAAATCCTGGCGTATCTAACAGTGCACCAAAGGATTTCGGAAAATTACCTTTCCCGATAATGTCACCAAACACACTTACAGTGCCACTACTCGGAACAAAAAGTCCTGCAATCATCTTAAATAATAGACTTTTGCCTGAACCGTTTCTACCGACAATCCCATAAATTCCAGGTTTATCAATGACTAATGTTATATTTTTCAGCAGCTCACGGCCCTTTATCTTTTTATACAAATTGTGTATTTCGAGTATTGTCATTTATACAACCCCCTTTTATATCAAATACCAACTATTTTTTCTCGTAGATTAATAAAAAGTATAGAAAGCACACAATAGGACAAAACGATACATAGCAGGATTATACTATTAGACCAAGCAGAAGTTACCTCCCTGCATTTCTCTCAAACCGAGCAGGAAATACGTTAACGGTAAAAATTTTAGTAAGGATGGAAACAAATAACCGATAGTAGCCGATGCAATCATACTAATAATAACGGTGAACATTGCGAAGGCAGCATTATGAATAATAAACGAAAAAATCGTGTGGACAATAAGTAATAACAATAACGTCAAGATAAATAGCGTAAAATGATTCAACAGCTCTTGCCATCCATTCGTGCTTAGGAACAACGATAATCCTGTATTACTTTGACCTTCGATTTGACTATTAAAAAAGAAAATAACCATTCCCGTAACCCCATAAGCTATTCCAACTGTTCCAACTAAACTGATGCATATTGCAATAAACATACTATGAAAGCAATGACGATAGCTTTTCATTCTTAGAATGAGGTACGTTGGATGATCACGCAACTCACGCAAAATAAACGAACTAAAAAATAGAAGGATAGGGATAATAATTAATAACCAACGTAACAAGTCGAATTGGATATTTAAAGGCATATAGAACATAAATACAATCCGATTTGCATAGCCATTTGGGATGAGATCTCCATATGTGGTATGAACAAGAATACCATTCAGTACAAAAACGCCAACGATACATAGAACATACGTAGGTTTAAAGAAAGAACATAAATAATAGAAAATTAATTTTTTTAGCATTATTTTCTCTCTCCAATATACATATCCTTATGATTGATACAGCAATACCCAATTAAATAAAGTATGAAAATTAACACAATCCAATATAGTAGAATTGGATATGGATAATCGGTTATGTCAGAAATTGAGCTAGTGGTATATTGAAAAACATTGATATGGTCATAAAATAAATAAGAAGAAATAGGCGTTATTTTTGAAAGGAACACACCTATATTCAACATGTTGACTAAAAGAACGACTAAACAGGCTAATAATATCCGTCCTGTAAACAAGTAGCTTATGTAAAAAAGCATTCCGAAAAAACATAAAAACAACCATAATAGTACGACTGACATCGTAGTTAAGAAAATAGGTGTGCTATTACTTAATAGCTCAGTATGATGTTTATAGTAATGAACACTATAATTACTCCATTGATTCTTAAAATCTAATACAAATACAGCTTCGAGTACCATTATTGCCACAAGCATTAAACAGAAGTATGTAGCTGACTTTACCACTCGTAAAAGGTTTGCATGATACCATTGCCGTTTCGTATAAAATCGAATTAACAAATAGTTTTGCACATTCCCTAATGAAAATAACGATATAAGAATCATTAAAAATGCAGGCAAGATAGAATAAAAAAGAGGATGAAACTCCGTAAGATGAAGTAATAAATCAAAGATATTTCCTTCGACTAATTTTGTTGATAGCAACAGATTATAGAAATATAACATCAACACAATATAAACGAAAACGATACTTTTATTAGCTGAATATAGCTTTAATCGTTTTTTACTCTTTAAACCGCTCTTCAATCTTTGTTGCCCCTCCTATAAAAAATAGTGTCATCCCCACTACAACAAGCACTACGCCGTATAGAAAAGTTTGGTCAATATGATATTGGTCAATGATATCCACATCAAACAATGCCATCGCATTTAAAGCAGGGTGAATTTTCGCCAATACTGTCACTGAAATAATAAGATAAATAAACGGTATAAATATCGCAATATATTTATTTTGAATTACCGCAGATATTCCTAAACCTAGAGTTGCAAATATCATCCCACAACAAAACATAATTCCGATCATTATCATCATCATGAGAATTGGTGAACTTACACCGATACTTTGAAAAAAAAGCACCGGTTCCAATCTTTGCTCGATTCTTAACATTGGTACATTTAATAGAAGCTTTAAAGCCATTAAAAAAATAAAAGCAATAAAAGGGCCAATTGCAACAGCTACTCCTCCTGCAAGTGCATTTACAGCTAAACGAATTGTCATATAGCGGCTTTTTTTCATACGATATTGTATATAATGATGGAAGCCTGTTTGAATATCTATTCGATAAGAATTCGCGAACGGCATACATGCAATAATAGGAAACGCAATAACGATAAAGGATGCCGTTCCAGCATTATAGCCCTGTAAAAAGGCATATAAAATTGAAATCACCCCGCTATTAATCCATATTAATGCTTCCAGCATACCAATAAAAACGAGTAGAATAGAGGAGGCTATTGTGATAAGTCCCATTCTGGATAATAATGCTCTTTTAAACTCTTGCCTAATATACATAATCATCTCAACACCTCAACTTTCACCATTTCCAATCAATTGATTGAATGACCAAAAATTGAGTATCTTTTATCAAATCGATTAATTAGGTGTCCACGTTCCTGCAGTATCGACTGTTTCTAACGTACCTGGAGAAGTTGATATATTTAAATAAACATTCTCCCCTACTAAAGAACTAGCATTTCCTAAATAATCCATTACAATAACTTTGCGCTCTTTGTATGCTTCTTTTTTTGTAACATTTCTAGTCCCCTTTTCAACCCATTATACCAATTTGCCTTTCTGAATATACGACACTAAATTGTAAGCACTGCCCGTAGTTTCTTTAATAGCATCATTGGTCTCTAAATCATTTATAATTTGAACTTTCCCTGAATATTGGTGATATGTTGGGGACGCATTTGCAAATGAACCAAACCCTATAGTCAACAAACTAACAGCTACAATACTGGCAAAAAGTTTAAACTTCTTCATTTTGCTCTCCTCCGGATTGTAATGTGGTTCTCACTATTTTCGGTCATTCAATTATTATAATTTTACTATTATTCAGTTTATTTCGTAAAGTATTTATTGTTAAAATCGCTATATTTAATTGATATTTCATTAGTATACAAGGTAAAGTTACTATTTTCACCGCTGGGTGTTATACAAGAAGACCAACTACTTTTTATTTATAAGTAGCTGGTCTTCTTCTATATGTTTCAATATTGTTTATCGTTCTATCTCAAATTCCTGTGGTCCTGCATATGGTGGGGCGATGTTATATTCATAGAAAAAGATGACAGGGTTTCCTTGTTCATTAATATAGAAGTTTTTAGATGTAAACTCGTCTATTCCTCCAGCACCCTTTGAAGCGTAATATTCCTCATAATACCATAATAGATTTTCATCAGCCTTGGCACGCTCCTTCACTTGACGTTCAATCTCAGGATCTACTATTTTCTCGTAATCGGGACCTAGTAAATCAACAAGTGTTAGTTCCTTTCCTGTTGTCAGATCAATATTATAAAAATATTTCGTGACAAATGTTAATCCGTTCGTTGTTTCTGTTTCACTAATGATAAATGACAAAATCTGTTCATTTGAACTTTTCACTTCATAATCAAATTTGTATATGCTCGGCGTATATTCAATATCCTCCGAATACTCCCCATCTCCAAGGTAGTTTTTTTTGAATTCCGCTGAGTCTTGCCTTGCCTTCTCAGCAAGACTCTCAATTTTTTTCTTAATCATCGTATTGATTCGATTTTCTATCGATGGATTACGCATATCAGTAAATTGTGGAATTTTAATATGCGCATCAATATAATCGGTTTTCTCTATATATTCATCTATTGTAATTACTTTAGCTACTGCCCCTAGTACAGGAACTTTTGATACTGCCAGTGCAAATGTAGGGCTTAAGTTTACAAAGAACATAAATATAAGACATGCCGTTAAAGGAATTGCAATAGATTTCATTTTCATAATTGTTACTCTCTTCTTCGGAGCCATCTCATTTTCAGCCTTCGTTAATACTTTTTTTCGTATCAATTCCTTATTCGCTAAGTTTTCTTCAATAACACGTTTTAATACTTTTCGTTCATGCTCTCTCATTTAGCTTCAACCGTCCTTCCCAAACTTTTTTCGTATTTCGTGAGTGGTGCGGTAAATATAGTTTTTTATCGTCGATTGGTTTAAATGCAGTAATTGAGCAATTTCAGGAATTGATAGTTCAGCATAATAAAATAAATAAAACACCTTTTGTACCTTTTGTGGTTTTGATTGCAAGAAGCGCCAAATAGCCGATAGCACTTCTTTATTTTCTAATGCAATTTCTATTTCATTTTCGTATAGTTCACTATTTATATCAGCCTGATTATATTCTTTATCTTCTTTATTTATATCAAACAACGGTATGAGGCTTTTTACTTTTTCCTTTAAAGAATAATGGTTGTAGATTTTCGATTTAGCGATGCGTATTACATAGGCCTCTGGATTTTTAATATAATCGTGTCCCTTGTTCTTTAGTATTTGATAAAGTGCTAAATATGTTTCTTGAATAATATCAGGAATAACATTCGTATGATTGCATTTACTAATGACATATATTAAACATTGATGATAAGTTTTATCATATATTTCGTTAAATTTTTCTTCGACTACTTGCGTATCCAAAGACTCACCTCCCTTTAATGATACGAGGGGATGCAATCTACGAATGATTGAACAAATATCCTAAATGTTTTAATTAGTTTTGTTTTTTGGCACAATTAATTGCCAAAATAGGGATCGACTTTTTCTTCTTGTAGTGTTAAAAGTTCCGATACTGTTACAAACTCATATCCCTCTTTTTTTAACGTTATTAATAACTCTGGTAAAGCTTCTGCTGTTGCAGTATGAATATCGTGCATTAATACGATAGATTTATTAGAGACATTATTTAAAATTTCTTCTTTTATCGTTGCTGGATTACGACTTTTCCAATCTAGTGAATCCACAGACCATAGAATGGTAGTATAATTATTTGCATTTGTATAGTTTAAAATATCTTGATTGTATACCCCATATGGAGGTCGAAACAAAGTTGCTGTTATACCTGTCGCCACTTCAATAATATTGTTTGTTTTATCGATTTCTTCTCTCATTTCTTTATGCGTCAATTTCTTTAAATTTGGATGACTAAATGTGTGATTTGCTATTTCATGACCTTCAGCAGCTACTTGTGCCGCAATATTTGGATACATTTCAACTCTGCTTCCTAGCATAAAGAAAGTTGCTTTTGCTTCATGTTGCTTTAAAGTTTGCAATACTCGTGGTGTTACTTTTGAGCTCGGTCCATCATCAAAGGTAAGCGCTATGTATTTTCCATCTGGACGCAATACAGTTGTTTCTACTTCTTCTATTACTTCTTCCACGTTAGCTTCATTTTCTTCTGCTATTTCTTCGGTTTCTACAAGCCTTGCCGCATTACTAACAAGATTTTCAGCTTGTCCATGATCCTCTATTTTTCCACCTATTAAGTAATAACTAGCTCCTAGCATTATAGTAAAGAACACAATGACCGCCACAATTCTAGTCCATCTAATTCTTTTCCTACCTTTCATTCCAATACACCTTTCTTTTCTAAATTTAATCTTTATAAAATAGAAGAGAATAAGAGAGTTGAAAAAGTTTCAATGAACTTTAAAAAAATATATCTTTTTTGTAGCATATGCTATAGCATTTTTCTACTTAGCCAATCTATAAAAAAACAGGTCTCTCAAGAGGACCTGTCATTTGTTATTGCTTATATGATTAATCAACAGTTTTTCCACTTGTGATTTGAGAGCCTGATTAGCATAACGGAGTACTACATCATTACCTGCCGTCGCGACTTGCACGTCACTAAAATATTCATCTACAGGCTGCCATCCTACTACGCGTATGCGATGCTGTGCAAGCTGACGTTTGAGGTTAAAATATTCTTGACGTAGTTCCTTAAGCAATGAATCCATTAAAGGAAGAAAGACTATTTTCATTTTAAATTGTTCCGCTTTTTGATAATCAATTTGCAATGATTTCACAGCTAACTCCAACAATAAATATTTGTGTAATAATTGTCTTTCATCGGCTTTAATCATAATAATCAGCTTCCAATTGTGCTGATTGTATATGCTGTAATGGAATGCGTATAGTCCTCATCAGTGTTTCCAGTATAAGTTCATTTGTATTGAAATTAATTGATTTTATTAATCCAGTCCATTGCGTAGTTTTACTGTCCGTCCATACTTCTAACTTAACGTCGCTTTGCTGATGATAGGCTTGATTTATTGTTTGTTGTAATTCTTCTAGCTCCCAATCCGTTAGCTCTCTTGGTGGCTCTATATATTCTGTTTGCTTACACACTCTCAGCAGCTCCAAATGTTCTGGCAACATCATCGATGCCCATTTAATACTCCCTCTATCCTTTATCATTTCATTCACTCCTATGCCAAATGACCACCAACTAAGCGATCTCGTTTAATAGCTGTACCAGCTCTTGTATAAGACACGGCTCTTAATATAGAGGTAGCTCCAAACCTATTGCGTATTGCATCCATTGTAGGCCCTATGATTTGTCGTTGAGGTTTACGTTCATCAAATAAATCCAACTGAATGCTATGTTCTTTCTCTAGGTTGGATATTCGGACTGATAATTGTCTTGCTGGCTCTCCAGCAAAGTGCTCATCCAGTAATTCAATACAAGCTTTATACATCACAAGCGTTTCACTTGTTGGTCCTGCAATGGTTTTAGAGCGATGAAACCCTTTGGTCATGGCATTATGACTATATGAAAGACCTAAGCTAATTGTACGCCCAACAAACCCTGCATCACGTGCGCGTTTCATTACGTCTTCACACATTTCTAAGAGCACTACAGAAATATCTTTACGTGTGTGATAATCTCTCATCAGCATTTGACCCTTACCAAAACTTAAAGCGCCGTTTGTTATTAACGGCTCCCCTAATTTGGATAAATCTATTCCCCATGCATGGTGATAGAGTTGATTGCCCATTACACCAAATCGCTCTTCTAATTCTTCTAAATCTGCATTAGCCAAACCACCAACTGTTTGTATTCCCATAGCATTTAGATTTGCTTCCATTCGTTTTCCTATGCCCCACATTTCGGATAAAGGTCGTACAGGCCATAATTTCTTCGGAATATCCTCATACGTCCATTTGGCAAAACCAGTTTTCTTGGCATCGAGGTCTAAAGCTAATTTGGCTATTAACATGTTTGGGCCCATTCCGACTGCACTTGGTACATTAAATTGGTCCAGAATAGCTCTTTGTATTTCCTTCGCCGTTTCCTCAGGCGAGCCCCACAGCTTTTCAGTACCAGTTAAGTCAACAAAGCTTTCGTCTACACTATACACATGTATAGCCTCAACTGGTACGTAATTAGAAATCAAATTGGTAATTGTCATCGACATTTGAATAAAGAAACTCATTTTAGGCTCAAACAATCTAATGTCAGGATGCTTCGGTATCTCATAACGACGACTTCCAGTTTTGATTTTAAATTTTTCTTTCATCAATGGTGATGCAGCAAGTACAACGCTGCCTGGTTGGTCAAAGTTTGCTACTACTGCAACTGGATTTTCAAGAATATTTAACCCGTGTAACATTGCTACACAGCTGGCATAAAAGCACTTCATATCAATACACATAATAGGTCTATTTGGCATACCTTCATAATTCATACAACTTCACGCCCCTTACGAACAATAGGAATAACGGCTAGAACATTACTGATTAAAAAAGTACGCCTTGCATGTCTTGTAAAACAAAATGCTTGAAATGAATCGCCAACAATTTTAATGACTTTCACACGCCTTTTTGTGACGGAACCATCTTTCGCTATATACATCATGTTCACTAATTGATTGCGTTGCATAGCTTTAATCAGTTGCTCTCTCATCTTCGTTTTCCTCCTCAGTGCCAGTCATTCAAAAAATTTTGCTCCACTAGCAACATCTAATGGCACAATAATTTTCCCTTTCCCTATCTTATGTAAGAACACTTGTTTGTATACATATTAGAACAAATGTTTGTATCTTGGCAAGATTAAATTTTTGGAAACAAAAAAAGACCAGTTACTCAAATGAGTTCCTGACTTAACCTTAACTTGCAAATAATTGGAAAATAGCTATGCATCAGTGCATGATGCAGATCGTTTGCAGCACATAATATTTCACTTCTAATAGCTAGCTAATAAATCGTGCTCATCTCATGTTTGTATTATTCTCCAGAACTCTCCTGCTTACTAATAGGAATGATTGAAAATTATTGAAATAAGTATAGAACATCTTATTAAAGTCTATTCTAAAAACTAAGCAATAAATGTGAGGAGCCTACAATTCAACATGAAATTTAAACTACCTTTCAGGAAAAAAAAGACTCCTGTAGAAGTACCTATGCCTAAAGAAAATCGTGAGAAAATTGCCCAATCAACAGATTACTTTATTCAGTCAATAAAAGACGCTACGAATAATCCATCTGATTTAATTATTAAGTCTGTTCCTCCCAATATTAGTCTGATTTATATAGATAATTTAGTCGATAAGCAGACATTAAACAATGATATTATAGCCAATTTACAAGACAAACCAAATGAAACACCAGAAAACATAAAGGCTAATCTTTCGATACCTGAACTTACTGTAATCAGCCATCTAGTGGAAGCAACTGAAGCAATAGTAGATGGATCTGTTGTGATTCATGTAAATGGCTTCGCACAACTAATAGTAGCCAATATTGCGAGCCGAGAATCTCGATCATTGTCTGCTCCTGAAAATGAATCACAAGTGATTGGAACACAGGTTGGCTTTAACGAGAGTCTTCCTACAAATATTTCTTTAGTTCGTCGTTATATAGTCAATACTGACCTATGTATTGAAGAAATAAAAGTGGGAAAACGTACAAATACTTCCGTCACGCTTTTATATATGAATGGTATTGCCGCCGATGAAATGGTGAATACGTTACGTCAAAGAATTACAGAACTTAACATAGATGCACTACTCGATAGTGCGGTTCTAGCTGAAATGATTGACGATAACTCCATGTCCGTCTTTCCTCAAATGTTGTTGACTGAAAGGCCCGACAGATTTTGCGATTGTCTATTAGATGGAAAACTGGGTATTATCGTGGATGGTAGTTCGATGGCTATCGTTTGCCCTCAATCTTTTACTGAATTTTTTCATAGTCAGGAAGATCAAAACTTAAGATGGCAAATTGCTACCTTTGTTCGGATATTGCGCCTTACTGCATTCTTTATATCTGTTTATTTAACACCGATTTATGTTGCAGCATTAACTTTTCATTATGAGGTTATTCCTCAAGCTTTCTTAATTCCACTAAGTGAGTCTAGAGCATTAGTGCCTTTCCCACCAATATTCGAAGCATTACTCCTTGAGTTTATTATTGAATTACTGAGAGAAGCTGGAGCAAGATTACCAACAAAAATCGGACAAACTATCGGTATTGTGGGTGGTATTGTAATTGGAACCGCAGCAGTACAGGCAGGTATTACAAGTAATATATTACTTATTATTATTGCATTAAGCGCATTGGCATCATTTACTTCACCAAGCTATATGATGGGTAATGCAATCAGGCTTATTCGGTTCCCAATTATTATACTTGCAGGATTTTGGGGTTTTTATGGTATCATGCTAGCCTTTTGTTTTATATTAATTCATCTAATCCGTCAATCTAGTTTAGGTGCTCCGTATATGTCTCCACTTTACCCACCTAGAATGAGAGGCATGCTAGATAGCGTGATTAGAATGCCTAAACCGTTAACGGCAAGAAGACCCGCCATGACAAGGCCTGCGGATGAGGAAAAATTTGCCCCTGAACCTGTAAAACCCGAAGAAAGCTGAAATGAAGGTGAAATGAATGAAAAATCCTATACAAATTGGTCCTCAAAACATGATAAATGCTTACTTGCTTTTTTTTGTCATTCACAGTGCACAAATAGGAGTCGGTATACAGGGATTTCAACGTATTATATATAAAGATGCGGGACACGATGCATGGATTTCAGTTCTATTGGCTGGCATAGCCACACATATCGTTGCTTTTTGTATGATAAAAACATTAGAAATATACGGTTCAAATGATTTATATGGGATTCAACAAGATATCTTCGGCAAGTGGATAGGCAATTTTTTAAACGCCATCTATATAGCTTATTGCTTTGTAGCATTTTTGTCTGTGTTACGTAATTACATGGAAGTGATTCAAGCATGGATTTTTCCTAGTATCGGTGCATGGTTTCTATCAGCTACTTTACTAATAATCATTATCTATGCTTTCACGGGTGGACTTCGAGTAATTGTGGGTGTTTCTTTTTTTAGTATCGTACTCTCTTTATGGATTTTACCTATGTTACTATTTCCAATGAAGTTTTCAACAGCAGATAGTTTACTTCCTGTTTTAGAAACGAA
This sequence comes from Lysinibacillus sp. JNUCC-52, assembly GCF_015999545.1. Lineage (NCBI taxonomy): Bacteria > Bacillati > Bacillota > Bacilli > Caryophanales > Bacillaceae > Lysinibacillus > Lysinibacillus sp. JNUCC-52. The sequence goes on from NZ_CP065546.1 coordinate 614,318, forward strand.
CTTTAGCTCAATATTAAAAGGTGCACAATCGATGACCTTTACAATTATTGGATTTGAAATACTTAATATAATTTATCCTTTCATAAAGGACAAAAAAAACGTCCGTAAGTATACACATTTAGGTTTGTTGGCTACCACCATCATATACCTAGCAGTGATGTTAGTTTCCATTACTTACTACAGTGAAGGAAAGCTACTTAAAACAATATGGGCAACACTGACATTATTTAGTTTTATCAGTTTTCCTTTTATGGAGCGATTTGAATTTGTAGCAGTTTGTTTTTGGATGTTAATTATTTTACCAAATCTTTGTCTCTATTTATGGGCTGCTTATCGAGGAACTCTACGACTAATAAATATAAGTAGCACGAAATTTGTATGGATTTTCTCTTTTCTTATTTTCACTGTCTCACTACTGATTCAAACTCGTACCCAAATCGATACGATTAACACGTATTTTGGAAAAGTAGCTTTTTATATCATCTTTGTATATCCAATTATCTTATTTTTCTTCGCGATACTTAAAAAACATTTCAAATCAAAGAAGGAGCATAAAAATGAAAAAGCATAGACCAATTATTATCCTTCTTTTATTATTACTTTTTTTATGCGGCTGTGCAGAGACCAATATTTTAGATCAAGTCGGCTTAACGACTTTAATTGGCTACGATGTAGGAAAAGAAGAGGAAATAGCTACAACAGCCGTTATTCGTGAAGTAAATCCTGAGTTTCAGAGTAATGTTGAAGTCATTACAACAGAGGACGCAACGAGTAAAGGAAGTCGGATGAAGTCTAATCGAAAGCTGTCTAAAAAGATTATGGTCGGTCAAATGAGGGTCATATTGTTTGGCGAAGAATTAGCGAAAGATAAACTGCATTATTACATTAATACAAACCTTGAAAATGCAAGCGTAAGCAATAGTTTGTATATGGCTGTTGTAGAAGGTAAAGCAGAATCATTACTTAAATACGAATATAAAAATATTGATGATATTGGTCAGCATATATATAAGCTTTTAGAACAAAACATTAAACAAGAGTATACAATTTCTCCAACACTTCATGAAATTGCTCACGATTATTATACGACGGGTAAAGATATAGCCATGCCTATAATAAAAAGAGATGAAGAACTTGTTGAATTAAGTGGAGTAGCCCTTTTTAAAGATGACAAAATGGTCAGTACACTCCCAGCGAAAGATAGTTTTTACATCAAAGTTGTTAGAGATACATTTAAGGTAGGCATATTTGAAACAACATTAGAAGAAGAGGATCTCCCCCCATCATTACTGAAGAGCAAAGAAAAAGTCCCTGTAGCTTTTGATGCCATTCAATCACAAAGAAACATTCAGTTAGTAGATGCTTCTAAAACAGAATTTGACCTAAACATTAAAATGAAAGCACGCGTATTAGAAATACACCAAGATATAAATTTAGGCAACCCTAAAAAAGTAGCAGAACTTGAAAAGGCAATTAGTAAAAAACTAACAAAGGATATATCGAGAGTGATTGCACAAAGTCAGGAGGTCCAATCCGATATCTTTGGATTTGGAGAGCAATATAGAAGCACTGTGCGAAACTCGAATTTGACAAAAGAAAAATGGCATGAAATTTATAAAGACATCAAAGTGAATGTGAATGTCGACTTTGTTATCGTAAGGAATGGCGTTTTCGAATAAATGACTAAGATTCTTCAGAAGTTAAAGTCAATTATTTTAAATCGCTGTTTATTTGTTGGCCAGTCATAACGGACAAAAAATTGTGAAAAAACTTTTCATAATTTATATCGAATGCAATCCGATGCTTTTTTTGCCCAGTATTTAGGTTTTCATATGTTAGGGTCTCTGCAATACTTTGTCCTCTTGCAGGACCGTCCAGTTTGTCGATGACGGTTACAGGATATGACTCATATGTGAACATGTCAGGGTTCATAACAGCCATAAGGGTAAGTGCATCGTGAAGAGGACTCCCTAGAAGTGAGGGGTCCCTTTCTTTATAAAAACGCGTATAATACTCCATTAATGGTTTGAAAATTTTTGCCTTCCCAAAGTGGTCGATATAGTCCACCATGCCAGGTGTAACAATAGCTTTTTGTGTTGCATTTAAAGGAATGATTGTCACATTTTTAGCATAGTTGAGTACAATGTTTACCGCGAAAGGATCTCCGTGAAAGTTCGCCTCAGCGATGGACGTTACATTTCCTGGAACCCCAAAAGCGCCACCCATAATATAAATTTCCTTTACATTTTTCATTAAATCTTTGTAGAAGATAAACATTGTAGCTAATGAGGTAAGCCGACCGATATTTACGATAATCAGCTCATCCTTATATTTTTTTATGATATTTACGATTTCTAAAAAGTTTTCCGTTTTAAAATCGTAGTCTTCATTTAGTATAATTGGTCCAAGACCATGTTCTCCATGAATTTCTGGAAAGTATGTTGGCTGTTCCCCAGTTAAAGGTACTTCTGCCCCTAAAATAACAGGAATTTCCTTAGGGAAATTAAACAATTTCATTAAATACAAAATATTCGCAACTGCAACTTCTCTAGATACGTTTCCGTAATCTGCAATTAATCCAACAATTTCTATTTCTTGATGTAATCTAGCGTAGATTAATGCAGCTGTATCATCAATGCCAATATCCCCGAATAAAAGCACTTTTTTCACGAAAGAACCCCCTTTTATTTCCACGAAAGCTATCCTTATAGAAGCATACATAGTATATGAACAAAAGAAGTGATTCGTTATTAATAAGGATTTTCCAAACGTTTGAGATCTAAAAACTATCCAAAATTCGAATAGATTCAGAATGGTTTAAAAAACAAGAAGGCAGACTATGTCCAACAAACATTACACAAATTAAAGAAGACATACCTATTACTCATCCTGAAAACAAAAATGCCCGCTATTGAATAGCGAGCATAAATGTCAATTGATATTGCGTGCCAGACACTTAAGTGTATTATTTGCTTCTCACAAACAATAGTTTGTACCATTGATTAACTAAAAACGGCAAGAACGATAAGCTATAAATAAAGCCTAATTGTGCGCCAGTTAATGGGGCAACTTCAAATATATTCGTAAACGATGGTACAAATAATACAACATGTAAAGCAATAAAGCCGATTAAAAATGCTAACCAAGTATATTTATTCGAAAATACACCGATAGCAAAGATGGACTGTTTGGATCGGGAGTTAAAGCCATGAATAAGTCTTGATAAACATAGCGTTGTAAATGCCATTGTACTTGCTGTTAAAGTATCTCCTGTTGACAATCCTATTTCGAAAGCAACCGCCGTAGAAATAGCAATTAATAATCCTTCAAGTATCACTTGGGTTGTAAATATTCTATTTAGTAATGGTGTGTGAATATTTCTTGGCTTGTCCTTCATTGTATTTTTATTATTTGGTTCCAACCCAATGGCAATTGCTGGCAAACTATCAGTAAGCAAGTTAATAAATAATAGATGGACAGGCGCAAATGGAACTGGTAAACCTAAAACAGTTGCATATAAAACTACAAAGATCGCCCCTGCATTGCCTGAAAGCAAAAATAAAATGGCATTTTTAATATTTGTATAAATACTTCTTCCATTTGATATTGCTTTGACAATCGTTGAAAAATTATCATCCGTTAAAATCATAGAAGAAGCATCTTTTGCCACCTCGGTACCAGTTATCCCCATCGCTACACCAATATCAGCTTGCTTTAAGGCTGGTCCATCATTAACACCATCTCCTGTCATAGCAACGACGTTTCCTTTTTCCTGCCAAGCTTTTACAATACGTATTTTTTGCTCAGGTGTGACGCGAGCATACACTGAGTAATCTTGCACTTTATCTTGCAGTTCTCGATCAGTTAATTTTTCAATTTCAGCTCCTTCAATCGCTTCTGTTGGATCCTGTAAAATACCAATTTGCTTAGCAATTGCAGTAGCTGTTATTTTATGGTCACCTGTAATCATTACAGGTTTAATACCTGCATTAATACAGCTTTCGACTGCCGCCTTTGATTCTTTTCTAGGAGGGTCCATCATTGCGATTAATCCGACAAAGATTAAATCTCTTTCGTCTACAGCAGAGATTGCCCGTGGTTCATATACCGCCTTGTAGGCAATAGCCAATACTCTTAAACCATTCATCGAAAAGTCTCGGTTAACTTCTTCGATTTTTTTCTTATGCTCATGAGTAATAGTTAATAAACCATTAGAAGTATGAATTTTCGTGATTTTCGAAAGTAAAACATCTAATGCTCCTTTTGTAATCATAATATTTTGCTGATTTATACGATTCACCGTACTCATAAGCTTTCTATCAGAATCAAAAGGAAGCTCTGCCACCCTTGGACAATTTTCTCTGACGAGTAATTCATCAAAGTCATATTGCTTTCCTAATTTCACAAGCGCAATTTCAGTAGGATCACCGATTTCTTTATGATCTCTTTCCAACGCATCATTACATAATATTGCCTTCCAAATAAGATCTTTTTCGATTGTGTTTCTCATATTAAGTTGATCATGCGGAATAACTTTTTGATCAACATATAAATGCTGCACAACCATTTTATTTTCAGTTAAAGTGCCAGTCTTATCAGAACATATAACAGAGACACTCCCTAAACTTTCAACAGCAAAGAGTTTTCGTATAATAGCATTTTCCTTTGCCATTTTTTGAGTCCCAAAAGCCAATACAATGGTCACTATTGAGCTTAACGCCTCAGGTATAGCAGCAACTGCCAATGAAACAGCGAACATGAAGGATTCTACCAACTCACGCCCTCGAACAAGGTCAATCGTGAAAATAACTACACAGATCATCGTAATTCCTAAAGCTAATTTTTCCCCAAACTGATCTAGACTAACTTGTAGAGGTGTCTTCTTTTCTTTCGCAGTATCTAGCAAATTGGCTATTTTACCAATTTCCGTTTCCATTCCAATAGCAGTAACAATCACAATACCTCGACCATTCGTAACAAAGCTCCCTGTAAAAACCATATTCTTCTTATCAGCAATCGTTACATCTTCCTTGATGGGGTCCGCAAATTTTGCAACGGCCAAAGATTCACCAGTAAGAGAACTTTCATTTATATGAAGATTATGGCTCTCTACTAATCTTCCATCAGCATTTATATAGTCACCCGCCTCTAAATACAGCAGATCTCCTACTACTATATCTTTAGACGGAATCTCGATAATCTGATTGTTCCGCATCACTTTCGCAATAGGCGAGGACAAAGCTTTCAAATTGCCTAAAGATTTTTCCGCCTTTACATGCTGTACAGTACCGAGAATAGCATTTAAAATAATGACAATTAAAATGACAATTGTGCTTTCTACTTCACCTAATAGAAATGAAATTATAGCAGCTATCATTAAAATGATAACTAATAAATCCTTAAACTGACCGAAAAAAACGGCAAGTGTACTTATCTTTTTAGCTTCCTCTAATACATTAAAACCATACACTTCTTGCCTTTTTTGAACGTCAGAATCACTCAATCCTTTATTGGTCACGCTCAATTTATTCATGACTTCTGCGGACGACTGCTGATGATATTGTGTCATTTCATTTAGTTCTCCTTCCAGTGTAATTTTATTAGACGATCATACTCATGACGAAAAACGATTGCTGCTATTTTACAAACAATAGCGTCTCGCAAAACTCAAATAGACTTTTTTAACCTATGTGTCATTCATCGTAGAGTTGACTATTTCAATAGAAGGAAAATGTCTATTAAATAGTCTTTTAGCTACCAAATTTCAATTTCCATCCTATCTACTCCATCTCCAAATATTCGAACTATAACAATCTATTCCTTGTCCTAATCCAGTATGATAATAATTAATATAGAGATTTAAATTTTTGTCCTATCGGTGACGTAAACTTGCAATCGTTACTTGCTCGACAAAAAAGACACTCCCTAACATTCAGCATCAAAGGGAGTGTCCATTACTTTATCAAGTACTATATTTAAATGATTTCAATGATAGGCAAAGTGCTAAGACGAAGCATCCAATTAAGATAAATAAGGACTGGCACCAACTAGTCAAATTCATTAGTAAAGCCCCTTTAATTCCATGTAAAAACCATTCAAATGGATTGATTAAACTGATATATTGGACCATTTTAGGAGATTTATCCATTGAGAAAAATGCATTACTACATAGTAGCATTGGTATCATGAGCGCATTAGCCGACATACTTAAATGCCCTTCATTTTTTACTAAACTTGAAACAAAAAAACTAAGAAATACAAAACTTAAAGATGCTATTAAAATAATGGGAGTCATGAAAAGGATCGTGTTGAACGAGAGATGTAGTGGATGAATGACTTTGTAAAAGAAAAGCACGATATATGAAAGTATTATGGCGATGAACGACCATGCACAAGAAACGCTAATAATATACTTCCATAAAGGCAAAGGAGTTGCGTGAAGCAAATTGTAAACGCCTCTCTTGCGTTGTGATAAAGAGACAAAAGCAGTAGTCATAAATGAATAAAAGAACACACTAGTTGCAATAATTCCATTCACATAGTTTTCAGCATAGCCTGGGGTAAATATTTTTATGGCAACAATCGCAGTAAACGGCATGATAATTGACCAAAAAAGTAGGTACATATCTTTTATTGCAACTTTCAAATTTAACATGAAAATAGCCTTCATTGAATCCTTCCCCTCACTTCGTTAATTTTAAAAATAAATCTTCTAAATTTTGAGTATGATATTTCGCTAGTAAATCATGGTGAGTACCGACCGCAACAATTTTACCTTTATTCATCATAATGATTCGGTCAGCAATATTGCTCACTTCCAACATATCGTGAGAAGCAAAAAGCACCGCCACACCTTTTTCCTTTAAACTTTTCAGCATGCTTTGAATGTCCTTTTGGCCTCTTAAATCTAATCCAGCAGACGGCTCATCCAAAATTACTAATTTGGGATTATGCAACGTTGTCACAACAATGGCTAAACGCTTTTGTTGACCTAAAGATAATTTAATGGCAGGCGTATTTTTTACATGTAATAAATCAAAAGAAGCAAGTTTTGCCTCAATCATTTTATTGGAAAGAACAACATTATAAAATGCAGCGAATAGTTTAATATTATCCTCTACCGAAAAGCCTTCAAAAAAAGGAGTAGACTGGAGCTGGGTGCCAATTTCTTTTTTATAATTTGGCGTCCAGTAATGAATCGTTCCAGCATCTTGAGCAATAATGCCAAGAAGCATACCGATTGTTGTTGTTTTACCAGCGCCATTCGACCCTATTAGTGCAATTGTTTCCCCCTCTTCAATCTCGAAATTTATAGCATCAACAACACAACAATCTTTATAGTATTTTGTTAAATTACAAGCACTTATTAGTTTTTTCACTAGCTGCCCCCTATTCAACATTGTATACTCAACTTTGACTATAAACGTATTTTTTAACTCCCTCATTCATTCGAGAGAGTTATTTTGATCTTTTTGCATTATCTTTATAGCTTGCTGGACAAATTTTTGTTGAACTTTCACAATTTCCAACATATTAGCAAATGCTAGTTGCGTTAGCTCTGGAATTTCACCTTGCATCGCATGCATTTTCGCCTGATAACCGACTGTTATAGCTTTTTCTTCATCGTCCAAAATTTTCTTTTGCTTTTCCAATGCACAAATAGCTTTTTCATTAGGAAGCTTAAATGCAAAGGACACACCCGAGTACAATGTCGTGGGATACACAACAGAAGATTGTTCTAGCGCTTCGATAATTAATTGCTGTTCATATGCTTTGCCCTTTTCAGTAATTTGGTAAATAGCCTTTTGTCTAAGTCCTGTCGATTCAATACTGGCAACCTCGATATATCCATCTTTTTCAAGCTTTTTCAGAGCATTGTAGATAGAGCCAATAAGAACGCCACCCCATCTTTCGGCATCATTCAATTCAAGCATTACTTTAATATCGTAGCCAGTCATCGGCTTTAAGCCCAGCATTGCAAGTACTAATAATTTCGTCACAATAATCACCTTTTTATATTCAACGTTGAGTAAATTGAATATAACTGGAAATTCATTGTTTGTCAATAGATGCTTACCTACTGTGATGACGCATCTCCATTGATTTCAAAAGATTTATAATACATAAATACAACTTTAATTTTTATTTTTGTGGTATACTACTTTGAGTAGCACCATCAAAGGGCACAACCAATTCTCTAGCTGTAGCGTATTTCATACGTTGCAGCTTTTTTAGCTCTAATTGAATGCTTAGGCTTGAGTGTGCGTAGGTCTGGCACATCTAAACGCTTTGTAAAGAAGAAATGGTACATAAATTAGTATTATATCTATATAAATCCAATCAATACATTAAAGTAAATATAATCGTCTTGAATAATATACAGTTTTAACAAGAAAAGCCACGCTCATATAATTGAACGTGGCTTTTCTTGTTATAGCAAAACCTTCTTTTAGTTAATAAATGTAGAAATCTTTCCACTATAGGTAGCTAAATAACCCTTTCCCGCTGGCATAGCTCCTTGTAATCTTAGATTTCCTCTATATAAATAACCATCAATCCATTTTTCATAAGGATACAATGTTGGTATAGAACTATTAAATGTATAGTACACTTGATGTGATGCATCTGCATAAAGATAAAAACCTCGCGGATTAATATCAGATTTAGTGATTGTCTCTGATATTATTTCTCCATCTTCATATTCTTTATTGATGTCGAAGCCAAGTGGTAGTTCTTCAGGTTCTGCTACAGATTCTGCTATAGGCTCTGCTATTGGTGTAATTTCCCTAACATCATTAGAGCTTGTTTCCTCGGCAGCTAAAGAGATTGCCGAAAATGCAAAAATTCCAAAAACTAATGTAAACGCGCACAACAAAATACTTAGTCTCTTCATTTTCTTCATCATCTCCTTAATATTGAAAATCACTTTAATTATAAAAAACAAACACATAATATTCAATATTTTTTCACAATTCAAACTACTAAAATTAAAAAGTTCAGGCTCAATATTAATGAAGTAACTAGACTTTTAATAACGGTTATTTATCCAATGACAAGATGACATGTACAGATTACTACTGTGTGCTGGGGGTTATTGGAATAAGGGTATCGCCACTGTCAAAAAATGGATTTTTGAAGAAAACTTATTAAGACAAGCATCTTTCTGGTCTGGTGAAGGAATTATTGATTTAGAAATTCACAGCACACAGCATCTTGCAAGAGGATTACGATGGCAAAATTCTTATCTAGGCAAGCACTCTATATAGGAATAACCCCGTTTAGAGTGCTTGCGCGTTTAGCTGAATGGCGTTTGTCACTAATTTTAGAATATACCTAATTATTTTCTTTATTTTTCAAAATGTTTTTAAGCTCTAAAAATCCCGAGATTAGCATTAATATAGCTAACGGTATAAATAAGAGTACAAACACTTCTTGGTTTATGTTATTTGTAATTAATAGAAGTAAGGCAAGGATTGTGATTACAGTAATAAAGCCTACATATTTATAATATTTGTTGGAAGTACATTGCACCCTTTCTAACTTTTTAATTATTTGATTTTTCGGTTATTCCTAGTATATAAATTAGGTAGTTCTACATATGACATTTATTAGTTCCTTCAGCAACAGATAATAGCAAAAGGGAGGTGAATTTTGTGAAAAATAAAACTATTTTTTATATTTTTTTAACATTATTCGTCATTTTCTGTCTAGGGATGCTATCATTCTATAGTCTTAGCAATGAATAGCAATGTTTATCTATCATCATTCGTATCCAGGCAAACAGCCCAATCTATAACCATTTTAATGCAATAAAAGTACTCTAAACAGGTGTAGCCTTGTTTAAAGTACTTTTATTGATTAGTACAATCTTATGATTTCATTTCTTGCCATTTCCAATATGCTTCATATAGCATATCGTGTAGAAATTCCTCATACTCTCGTTCCTCATCTAGACCTCTCTGTTCTAGTTTTAGCCCTAACCACACCGTATCATCATTTCTAAATTTAGGATCACCAACACCATCTATAATACAGAAAAAGTGAAAAAAGGTTGAAAGCATCCGATCGCGAACAATCTTTTCAATGCCACATATACTATGAAAATCAAATTCATTTGCTTTTAACGCTTTAACTTCTTCATCAGTTAATTTTAACTCTTCCTCTACGCCTATTATCGCATTTTCTGGATGACGTAAACTATCACCCATTTTAGAGTATTCTTTAATTAATTCATGAACCTCCATTAGTAAACTCATTTGACTATCCATCTAAATCACCACTTTTAAGTTAATTTAGAGAAAAATCCTCAACTATCATTTCTGAGCTATTTTCTTAGTGGTAGCTTATTTACTTACGCCATACAGTTTAAAAAGTTCGCCGGATTCATATTGTTCAAGAACTATGCTTGCATGAAAACTGGTCATATTCTGTCCCATTCCTGCAATCTTTTCAAGCATTTTTAAAGCATCCGCTCTGCGATAGTCCACTACAATTGCATAAATACTGCAAACATATAAAACAAAAGTATTTTCATGTAGAAACAACTCATCTAACACTGCTGTAGCAAGTTCGGATGATTGCTTTAGTTGATCCAAAATAACTAGCAATGCCCTATTGGATTTATTTCCTCTTTTATAATCTCCAGTCATCTGCGTTTCTTCTGCTATCAAGCAATGATTGATAAATGTTTCAACTAATATTTTCTCATCTTGCACATTATCACCTCATATTATTATCGTAGACTATCCATAATTTTTATACCATAATCATATTGATAATCCCAACTCTTTCCAGCTATCCAATCCCTTACTCGTTTACCTTCCGTATGAGGTTGAATAGAATTATAGTATCCTGTAATTCTTTGATGATGTTGTATATCAATGGATACGATATTACGAGTATTGTGAATAGATGTTTTACTAAAGCCAGACTTTGCAATTTGTGATTGTTCAACAATATGATGCCATTGTCTATTTGTACCAGCATTCCCTAAGAATTTTCTTAAAGAGTCAAAACTATTAAAGCCTCTATGAGATAAGTTTTTAATTGGTACTCCAAGAACATACCTGGCAGTTGTTCGAATTGCAACTCCTCCAACAACATACACAAAAACCGGTAATACAGAAGCATTTAATTCAGTTGAATCAATATTGTAAACTTCACCTGTTTCAATGTCTTGTAAACTTGCTTTAAATACATCGTCTTTGTTTTCATGCACAACTGCCGCGAGTTTTTTATGAATCTCTTCACCTTTATCGTCTATAAAGGTACTAGTTAAGATAATTGTATCGCTTTCTGGATACATATCTAACTCAAATCTAGCATCGAAATCAGTTGTTTTTAAATTAAGAGTTACAATAATTTGTCCATTTTTAAGGAATTCGATGCCTAAATCCAAAGATTCAATATCTTCAAGTGTTTCCTTTCCATATAAATTTTTAATTTCGTTTTCTATCTCTTTCCTTATTTCCCTTTCTACATCTTTAATTTCTGTATCAATATCATTTTGCAACTGTTTTTCATTATTATTTTCAATATTATTTATAGGTATAATCGTACTTGCACCTGCAGGCGGGATAGTTACACCGAAAATCAAAAAAATAACCATTAATATAGAGATAATCTTTTTCATAAATAATCTCCTTTCGTTATTAATTATCTTCTATAACCCCATATCCATATTCACGATCCAAACCTTCTTCACCTAAATCTTTTGCCTGTTGCTTTAACAGTGCCACTATTGATTCCTTACTTAACGATTTCTTTTTTGCAGCCATTAGGCTGGCAATATATTTAGTAGCTTTGGCAGTTGCATAGGACGTCCCAGTAAATTTTCTGTAATATCCATTTTTGTCTATAGCTACGACATCTTCTCCCACAAAGGCGAAATCAATTTTTCCTTTTCCTGTTGAACTAAGTCGTCTCAACTCAGTATCTGTAGCAGTAATAGATATCACTTCATCATATTTTGCTGGATAATCAACACCAAAACCGAAAGTGTTGCCAGCAGCTGCAATAATAAGGATTCCATTTGCAACGGCTTTACCAATAACAGTTTTGACAGCTAAATTTTCCGTTTGGTAACCAAAGCTGATATTGATAATATCTACTTCTTGCTCAATACACCATTCGATGGCTTTAACTAAGTCTTCTGCCTTCCCCTTACCGTCCTTGTCCAAAACTTTCACATCAATCAAGTCAATCTCACTATTTTCAATAATATTAGCAATTGGAGTTCCATGACTCATTTCATCAATAGTGGGCGATGTCGGGTCTATTGCATTAAATTCATCAACAATACCACTTTCCAAAAATTCTTCATTAATACCACTATCTAAAATTGCCACCTTAAACCTTTCTTTTTGGACTTCCTGATTTTCTGATACAACATGATGAGTAAACACTAAGATAATGATTAAGGTAGCAAATACAAAAAAAGAAACTTTTTCATATATACCTCCTTCAATACATTTCAGAAATTAATAGTTTTGTCTTTCTCGACAATTATATATTAATTGAATATTTAAAAAAATTGAATACATTAAATACAAATTTACTCTTAAAATTCATTTTTTCGACACTTTTTTCAGTTCGAGTACAAAGGTTACTTAAATATTTCGACATTAAATTTGATAGTTTTATTAAAAAGGAATTTAATAAGAGAGTTCAGAAAGACTTTGATGAGTTTTTTCGTAAAAATACTGATTTTGCTATATATGTATGAGTCATTTTACTCCAAAAAAAGAACACACATTCCCCCCTCTTTAATTTCTTTATCGTGAATATTTAGTTTTATACTAAGACAATGGTGCGAGAAGATAATTTAAAACTAGAAAATATAGTGTCGGATAATCTGTTGGTATTTTCTAACAATTATAGACGCAACCAACAAAAAAAGATTGTAAATGCCCCCGAAAATTAGGAGCATCTACAATCAAACAGTCTCTATTAACCTACTTTTACTTAATACTTTTAGCAGCTTGCTGAATAAGTGCAGCTACCATCGTATCCATTTGTGCAAAACGATCATCCTTCGTTTGCCCGTTTACATAGCGGTAATAAATCTGTTGGCAAATCACCGCTAATTTAAAATAAGCAAATGTTATATAATAATGGATTGCTGAGACATCACGGCCACTTTTCTCCGCATAGCGTGCGATAAACTCTTCTCTTGTATAAAAGCCAGGTAAAATCGTAATCGGTGGCTCCCCTAGCGCATACAACAACATTTTTGGGTCATCTGCATGCATCCAGTAGCTCATGGCAACACCGAGATCAGCTAAAGGATCCCCTACTGTTGTCATTTCCCAATCAAAAAGCCCAATCATTTGTGAAAAATCGTGTGAAAACATCGCATTATTGAATTTATAATCATAATGAATAATTGTCGCTTCAGCATTTGTCGGTATATTGGCCTTTAACCAAGCCGTTAGCGCTGCTACCTCTGAAAGCTCCGCTGTTTTTGCTTTATCGTAACGATCAATCCAGCTATGCACCTGACGTTCCATAAACCCATCAGGCTTGACCATGTCTATTAAGGGCGTTTCCTTATATGGTATGGCATGGAGTGCTACTAATGAATCCACCATTTTTTCAGATAACTGACGTGCTAGTTGTACTGTCGTTTCTGTACCAGGTGGAAAATGGGTATCCAATACAATGCCCTTTTTTCGTTCCATTATGAAAAAATCACTGCCGATAATGCTATCATCATCGACATAAACATATGGTTTTGGCACAACGGCTAAAAAAGGATGAAGCGCAGATAAAATGGTAAATTCACGCTTCATATCATGCGCCTTTTTTGCCACTGGTCCAAGAGGAGGTCTTCGAAGTACGACTTCAAAATCCGCTATTTTCAAACAGTAAGTTAAATTAGAATGGCCAGCACTAAATTGAGAAATTTCTAGTTTCCCCTCTGGTAGATCTGGGAATTGTCGCTTTAAAAAAGCATGTAATTGCTCTGCATCAATCCGTTCACTTCTTCTTACTTGCATTGTATCCATAGGAACCCCCCTTAAATGATTGCGCTCATACCACCATCTACGACAATAACCTCACCTGTAACATAATCTGAAGCTGCAGCTGCTAAAAATAGTGCAACTCCCTTTAAATCATTTTCAGAACCTAAACGCTTTAAAGGTGTAGCGCCCATTAAATAATCTTGTCCTCTTTCAATTAAGACATTCGACATTTTCGTTGGGAAAAATCCCGGGGCAATAGCATTGACGTTTACTCCAGCAGGTCCCCATTTCACCGCTAAATCTTTCGTTAACGTAATGACTGCGCCTTTACTTGCATTATAGCCGATCGTATCCATAAAATCAGGTAGTGTCCCACCAAGCCCTGCAATGGAAGCAATGTTAATAATTTTCCCAGCGTTTTGTTCTAGCATCACTTTGCCAACTGCCTGTGTCATTAAAAATGTCCCATTGACATTCACATCAAATACCTTTTGCCAAGCCTCGTACGGCATGTCAACAGCAGGCGTACCCCATGAGGCGCCACTATTATTTACTAAAATATCAATCTTGCCGAACGTCTCCAACGTTTTCGTTACGACATTCGTAATCTCTTCTGGTTTTGTCACATCACAGGCAAGTGCTAGTGTTTTGACACCCAATTTCGCAAGCTGTCCAGCTACCTCTTCACAAGCCTCCACTTTTCGTGAGCAGAGCACAACATTAGCACCAGCCTCAGCAAAGCCTTGGGCAATTTGCGCGCCGAGTCCGCGCCCACCACCAGTAACAATAGCGGTTTTCCCTTTTAAGCAAAATAAATCTAGTACACTCATTTCACCAGCTCCTTTTGCTTATTGGCATGTTTTTTCAGTTCCAACTTCGCTACAGTATTGCGATGTACCTCATCTGGTCCGTCTGCTAAACGCAAAGTTCGCGAATTGGCCCATTGTGCAGCTAATGTTGTATCGGGTCCCACTCCAGCAGCACCAAATGCTTGAATTGCACGATCGATAACACGCAATGCCATATTCGGTGCAACAACCTTGATCATCGCAATTTCAGCCTTCGCCTCTTTATTACCTACCGTATCCATCATATAGGCAGCCTTTAACGTAAGTAGTCTTGCCTGTTCAATATCAATGCGTGACTCGGCTATACGTTCACGCATTACGCCTTGGTCTGCTAATGGTCGATGGAAAGCATGGCGCTCCTGTAAACGGATACACATTTCCTCTAAAGCACGTTCGGCTGCTCCAATTAGGCGCATGCAATGATGAATCCGTCCTGGACCTAAACGACCTTGTGCAATCGCAAAGCCTTTGCCTTCACCCCATAAAATATTTTCCACAGGTACTCGCACATTTGTAAACGTAACCTCACCATGTCCTTCTGGTGCATGATCATAGCCAAAGGCAGTTAACATGCGCTCTATTTTAACGCCAGGTGTATCCATCGGTACTAAAATCATCGATTGTTGTTCATGTACAGGTGCCGTAGAACCCTTATGTTTTCCCATAAAAATAGCGACTTTACATCGTGGATCTCCAGCACCCGTTGTCCACCACTTATGACCATTTAAAACGTAATAATCGCCATCACGTTCAATACTAGCCTCAATATTTGTGGCATCACTTGAAGCTACTGCTGGCTCTGTCATGGCAAAGCAAGACCGAATCTCCCCACGTAATAGCGGTTCTAGCCACTCTTTTTTCTGCTGTTCAGAGCCGTAGCGTACAAGTACCTCCATATTCCCCGTATCAGGTGCATTACAATTAAAGACTTCCGGTGCTATTAATGAACGCCCCATAATTTCACATAAAGGAGCATATTCTAAATTCGATAAACCTGCGCCATACTTGCTATCAGGTAAAAACAAATTCCATAGCCCCGCTTCCTGTGCTTTACGCTTTAATTCTTCCATAATAGGAGGAATCGCTCCCCAACGATCCTCCATTGCCTCCACCTGTGCCGCATATACTGCCTCATTTGGATAAATATAGTGCTCCATAAAGTTCGTCAGTTTTTCTTGCAGATCTACTACTTTTTCACTATAAGAAAAATTCATATAAACGCCCCCTTTGATTGACAACGTGAATGGAAAATGAATGATTGTTCATTCTTATTCTTATATTAAATGTTACCGCTATATGCCATGTAAATCAATCATCAATTCCATAAAAAATAGAATAAACGAGATAATACGTTCACAAAACAGCTAAAACAAGCTCCATTTTTTCCTTTATTCCATAAAACCTATTCAAGGTATTAACTATTCTAGAAAAATATAATTATTATTTTTCGCTGTCAAAATATTGTATAACACCATCAATAAATTGGCGGATTGCAGAGGGAAGATGCCGATTTTTCAAATACACTAAATAAACATGTCGCTGTAAATTCGGGCAATCAATTTCTTTCTGAACAATTGTTTTTGCAGTTGGTCCCTGTAAATAATTTTCTGGCAAAATCGTAATTCCTAAATTTTCACGAACGAGTGATACAGCAGTTTCAAAACGCTCGATTTCAAATTGTACATTAATCTCTTGATTTGCATTTTCAAATGCTTTCAAAATATCTTGGCGTGTTTGAAAACCGTCTGTACTAATGATGAAAGGTTCGTTACCTAAATCCGCAATAGATAAAACATCTTTTGCCGCTAACGGATGGTTTAAAGGCAACACTGCTACTAGTCTTTCCTCATACAAACACTTCACTTCGAGCTCTTCATCATCTATTAACTGATTTGTAATAATAACATGTGTTTTATAACCTTTTAGTGATTTTTTAACACGTTTGCTGCCTAAAATATCTACTAAATGGAACTTCATCTGTGGATAGACCTTTTTATATTCAACAATCGCTTTTGGTAACCAATGCTTAATTGATTCCATCACACCTATAGTCAAATCACTTGTACCATGTACAATGACCTCGTCCATTTCAATTTTTAGCACTTCCATATTTTTTAATATAACTTTTGCTCTTTCATATAGAAGCTCACCCGCTTCAGTTAAGTGCAAATTTCTTGTATTTCTTTCAAGCAAAGCAGAACCCACTTCTTGTTCTAATTTTTTAATTGCATTACTTAAAGAAGGCTGAGAAATATGCAATTTTTCGGCTGCTTTCGAGTAATTCATGTGCTCTATTACTGCGATAAAATATTGTAATTGTTTTAAATCCAAAACAACATACCTCCCTATTTATAGTTTAAAACTATAGATTAATAATAATTATATATTAGTAAATATAATTATGTGAATATATAATAAATTAACACTACATGAATAATGTTAATGGAGTTGATAAAGAGATGTATACAATGACAGATCAAAAACAATGGAAAGGTCGAATAGATTCAACTACAAATACTAGCAGTTTCCGTTTACATCAAAAAGTAAAAAGAATAGCTATTAATGATGTAAGCGCTTCAGAACAGAAAAATGCTGGTATTGTAGGTTTTATATGTGATGAAGGAGTACGCCGAAATCAAGGGCGTGTTGGTGCTGCCAATGGCCCAAATGCGTTGCGTGAAGCGTTAGCAAGCTTACCGTGGACATTTGAAGACCAACAGGAAATTATCGATGTAGGTAACATTCTTTGCCTAAATCATGCGTTAGAGGATGCGCAACGTGAGCTTGGTGAAATCGTCCAAGGCTTACGAGCAAAAAACATGAAGTGTATTATTCTTGGTGGCGGTCATGAAACATTATATGGACATTATTTAGGCATTCGTGCAGCATTACCAAAAGATGCTAGCATTGGAATTATTAATATTGATGCGCATTTTGATTTACGCCCATATGATGAACAACCTTCATCAGGTACAATGTTCCGCCAGATTTTAGAACAAGATCCACATGCGGATTATTTTGTACTTGGTATTCAGCGTTATGGAAATACAAAAGAGCTTTTTGACAAAGCACATGAGCTACAGGTGAAATATGTATTAGAAGAACAAATGACAGCAGAAAATCACACGAATATCATGAATGATTTACAGCACTTTATGGATAATCATGATACGATCTTACTTACTTTATGTATGGATGTCGTCAACACTGCATTTGCACCTGGCGTAAGTGCGCCATCACCTTTTGGACTCGATACAAAAACTGTTCGCTCTTTAATTCAAAAAGTAGCATCACATCCACACACACATTCGTTTGATATATGTGAAGTGAATCCGTTACTGGATGAAAATGGTCAAACAGTCAAATTGGGTGCTTACTTTGTCTACGATGCACTCAATCACTTAATTAGGGGGAACGGTTCATGATCGAAATTAATCAAATCACTACTATATTTCTCGCAGTCGCTCTATTCGCATTCGGAAGCTTTCTTATTAATAAAGTAAACTTTTTAAAGCGTTTCTGTATTCCAGCACCAGTTGTTGGTGGCTTACTGTTCGCAGCCTTAGCAACCATTTTAAAAACAACTGGCGTGCTAGAAATATCTCTTGATACGTCATTACAAAGCTTATTTATGATTACGTTTTTCACAACTATTGGATTAGGCGCTAGCTTTAAACTTGTAAAGCTTGGCGGTAAACTACTTGTCATTTATTGGTTAGCTTGTGGATTCCTTGCATTAATGCAAAACGTCATTGGTGTATCACTCGCTTCACTTATGGGCATTCATCCACTAATCGGTATGATGGCTGGTGCTGTTTCAATGGAAGGTGGTCACGGCGCAGCTGCTGCATTTGGACAAACTTTAGAAGATTTAGGTATTTCATCTGCTATGACAATCGGTGCTGCTGCTGCAACATGTGGCTTAGTAGCTGGTGGACTAATCGGTGGACCGATTGTAAAATATTTAGTTGGCAAATACAATTTAACACCAGATGAACAAGAAACTGAAGCAATTGAATATGAAAATAAAAATGAACAAATTACATCTGATTCATTCTTTACACAGGTAGTTATTATTACATTTTGTATGGCATTAGGAACATATGTTGGAACTTTATTCTCTGAAGCTACAGGTTTCGTTCTTCCAGGCTACGTCGGTGCAATGTTTGTCGCTGTATTCGTTCGTAACATTTTAGATAAAGTAAAACCAAATGCGATTAACATGAAAAGTATTTCTTTAATCGGTGACGTAACACTTGGTGTCTTCCTGTCAATGGCATTAATGAGCATTAAATTATGGGAAATTGCCGACTTAGCATTACCACTATTTTTAATCGTGTTTGTACAAGTACTATTCATTGTTCTATTCTGTATATTTGTATTATTTAAATTACTCGGTAAAAATTATGATGCTGCCGTTATGGTTGCAGGTTTCGCAGGACATGGTTTAGGTGCAACACCAAATGCGATGGCGAATATGTCTGCCGTAGTTCAACGTTTTGGTCCTTCTACAAAAGCTTTCCTAGTTGTACCAATTGTAGGCGCATTTTTAATCGATGTTTTTGGTATCCCTATTATTATTACAACAATTAACTTATTTAAATAACATTTAAAAAGCCGTGCACAGTCTTAGTATGACAGTTGCACGGCTTCTTCTATTATTATAGTAAGATGATACGAGATTGATTTAATGTAATATGTCGCTAACGGTTACGCATTCATAACCTTGTTTCTGTAAATAAAGAATGACATTTTCTAACCCATTTGCTGTCGTCTGATGAATATCATGCATTAAAATAATGCTTCCATCTTTCACAGATGCTTTAACATATGTTAGAATTTTGTCGGCATTGCGATGCTTCCAGTCAAGTGTATCTATAGACCATAAAATAGAAGGCACCGTTATGACAGATCGAACTTGGTCATTTGTAGCGCCATAAGGTGGTCGGAACACAGTTGGATATTGACCAATCGCATCATAAATAGCATTGCTTGTTCGATCAACTTCTTGTTTAACACTTGCTTTCGATAAGCTAGTTAGCTTTGGATGATTCCATGTATGGTTACCAATTTCATGACCTTCTTTATATACTTGCTCTACAATTTTAGCGTTGCTTGACGCATTTTTTCCAACCATAAAAAATGTCGCCTTCACATTGTGCTTTTTTAAAATCGCTAATATTTGCGGTGTTACTTTGGCATCAGGACCATCATCGAATGTTAAAGCGACTCGTTTTTTAGCTCCTTTCGCTACAGCAACCCCTTTATTATAAACTTTATTATCAATAATTGTTAAATCAGTTAGCTCAGAAGCCTTTATGTAACCTTTTTGTTCACCTGCTTCAACATATGCCCAACCTGCCACAATTGTATATTGCTGAACAATCGTTTTGTTAGCAAGCGTACCTAGCACTTCACCGCTTGGACTCGCTGTTAAATGAATCATAGCCCCGTTAGGAGCATCTACCTGCTTTTTGATCGCTGTCGGCTTTTTAAGCGTATTTGTCGCTGCATAGCCGTATTGATGTCCGTATTGAACATACGACCAACCTCCAGGCGCTGTACCATACACAAAGAGCATACTATTTTCATATAGCTGTCCAGCCTTTTGTGCATTTGGACTTGGATATGTAAATAAATTGGTGCCACCTTTTTTTGCGACTAATGCTTTTTCAGGTGTAACTACGGTTAAAGCTGTTGCTTCTACATATCCCTCTAGCTGGGACATTTGGATATGGACCCACTCTTCATTTAAAGGTGTGGCTAACACAAAACTGCCATTTGTTACATGACCACTAACATTACTTTCAGTTGAAGCATCTACATAGACCATTGCATCCTTTGTAACTTGCAGGATGGTGGCCACATTTTCTGTCTTTGCAGAAGCTTGCCCTACCATCACAATGCTACAAAAAAATGCCCAAATCAAAGCAAAGGGTACTAATTTTTTCATTATTCTACACCGCCTTTTACAATCTCTGATGTCATCTCCCGTGTAAAATATGCTAAAAACATAGGATTTGATTTTAATTATAGATGAAGATTTCTCTCCAGAAAATAGTAATAATCAACCAGATTTGCTAATTGTAAATTTAGCTAACAATGCTTTTTGATAATCTGAATCAACAGCATACTGCTGAATTGTTTGCTCATGTGTTTGCAAAAATGCCTTTACCTTTGTTTTATCAAAAAATTCATTGCCATTAGGTATTGTAGAAAATAGATTTTCCATCTCATCTATTAAGACATCTCTAGAAATTTCATACCCTTCACCATCCACTTCAAAACCATAACCCTTCGCGTTTGGTACTAAAATGGCACCCATCATAGCGTTATAAACGATGGCTTTATCTTTAGATATAGATGACGAGAACCATTCACTTAATGCTTGATCATCATTTTTATAGATAACGCGTAGCACCTCCCCTCGCAAATCAAAGTGGTCGATTGTATCCCCATGTAAAAAGACTGTATTCGCAATTTTGCCAACATTCATCGCATCCCCCACATATGTGCCAATTAAAGGCTCCCAAGTGGCCTGCTCCTCTTTTACTTCAGGCGCTTGAGCAGTGCATCCTGTAATTAAAACTAAGCAAAAAAGAAAAGAAGCTATTATTTTTTTCATTATTTTCCTCCTATAGTGCTTGATAAGCTGCCATGGCATCTTCAACATGAAATGGAGGTGTCCAAACATGCCCTTCTGCATTCGTCGTAACGAAAATAAATACTTCACCGTTCTTTTCCATTAAAGACGCTAAGCACAGTCCTGCCTCAGGTGTATAACCTGTTTTCCCACCAAGAATTGCACCTTCCACACCATCCATTTTTGTAAATAATGTGCTGGATATCGTTAATTCATTTGGCACTAATGTCGTATAACTTTTTGTAGTCAAAATTTGATAAAATGTAGGATTCTCCAGTGCATATTGAAAGAGCTTACTAATATCACGAACACTTGATACATGTGCTGGATGATGGAGCCCACTAACATTTTCGTAATGCGTATCATTTAATTCTAGCTCCTGCACTTTATCGTTCATCATAGCAACAAATGCCTCCTCACTACCTGCGATAGCAATAGCAAGCGTAGCAGTTGCATCGGCACCTGATGCCAGTAATGTACCGTATAATAAATCCTCAATCGTCACAAAATCTCCACCTTGGAAGCCAGCCATCGAAGCATTTTGGGCAGTATACTTTGCAATTGTTTGTGGCGTAACCATCGTTTGCATTTGAAGATCTTTACTCGCCTCAATCGCTACGATTGCCGTCATGATTTTTGTTAACGATGCAGGATAGATAATGGCATCTGCATTTTTTTCATATAACACATCGCCGTTATCGTTTAATAATAAAGCATTTTTACTATGTAACGATGGTAGCTCAATGTCCACTACTTGTTCGTTTGTTTTATTAGTATAGAAAAATATTGCAACCGCACATATACAACAAAATAATACAAATTTTTTCATAAAAAAACGCCTCCCACACATTATAATAGGAGGCAATTATGAATATTCCTGTAGGAAATTTATGAAGAAATTCTTAAGGATTGTATATCACTTCACATTATGTAATAAAACAACCGCTACTTTTTAATAAAAATCATCGAATGCTAATGAAATGTTTTGGATGTTTTTATGTGTTAATTTAAAAAATACATCTTGTGAAACATCTAACTTCAATGCATCTTCTTTTGCAAGACCAGCATAGATGCCCCGTAAAATTCGCCCTGTTAGACCATGTGAAATGACAATTACTTTTGGTACATCTTTTATACTATCAAGCCAATCCGTTAGTCTACTTACAACGGCGTCGTAGCTTTCACCATTTGGCGCATTGAAAAACCAGTTATAATGATCTGTTTGATCTAAAAGAGTAGGCCAAGTATGTTCGATTTCTTTCGTCGTTAAGCCCGCCCAATCCCCAACAGCAACCTCAGCTAGTCGATTGTCCTGTTGTACATTGTTAAAATCATAGCCCATCGTATTGCATATTATTTCGGTGCTCTGCAAGGCCCTTCCTAAAGGGCTTGAAAATACTTGCCACTGTTGCGAATCACCAATTAAACTTTTCAACATATCCGCATTTTGCTGAACTTGTTCGATGCCAATAGCCGTTAATGGTGAATCAAGCTCGCCTTGATATCGTCCTTGAGTATTTAAAACTGTTTCTCCGTGACGCAATAAATAAATTATTTGATTCAAACATTTCCCCCCAATCCAAAAAGACATACACTACCGTATGTTTAATTTAGAATATGGTTTTTTCTAAATTTCGTCAATTGAAAGAACATAAAAAAGCCCCGTAACAGATTGCTAGGGGCAATGAGGTGATACGCCTAATCTTGTGTTTTATTCCCTTTATGAACATCGATGTTGTTATTGATTGTAATCTTAATGTGTAAAAATGTTGGTAAAACACACGCAAGAACCAACAACCATGGCACTATTTTCTTCATCAAGCTCTCCCTACTAGATAAAAATTATCTATTTTCTATATTTTCATTTCTTATATATATGATATTTATATAGTTGCCATGCATTGTGATGTTAAGTTATTAAAACGTACTATCAAAAAGATCTTCAGAAATCGCTTGGACAATATCTGCCTCCGCAAATTCCATCAGTTCACTTCTCGTAATATTTTGCTGCTGGATTAAACGATTTGACTGAATTGTCACCAGCTTTTCAAATACATTTCGAATATAACGTCCGTTTGAGAAATTCGGGATTGTTTCAACAGGTATCTGGTTTAATTGGGATTTCATATGCTGTGCAAAAGCATCGCCATAACGATAATCGTTATTTTTACATAGCATCGCAAATATTTCATATAACTCATCTGTGCTAAAGTTATCAAATTGCACAAAATGATTAAAGCGCGATTTGAATCCTGGATTAGCTTGTAAAAATTCCTCCATGAGCTCTGTATAGCCTGCCACAATGATAACTAAATCATCGCGTAAATCTTCCATTGCTTTTAATAAGCTATCAATCGCCTCTTTACCAAATGCATCCTGCTTATCATTAATTAATGAATAAGCTTCGTCAATAAATAACACGCCACCTGTTGCCTTTTTCACCACTTCTTGTACTTTTAGGGCTGTTTGACCAACATAGCCCGCTACGAGCCCTGCACGATCTGTCTCAACGAAATGGCCACTGGACAATACGCCAAGATGTTTGTAAATTTGACCAATAATGCGAGCGACCGTTGTTTTTCCAGTTCCAGGGTTTCCCGAGAATACGAGATGATACGTTATAGGGAAGCTCGTTAAGCCATGGTCAACACGTAAGCTTTGAATTTTAATAAAGTTGATTAAATTATGTAATTCCTTTTTTGCATTTGGAAGCCCTACAAGCCCATCTAATTGCGCCTGTAGTTTAGCTATTTCTCTCTCTATTTCTGGTGTAATGCGCAAACGCTCACCGTTGATAAATTCTCCACTATAAATGATTTTGCCTTCTTCATTATAATAATCGCCACGACCATGCTTTAGCCCGTTGACAAGGTCGCCATTATAGGATGCTTGTCCATTGCTATAATAAAGTGTGCCTTTACCTGTCATAACATCCTCTTTAAAATGCCCTTCCGATTCAAGCACACCTTGTCTTGAAAAGACTTTCCCTTTTCCATGCTTCATATCTTCAAAGAAATAACCTTCAAAGTGTAAAGGCGTTACACCCGATTGAAGCTCCATCTCGGTAGGTGCCTCTGGAACATAATACAGCTTACCTGCCCCTTGCATATGGTTCCACATAAAATCACCTTCGTATTGTAAAAAACCACTTGGATAATATTGTATACCCTTACCCTTTTTCATACCATGCACAAAATCCCCCTCAAATTGCGGTCGATTTAAGTGCGGATATTGCTCACGACAATCTTTAAATGGTGCAATGACATCCTCTTCATAATATAAAATGCCATAGCCATCCATTAAGTCATTACGAAAATGTCCCTCATAATAGACCTTTCCGTCTTTATATAAAATACCTGTACCTTGTTTTTTATTTTGGATAAATTCGCCTTGATAAACTTTTTGACCTTTTAAATACATAATGCCGTTGCCTTGCTTCATATGATTGACGAATTCTCCCTCGAATAACACCTCTCCCTCCTGATCAAAAATAGTCCCCTTGCCATCATAAATATCATGGCCAAAATCGTTTTTCTTAACGCCACCACGGTACATTATTTTCCCATCTGGGTAAAAAAGCTCTTTTTCTTGATGATTATAGTTCATTTTATTGCCTTCCTTTATCAATTCAGTATATGCTCAATTATAGCGTGGAACAGAATACATATGTGTGAATTTTTAGAATTTAAGGAGAGTACCATGAAAAAAATTTATAAACTAATTTTAATTGTCCTATTCCCCCTAATTATCTTGTTTGTGACGACATCATTACTAACTCGAGATTCTACTTTCAATAAAGAAGTGATCGATCGGCTTGATATCGAAGAGATTAATGAAATTGAAATTATTCGAGCATCTGATGAAAAAACAATTACGGTAACAGATGCAGATAATATCAGTAATATTATGCAGTTATTTAAGAACAAAGAAATTCGAAAAGTATTTTTTGCGAAGTCAGATTTTAAAGAGGCATACTGGTTAACATTACGAATTAATGATAATCGTGAAGTCGGCATTCGCCTTGATGATTCAACACATCTATTTGTTTATTTATACGAGGAAAATTACATGAAAGACTATAAATTATTAGACAAACTGGATACTAAGTATATTGAAGAATTATTTTAATATACGATTAAAATTAGAATGAATCCTCAGTAAATCATGTGGGAACAGTACATGTTGTAAGACGCAAAAACCGCGCATTGAATATTGCGTCTTACACTGTGCCCTAAAGTAGTTTTATTGGCAAATAGCATTATTAAACTAAATGTTTAACCATTGTGTAATAGCTACTTCCAGGGGGATAATCTTTTATTTCCCCAACAACTATATAGCCTCTCGCTTCATAAAACGAGCGAGCTTGAAAGTCATATGTAGTTAACAATGCCTTTGTGGCCCCCATCCTTATTGCGGTTGCTTCCGCTTGTAACAACAATTTTTCACCTAATCCTTGTCGACGATATTCCTTACTAAACCAAAACTTATTAATTTCGAGCCAATCCCAATAAACCTCCGCGGTTAATCCGCCAATCCATTCATTATCATTTGAAACAATAACATTTAAAGGCTGCACAGCTCCCACTTTTCTTATTTCTTTATGGTATCGAGAATGTTCATTATTAAACTCTCTTAAACTAGTATTTAGAAATGTGACAAATGCTTCATGATTTTCTAATAAAACTTCTACATTATAATTCATCGTTTTCCCCCTTAATACACTGCAAAGCTATCTCTCCTTCGTTTATCGTCCGATATTTCTACTAATTAAACTACCCTAGTCTTCATTCAACACCTATCATTTTTTACGTTTCTTCACCGTCACTATCGTTGCTATAACGATGGCTACCTTTCCTAGTAAAAGCAGTACGTAAATACTAAAAGAAATGAGCGATGGTAACAGCACTATCCACCACGACCATGTAATGACTTCAGTTAGCTTTAGCACAATAAAGACAATGGTTAAAACTTCTGCTACTCCCACAATCTCACCACCATTAATCACTTATTTAGTACAAAGTATAGCCGATTCAACTTATTTATAGGAAGGCATTCTATGGAACATAGAGGTAAAAAATTCGTTTAAATAAAACAGGAGGGAATGTATGGAAATAACCTTAACTATATGGTCACTGATTTTATTAATAGGTACCATTATTATATTTCTTATTGTCAGTTCATCCGCAACATTTTTAAACTTTTTTATCGTACATTTTCATTTTCATCCTTTGAAAGCTATATTGCTCCTAACAATAGGATGTTTCTTTCTAGCCCTTATTGGGATGAAAGATGTTAAAAATAGGGCTACTTTAATTATTAGCTATATTACGATTACGATAACTAACGTTAGTTTTCATGGCAATTATCTCTTTTATATTGATTATTGGGCACTTGTTCAGTTAATTGGTTCTAGCTAGTTGTGCAACCGCAGATACAATCATATGAATCGCTCGTTATTAAAACATATTAAAAAATGTTAATAATCCAATTATTAACATTTATCAGTATTTCATTGTCCCTTATTGTTTTACAGTTATAGTGAGGTACTTACATAAGTTGAGTATCAAAATAGAAATGAAGGAGGTTTACT
This sequence comes from Lysinibacillus sp. JNUCC-52, assembly GCF_015999545.1. Classification (NCBI taxonomy): domain Bacteria; kingdom Bacillati; phylum Bacillota; class Bacilli; order Caryophanales; family Bacillaceae; genus Lysinibacillus; species Lysinibacillus sp. JNUCC-52. The sequence goes on from NZ_CP065546.1 coordinate 641,363, forward strand.
TTTAGGTTAAGGTAGAAACTCAATTTAACTAAAAAGCACCACTATACTAGGAGGGAAATAAATGCAAACTCAGCTAATACGAGAGAAATTTTTATTTTCAGATTTACCTGCAATGAATTCAAGTTATGACAAAGTGAGAGAAGCATTCAAAGAAAAATTCAAAGTAAATCCAGATGGTATTGCAGTAAATAGCGAAACTTATTTTAAAGGAGTTACGCCTGCAATCACTGAGCAATATGGCCACCCTTGCTACAAAACACTTGGTGACTTTACGTATACTAAGGGAGACGGGGCACCCCCTAAATCTGTCATAGTCGGTAGTAATATTGCTGTAAATCATGGGGATGAAGCAGCCACTATGACTTTAGAAGTTCAAGGCAGTTGGCAAAGTCAACAAACATGGTCTACAGAAAGTACAACAGGCTTAACTTTCGCTTCTAAATTTACAATAGAGGGCTTTTTTGAATCAGGGATGGAATTCTCTGTTAGTACTACTATAGGGGAATCAAAAACTGAAACAGAATCAAAAACGGCAACTGCCAAGATAGAGGTAACAGTACCACCAAGAAGTAAGAAGAAGGTTGTAATAGTTGGGACATTAAAAAAAGAGACGATGCATTTTCGTGCACCGATTTTTGTCAATGGCATGTTTGGTGCAAACTTCCCTAAGAGAGTACAAGATCATTATTTTTGGTTCCTTAATGCGACAAGTGTACTCAAAAATACTTCTGGAGAAATATCTGGAACAATTAAAAACTCCGCCGTCTTTGATGTTCATACGGAGATTGGTAAAACAGAGCCTTTAACAGCTGAAGAATTAAGTGAATTTATGGCATTAACTAAATAGCTTTACTTTATCGGTGGGTTAACTCATACCCACCGATTTTACTATGACTTAGAATAAAGAGAAATCACTGATAGGACCCTTCAACAAAAATTCAGGTCTACATTAGGACAAAGCTTCGTTAAAAATTTGTCCGCCATCTTTTATATTAATTATTTTTAAACGATTCGTATTTTTAATAAAAATAGATTTATAAAGCTTTGTGCCATTTTCATCGATAATTAATAAAATACGTTTATCACGGGTATCGGTTACCTTTTCAAAGTGAATGTCGTCTTTATTGTCGATTTGTTCGGTAATTTTGCTATATTCAGGTAATGAAGTCCATTCACTAAGGTCAATATTTTCCTTATCTTCACCTTGTACATTTTGTTCTGGCTGTACTGGTTGTTCAACCTGGTCTTTTCCTTGTTGATTTTCCTGTTTCTCCTGCTGTTGAGAGGTATCCTGTTTTGTAGCCTCATCTTCATTATTGCTGCAAGCTGCTAACATTGTTACAACAGCACTTATTACTATCAATTTTTTAAACACGCTGCATTACATCTCCTTGTAGTCTCATAGTTTACGATAATCGCCTAATTATGCTATTATTTTTTTGTATTTTTAAGCATAAGGAGGAAATATTATGTCAAATAACACAATGAAGTGGACCATTATTACTGCTGTTTTAACAGTATTTGTTTACATTGATGGCTTCTATTTGTGGGACATCTTTTATATCACTATTCCTTTAGCAGTTTTATCATCGATCATTGCGATGATAGTCACGTATAAAGAACTACGACCTGTCTATATGCTTTTAAACGTTTTATTCACATTTATTGCGATTGTCGCTTTTTTTGTTTTAAACAAATGACCTTACTATAGCTATCATTGATTTATGTTACACATAGTTCTTCTATCTGCTGTTTACCCAAAATCCATCTAGTTTACTTGCCCGTTTCAGCTTGAAATATAATTATAGCTTCCATATAGTTTAAGTGTAAATCAAAAGCTCTAATTAATAATCGTTTTAGGTCACCTATTAGTCACTTTTAGTAACAATAGCAAAAGACCCCCATCACTGAACCGCACCCCCGATTGTTAGACACAATCTATCAATTAGGGGGCAGTTCATCACGGGGGTGGTCTTTTTTCAATACTACAAAATAGGTAAATTACGTTAGAAAAAATTAATTTAACCCCAATATTTATCCATTAATGACGTTGACCAATTTGGCTGTTTCACATCTCCTTTTGGTAAGAACTCTCTCATTACAGGTTTAATATCAATAATCGGAGTTCCGTCTATCGCATCTAATCCTTTAACAATTAATGTTTTTTGTTTTATTTCTATTAGTTCTACAATAGTTACCCCCAATTTATTAGGTCTATTTTTTCCTCTTTGTGCAAAAATACCAACCTCAGGATAATTTTTATTGTTTCTAGGATGCCTTGCATCGTACTGAATTTTTTCATCAGCAACCTTATCAAAATAAAAAATGATTTCCAAGTGAGAAAACTCGTCAACACCCTTTAAAGACAATTCATTAAAATTTTCTGTAAGTTCAATTGTCGACATTATTGAACCCCAATTATCATCCTCAATTTCTTTTCTATTATTATTTACAATCGCTACTGGCTGTATAGAGTATTGCATAGTTAACTCTCCTCCCTTGAGACTTTATTTTGATAATTTCCACAAAAAAATCATTTCGATGATTAATGATTGGTCACTTGCTTAGTTTTCCAACTCATTTGTTGGCACATAACTCTTTAAAATTACATCTCAAACAGCGCCATTTATCTTGTGTTTGCTCAAAATCTTCAAGATCTACAGGCTCGTTTGAAAGTATATCGGCTTGAAACTTTTTCATTTCTAAAACACTGTGTCGAAATGTATGTAAAATATTGTCCATATCGAACGATGTAAACATATATTGTTTGCGTTCCCCTGTCACTAAATATTCATTATAAACTTCGATTTTTTCTAATGAAACACCGTATTTTTGTTGGATATAATAAGCATAAAGTGCTAATTGCTGACGATCATCGTCTGATTGGCCACCTGTTTTCCAGTCAATAATAATCCATTTATCTTCTATATCATCGTAATAATGAAAGTCCATCACGACAAAAACTTGCGTATCCTCAATTTTCATCGAGCGAAACTGTTCGGGCTCTCCAATTCGTAATGAGCCTGTATGCGCAGTAATTTGTAAAAACGTCTCACTTAAAAGGAAGTTCGTAAATACCGCTTCTAAACGATTTTTATAGTCCGTAATTAGTTCAGCATTTAGCTTTCCTTCATAATAGATTTCCTGCATCATGTAAAACTTATTAGGTTTATGTCTCCATAAATCCACGTGGCGAGTCGAATCAATAAAGGCAGCATTTAACTGACCACGCGCACGATTTACAAGCTCTGACACAGACGGTACTGTCTTCGTTTGCAAATAATCGATAATCGTTTGCTCGATTAATCGATGGACAATTTGTCCAAATAATATAGGCATCGCTTGCAGCTTTTTTAAGCGATATACATGCTGGTGAAATGGTTCCACCTGATGGCTCAGCCATCCATTATGAGAAAAATAGTATTCATAGCCATATTTTCTGGCGCAGCTTGTTAATGTTTTATGGCGTGAAAGTGACCACGAAAATGTTGGAAAAGGTGAAATTTCAAACATGCGAACCCTCCTTATAACTGTTGGAAGAAATCATAAATAAGTTGTAAAATAAGCACTATTGTTACAACACGTAACAGTATCTTGACTTGATTTGCCTTTACCTTTCTTGCAAGGACAATGCCAATTTGTGCACCAATAATGGATCCAAGCATTAAAACGATTGTGAGCGGCCATTCTATTTTTCCAGTGGCAATATACGTAATGGCTGCCCCTGAGCACATCGCAAAAACGCCAACACGAGACAAGCCTACAGCTTTTATATAGGAAAGTTTTTCATGCGCATACGTATACAACGCCAATGTACTACTACCAGGGCCAAATAAGCCATCATAAAATCCTACGCCCAGCAAAATGGGTCCGTTTTTTCTATTCATTTTAAAGCTTTCTACTTCACCGAAATCAGCACCACCGATAAACGACATAATGAGTGCGAAGCCAAGTAAAATAATAGCAATAAGCGTTAACGTCTGACCGCTCATAAAGGAAGCAAAGAGCCCACCCAATGTTCCACCAATCAAAGATACAAGCAGAACTGAACGCATTTCCGACCAAGACAATTCCTTTCTTTTAAAAATCGTATAAAAGCTAGAAAAAGCACTTACCATATTGGAAACTTTATTCGCTCCAATTGCTGAGTGAACTGGTACACCCATCAGCATCATTGTTGGTAATGTAATTAATCCACCACCGCCAACTAATGTGCCGATGACATTCCCTGCAATACCGATCACTAAAAATAAAACGTATTCCATCTAATCCTTCTTTCTAACCACTTGATATCAATCTTATGTTACAGTATAACAGAATCCTATTTTGAAAGAAGTCAATATCGAGGTGATCGTATGCATGAACAACTAAAAACACCTACCCCAAAACTGTGTAAACAACTAACAATAATTGTGGCAACCATTTTTACAGCTGGCATTACCGCAACTGTACTTCAATATCATAAACTCCCCTCCTCCATTCCAGTTTTACAAAGCTTTACGACGGACCATGCACAGTTCGGGCCTAAAATCGCTATCTTTTATTTACCATTTGTAGCGTTAATGCTCTTTTTACTTTTGCATTACTTGGAAATAAAAGCGGCTTATCCATTAGTACGTAAACATAAGCCTACCTTATCTCATATCGAGCGACAAAATGGGATAATCACCTTCTGCCTTATGAAAAACAGTATTTTGCTGTATTTTACATACTCACTTTTCAATGATTTATCAGTGGCAATGGGACACAATCGTATTTTACAACAATGGCATGCGTATGGATTTCTTGCCTTGTTGTTTATCATCTTTATTGCGGGTATTATCCGTGGACTATACCTCCAACATAAAACAAAAAGCTAGCTGCACAATCACCTTTGTGCAACTAGCTTTTTTTATAATAACACAGTGCCAAATTGCTGATTGTAGCGCCCCTTTTCCATCATCGACTAATAACAAAAAAACGATAAAATTCGCCCATAAATCCATTGACTGAGAATTATTCTCAATGATAAAATTTTTGTAAATACACGATAAAATGACAAAGGAGGACGACTTATGTCGAGTTGGGGAACAACAAAGGAACAACCTTCTACTATTCGAAAAATCCGCAACTAAAGATTAGGCAAATCCTCATTTACGAATCGACCCTACAACTATGAAATTAGGTATTTGGCATGTAAGAATTTTAGTTAGTAATATTCTCGTGCAAAAAGTACCATTCAAGTTATCAACCATTTCGTACTTCAAGGAAAGTTGGTGAAGTATTATGTGGTATTATCAATCGCTCGCATATTTTTTGTACTTTACGCTAATTATTTTTATTCCTTCATTTGTAAGGGGTTCTCCTTACAAGGAGACCCCAAAGTCTTCTTATACAAGAAGATTACTAGCCTCTATGGTAGTGGCTCTTATCATGACATGTATTGTTACTCTTTTAGATATAAGATTTCCTTTTGGATTTGATTAGACTTTTCTTTACTTCGTGTGAATGGTAAATAAACTATACAATATTTGCTCCATTCCCTTTTAATAGGAATGGAGCATAGCAACTGAACCTACTACCTTCTTATGCTGGAATACAATTTACCGTTTCATTCTTAATAGAAAGTTGGTGACGATTCATGTGGTATTATCAATCACTCGCCTATTTTTTGTACTTTACGTTAATTATTTTTGTATCTTTGTTTGTAACGGGTTCTCCTTACAAGGAAACACCAAAATCCTCCTATACAAGAAGGTTACTAACGACAATGGTATGGGCTCTTTTCTTAACATGTATTGTTACACTTTTGGATATAAGATTTCCTTTTGGATTTGACTAGTACTTCTATTACTAATGGAGTTCGGTGGATAGGCATTCATTCATATATGAACCTCTTCTATTTAAATTAAATGACTCTTCCTCAAAATATTCAGGAGGTGTTCTCCATTAAAGATAATACAAAAAAAGATAAAGCATTAATCGCATCTGGCTTTTTCTTTATCGCTTTTTTCGTTAAGTTATTGAAGGATCTGGAAGATTTCAACCTAAAAGATTTACTCGCTTATACACTTTTTGCTGCAATAGCTACTGGGATATTTTTTATTTTAAAGTACCCATTTAATAGCAAATAATTTTTATTAAATACATTAAACTGGAGTGATATTATGATAAAAAATAGTCCATATACATTATTTAAAGGAACTATGGTCGTTGTTATTGTAATGTTTTCTATTCATGGTGTATTTACAGAATAAACGGTTGCGAACGAATACCCAAATGACGAAGAGGTTCTCGCTTTGCAGAAGAAATAAATAAGAAATTCCCTGGAAAAAGTAACTGTGAATAATTAAAAAGTAGATTAGGTAGTAGCATCTTTATTTTTCTCTAGTAGTATTTTCATCATGATAATTGTGAACACTGATATATCAGTATATCCAACCTAATAAGCTCAATTATTTTTGCGGTATTTGTAGGTGTCATATTTTTCATTCTAAACTACCCATTTAAAAATAAGTAAGATGCACATTTTCAACTCATAAAATTCAAATCATATGCTCTTTATTAAGCGTTGAAAAGGTAGAATTAACTTTTATTGTAAAGGAAGAGGCAGAACTAGATATTATCAAAGTATTTTCTGTATAGAACCACAATGTGCCTATCTAATCGTTGAAATAGTCTGGATTCTTTGAAATAAACCCAATTGTAAGATCACATATAAAAAGTCGATTGAATCCTAATATTTCGGACCAATCGACTTTACCATTTATATCACATCGTTCACTTTCTTTTTATTGTGAGAAAAACTACTTTCAAAGTACAAATTCATTAAAATAAGCCCTAAAGCAAAGGCAATAAGTCCTCCACTAATAAATGCAAGTAACAGTTTATAAAATAAGCCAAAATCAGCTGTATATTGATAATAATCTAATATTAAAAAAATAGCGATTGTGCCAATAATTGAAGTAACACTAGAAATACAATAAGCCCAGATAAATTGTTTTCTGCTGTACAAAATACTTCCCACTTCCTTTCGATGTGCTTGTATATATTAGAATGAGAAAAATCAAATGAAAATATGCATATTTTAAACATTTATTTGTAAATTATCACAGAGCTTTTCTTTATTAATTTATACCCCAGAAATAGATTTCTTAGCCATGTATGTTACGAAGCTAAAATTCCGTTTATTGTACTGAGTTTCACAAATTACGGAAAATAGATTATACTGGAACTAACTATTAACAATCATATTCAAAAAGGGGAATCTCCTATGACAGAAAATAATCAGACTGAAGCACCAAAAAAGAAAATGACTCTGCAAGAAGCCGTGAAGCAACAGCTTGAAAACAAAAAGAACAAAAATGCTACTACTAAGGGAAAAATGAATGGTGACACTTCAACAAAGAAAATGAAAAGCCAACAAACGAAAAAAACAAGTAATACACGTAGAAAAATGGGCGTTTAAGAACGGATTGAAAAAAATTCGTTTAACGCAAAAAAGCATCCAAGGAATCGTCAATTTTCCTTGAATGCTTTTTACTTTATTTAACCTCTTGGCGTAATGCTTGTAACTCTTCAAATGATAAGTTAGTTAAATCTATAATCTCTCTATCACTATTCCCTTTTAAAATCATCTTTTTCGCAATGCCTTCTATCCCTTGTTTTATTCCTTTTTCTATTCCTTCTTGTTCCGCGTAGTATTTTGCATCTTCCATTTTAGCCTCTTCATCTAGCAAATACTTGACCCGTGATTGGTAAGCGATAATATTATCTGGATCTTGACTGATTTCTTCCCATGCTTGAAGTGCTTCACGTATATTTTCATCGGTCTGCGCTATTTCCTCCAATACTTTATAGATATCCTCACGCACAATCTTTTTACCGTCATCTACCTTACCAAACATCAGCAACCACCTCTCTAAATTAATATTGAATGATTAAAGTTCTTTATTTATCTAAACCTTAAACATTTATCCATTTCAATAAACTGAATTTCTACCACATCATCTGTTCTTTGTACTCAGTGTAAAGTCTTATCACCGCTGAAATTGTGAGCAACTTTGTGAAATTGCCTTCATTTAATAAGTTATTCGACACCATATTAAAGGAAGTTTTTATTTAAAGGACCACAAAGTACTAAAAAAACAGAGAAAACATTTTTAATCATACTCCTTTCTAAAATACTTAACTTACTTTCATCGTATCTCGCACATAACAAAATTTTAGTCGGTAGCCTTCATTTACAGCATTATGAACGGTTGAAACTTTGATGATGTCAAAAATGTTCGTCTTCATTGCTTAATTCATTAACCTTTAGTTTTTTTAATTTTTTATCATTAAATTCAAAAACCTCATCGCATATCAATTCAATATCTTTTTGCATATGGCTTGTCAGAAGAATCGTTACTCCTTTTTTCTTCAGTTCAAGCAATAATGTACGAATGTTTTGGACACTTGTTTTATCAAGTCCATTAAATGGCTCGTCAAGAATAAGTAAAGAAGGTCCCTCCATAATCGCTTGTGCAATCCCTAATTTTTGTTTCATACCTAAAGAATACTTTTTTACAGGTTGCCTATTTTTAGGATCTAACCCCACTCTCTCAAGTGTAGCCTTAATCGTAGTATCGCTTATTTTATTTTGAATGGCTGCTAAGTAACGCAAATTTTTAATTCCAGAATAGTCTTCTAGAAATTGAGGTGTCTCAATGATGATTCCTGTATTTTTAGGAAAATCCACTTCATTTCCAAGTTTTTGTCCAAATACTTTAATTTCACCACTATCAGGGGCAATGAGGCCACTAAGAATTTTAAATAAAATGGATTTTCCACACCCATTATGACCAATAAAGCCATATGCTTTGCCCTTTTCTATAGACAAAGATACAGAATGGAAAATGATTTGCTTTTTAAAAGATTTAGATACATCTTTTGCTTCTAAAACTAAATCGTCCATCGTTTAACCCCTTTCCGAAAAGAATAATGTATTCTTCTTGCTAGTGACATAAAGATATCCTACAGAAATACCAATGATCACAAATTGTATAAATAGAAAGTAAAAGTACGTTCCATGATTTTTTAGAATGTTAGCAACAAATGCATGCTGACCTAAAATAAATGGAAAAACTAATTGAAAAAAATAGAGGAATACAACGAAAATAAAACCACTGCTTAGTCGGTTAAATTTAATTGAAACTGCAAGCTGTACACATGAAATACAAAACGCACCTATAAATTGTCCAAAAAATGCAGGAAGTAAAAGCCTTTGAAGTATGTCCTCCTGTGGGAGGTCTAGCCAAGAGAAAAATGCCTCAGTGATCTGCGTAGTTCGTTCATATAAAGAAAACGAACTAATCAGCAACATTAAATAATAGATATATAGCATTGCAAAGATAATCAAATAGAGGGACAAAACATGGAGAACTATAAAAAGCACACGCTTCTTAATTCTTAATAAACAATTGATTGCATGCTTCCCCATCATTTGGGCTATGTATATATCTACAATTATCGCCATTGCGATATAGGGAAGTAACAATATGAAAATTTGAATAAAATGTAAATTTTCAAGTGGCATAAACCCAATACTTACTAAATAAAAATCCATCGCAGAATGATACAAGTCACTCCGATTAAATAATGTATGAAAAATGAAAATCCCTGTCATCCAACCTAAAATGAAGAATGCTTTCTTGTAAATAAAGCAAAGATTGTATCGAATAATTGACAGTAAGCGGAAAGTCATTCGTTAGTAATTCACCCCTTTAGACAGACGCACAGAAAAGAATAAGAAACCTAGACTTAATATAATAAAAGGAACATACAACATGAATGAACGTAGCAAAAGTGTATTTTCATGTGGGTTTAAATAATAGATACTTACAAAACTTAAATCTAGTAGCTTTAATATAGGGATATTGTATAAATTTACAATTGAGTTAAAAAGTAGTAGGAAAAAGTTTATACTCATACCTAAACTCTTGTACTGTCTTTTCGTTATACTTTGCCAATACAAATAAAAACTCCCTATAAAAAAAAGTGTCACAAAAAACTTCACTGCAAAAAGACTAATTACAATAATTGGTGAGAGATCGAGGAAAAAAAGCGTATATGGATCAAGTCCCCATTCGGTTTCTTTGCTCCATTCGGATCTTCCTCCAAGCACTAAAAAAGCTTCTATAATAACTACGCCAAACACATATATCGGTAGAAATACGCTTAGGAAAATCATTGCCATTATTTGAACTTTTAATAAAGTAGCTTTTGTATGTAGTCTCCCTGCGCAATATCGCAGGTTACCTTCATTCGCAAGATCATAGAGACAAATAAGAAACACTGGAGCAATTAATAAAAAATAGATATACCTATTGCCAAAGATAAAAAACACACCATTCCAATTGTTACTATCAACAGACCAGTCATTCATCAATAAAACAATGAACGGAAGAATTAGAAAATAAATTAATATACATAGAAACTTTCTACTCTTTAAAATTCTTTTACAAGTGATTTTTAAGAAATTAGCTTCCATTTTTCAACTCCCATTTATTATTTAGATAAAATGCTACTGTTCCTAGTAAGATTAAAAGTAGATTAATCATGACAACATCACTACCATGTAATTCTATATTTGATATGACGTAATAGATTTTAGTTAAAGCATATTTTTCTAGTCCATAAAAATTAGAAATGAAAATATCAAATGTTAAGTAAAGTGCGAAAGAAATAGCATAAACATAAACAATTTTTGAAAAGAAACTTGTTATTCCCATAGTGAAAATAGCTATAGAAAAACCTAAAGCAAAATGAATGGCTAAAACAAACAGGATATAAAGCAAAGGAGTCAAAGCAAATAGATTATCTAACAAACCGTCTGGCTGAATTTCAAATGGATAAAGAATTTTATTTTCAAAAAAAGCACTCATTACTAAGAAAAAAAGAACATTCGGTATAATTAATGCCAAACCACCAGCAACGCCATTGGCAAATAATTTATTGAAACGATATTTAAAATGACCCATACGAATAATAGAAAAATAATGAAAATTTCCCCTTTTCTCATCTACAAAAGAGGCAGCGTAAGGATAGATTGCCGCTAATACAAATACTATTTGTGTATAATGGAAACTATCAAGCCAAATATGATATGTATTTCCACCAACTTCAAGTAGATATTTTAGATTTTCAGGAGTTAAGTCATCTGCTTCCCTATCAATAAAAAAGTGAGAACTTAATAAAGAACCATAAGCTGAAAAATAGGACAAAATGAACATAATCACAATAACTAAAGCCATTCTTTTATTGTAGATAGCCCGCATTAATTCTCTCCTTATCATTGTCATCACCACTTATTCTTAAAAAATATTAAACTAAAAGGTTTCCCTCCATAACAATATGGAGGAAACCTTTTCAGTAGATATTAATAGGAATCGGGGTTCCAAGCTCCTCTAACATTGTATCTGTTATACCAACTTCCATCATCAGTTTGTATGCTCATACGATACTGATGGTTTTGTGCCATTCCTAGATTATTTAATAAACTTGAAGTTGCTGAGCGAGTTGTCAACGTTGAGCTTCTGGCATCACCATTGGAGTTTACTACCATAAATTTTGTGCGTACACTGGATTCAATATAATCAACTTGAAGAAATGGATCTTCATCTTTTGTATACTTGTACGCTGGAGTTGTAAATACCTTTCCATGGAAGAGGCCAGTATTCATATCAAAGCTAAATTTGGCATTATATGCACTTACCCCTGTTGCTCCCAAAACCATCATTAAAAATAATCCTAATACTGATAAAGCTTTCATCTTTTTCATGAAGACTCCTCCTTATTAGCAAAAATTATATTGATAGCATTTCTATTAATATATAGTTGTCAGCTAATTGAAGAATGGCTATAAAATTCATTTTTTATTCTGTCTAAATATATATTAGGGTCCTCCCCATCCTCTCGGGGGTATCGCTCTAGTAAAACGGGCATTAATTTATCCCATAACGTGTCCATAACATAAAAATCTCGATCAAAACTATAATCTAAATCATAAAGCGATATCCCTAATGCCTTAGCATAGCGTTCTTTTTCGGGCAACACGACATCTGCAACATTTGTATCGATATAATGATTTACTTCCTCTTGCGTAACACTTACACCATAAATCTCTTCAGCGATTCGAATTGCGTCTAAATATCTTTCTGTTTCCTCTATAGCGACTTTTTCCAAGTAAGCATTATCATGTTTCAAATTACTCATTTCATTATGGACTTTTAATCGAAACTCTGCTTTTTTGTTATCTAACGATTCTACTACTGAGGCTAAATTTAAATCATTATCTTTAGTTACTAGAAGTTTATATGCTATCTCAGGCATTTCATCTAACACTTTACCTACAGCATATACAAGTTCAATCCTATCACTGCTTACTGCATAACTTTCTTTGCCTAATACAATTAGGCACCCAAAAACTACCGTTAACAAAAGTGCAAAAACAGCAAAAATAATTCTATTAATTTTAGGGCATATAAATTCTCCTTTCGATAATCTGTTAATTAAATTTTATCTTGTCCATAACCGACATTTCAACCGACAATATTTTTGTCGGTACCGTCAAGAATTCTATCGGTTGCAACCTATTTCTCATCTGATATTTTACTCAAAATATTAACGCAAAACGGAATTGGAAAAAGAATATTAAATGTTTTTCATCACAATCTCAAATGCTTCGATTATCAAATGTTTATCGTTCGCTTTAATATTGCTTAAGTTAGTCTCCTCGCATTATTATTACCATCTTCAACCTTAAAAAATTTCTTATTTACATAACATTCTTTGAATAGAAAAATGATTATAGTGATAGTACCCCCATAGTTTGAATTTAGTCAGATAGCTACTACTTGGCGTAGCGTTCCAAACCTCAAAAAACCGAGATAATACAGATACATTTTATATTTTGTTGAGTAATCCCAAGATTATGAGCTATTTTTGTCTGAAGTCGAATATCCTAAATCATTATTAATAGCATTTTTAGAATTAAATGAAGATTACTGCTTTATTTCATCCTTCCTTTCTCAAACGCATAGTTATTGCTTTATCCCATCACATTAGAGATTCGGCATTTATTCTGTCTCGCACCGTAAATTTTACAATTGTTAGAAAACAAAGAAACTATTTCTATAACCATTCGTCTAGTTCTTTAAAGGGGGAAATTAAAATTAATATGATAAGGAAATTACCGATGATGTTAGTTTTTTTAAGCTTATTATCCTTAGCAGCTTGTACATCAAATGAAACAAACAAAAAGATATCGCTACCCGAAGGCATTCCTAATTTTGTTGAAGTAAGTGATTTGGAAAAGATTGATTGGGATAAAAAAGCGGTGACATTCAATAACAATATTATTGGAAATGAAAATAAGTCAGGCGTTATAGGTGCAGGCGCGCCAAGCTTAAATGTTCAAAAATGGATGTGGCATCTTTGGGGAATTGAAAATCCTACAGAAACAAAGTTAACGGTGGTAGGTTATCACAAAGAAACAGGAACGGTCCATCAAATATTAACAACTGGCTGGACAATAGACCTTGGAGGAGCAAATAATGGAGCAGATGCCCACGCCCCATCAGGCGTTAAAATACCAGAAAAAGGACAATGGGCGATACTACTTTATACAGATGAAAAATTGTTTGATATCTTGATTTATGACATAAATGAATAAGAAAAGAATATTAAAAGTTTAGTTTTAAAGTGCAAATTCAAATTACTAAAATTGTTGGCTAACTTGCTCAAAGCCTTCTTTTCAGCAACTTGGATTTTTACTACTTATATTTTGTTCATATAAGTTAAGCTGGAATAGCATCTTTAACAGTTTTTATTGCTTGAAAAGTAAGTACATGATACCAGACGCTCCTCATTTGATAAACATATTTTTAATCTGTCTACCTAATGAGGAGCATATCAATGTGAAGTTGCTTGTTTAAATTCTATCATTCATTATTTGCTAGATTCCTTCTATTTTTGAAGAGAATGATTAATATAACGGTTGTACTAATAATTATTCCTGCATAAGGAAAGAACAACGGTAGGTGAATAATATCAAGTAAAGTTAAACCCACTAAAAGCCCACAAATCATAATAATCAATGAAAAAATATTTTTAATCATAATTAGAATAACACCTCTTTTTGGAAATTTTTCATCATGCATTTGCTCTGACTTTAAAAGCACAATAAGCTACTACTCCTTCAGAGCTAAGCCAGCTCCTAACAAGCAAGGGATACACCCAACACCTGCTGTACCTATACATGCTAATCCACATGCAACCGATAAAGCTGTTATTGCCCCAGCAGCATTTTTAATCATATACATTTCCCCTTTACTTTGTTTAATATAATGTATAAAAAATATAACTATATGTCTTAGTTCCAACAATTGCCATCTGTGTATAAAATCAATTTTCGTGGAAATCAAGATTTTTTACTTTATTATGATATTATCTGCTATAGCACACTTCTACTCGAGTTAAATTAATCATATCCCCTTACCAACCGACATTTTAACCGACAATATTATTGTCGGTACCGTCAAAATTTCTGTCGGTCACGATTACATTTCCTTACTTAACAGTCTTCTAAATACCCCAAGTTCGAGCTTTTTAGCTTCTAGTCGTTGCCAATGACAAGTGATTTGTGTAGCTGAAAAGAAATTAAAAAAGTGCCGATTTACCTCGACACTTTTATCATCAAATATCTTTAAATTCATCAAGCAATTGTTTCTCTTTTGCAACCTCAACCGCTTCTAGTCTTGTAGATACACCTAACAGGCTAAAAAGTTGTGATAAATGGCGTTCTACCGTACGCACAGAAACATTGCATATTGCTGCGATTTTCTTATTTGGGTAGCCCTTCATTAGCATCTGCAGTAATTTTATTTCTCGATGTGTTAGCTTTAAATTAGCATAACGATCATTTAGTTTTTCATTTATATAATCTAAAAAATCAGTTGGAACCACGATTTTCTCTTGAATGCTTAAACGAATTGTTGAGATGATTTGCTCAATAGGAGCTGTTTTTACAAGAATGCCCTCCACTTTTTTCTCAACTAGTAGGGAAAAATACGAACAAACATCATTTGTCGTATATAAAATAATAATGGCTTGTCCCTGCTTTGCTTTAATTTCTGTCGTAAGTTCTAGATTGTTATTTGTAGCAATACAAGCATCAATTAAATATACATGGAATTCTTCCTCTTGCATTCTATCAATAACTTTATGTGAATTCTTCTCGATTTCAATATTTATATCTTCTATCTCCAGAGACAACGTTTTTAAACCTTTTAAAACAATTGGATGATCATCCACAACTAAAACTGAAATCAATCGTATCCCTTCCTTCGAATAGTTTTCATTTATAGTTACGAAACATTTATAGTATCAACCACATTTTTTAAGTTGTATTTCTAATACTACTTACCATACTTCCTTAAATAGTATCTAGCATTTGCAAAAAAGATAGTTAAGAAAAAGAACAAGAAAAAATAATCCAACTAGCAATGGCTGAATAACGACCACTTAAAATAAATTCACTGATTAAATTTACAAAAACAATTAGCATCATCATTACATATAAAGCGATTACATATTTCATTTTTTCCCTTCCACCTATTTTTTCTTAAACATCCTTATACCATGTGATTTGAGAAAACGTGAAACGCAATCAAAAAAAACAGTCAATTGAAGGTTCTTTACCTTTTCAATCGACTGTTTCCTTGTTATCACATGTTATCTTACAATGTTTAGACATGGTTTATAGTACTTTTCCAGCCTATTGATTGAAATGAAATTGTGAATACCGAACACACCTATGTACTTATCTAAACTTATTTATTACGAACAAAATCTACTGTAATTTCTTCCGCATCCTTCTTGTAAATATAAACCCTGCACCTATAAAGAAAACAAGCATCAAAACCTTAATAATTGGAAAGATAACTAGCTTACTGACAACAAAAATAACAAAGATATAATAGATGGCCATTGCTAATAAAAACAATCTAAGTTTATTCAATATGTTACCTACTTTCTTTTAATGCTGCTTCAATTGCAGCGAGCGCCTTGGGACCCATTCCATGCAAATTTTTTAATTTCTCTAAATCGACCTCTTTTAGCTGTTGCAATTGTGTATATCCAGCAGCTTTCAATGCACGAATTGCAGGCTTAGCAACGCCTTTTGGCCATTCTGTCATATCAGCACATCCTTTCTTCTTCAAAAATTCTCAATTTCTTATTAGTTTTACTTAATAGAAGTATAACTAGTGCTGTACAATCCTAATCAAGGCTTAATAGAAGTAAATATCTCGGTTGGACTACTCCCCTGCTTTATTATGCAAGTGGTGGTGATGAAATGCAATTCCTCATCTTCTAGTCTAGTACTGTTTTATTTCTTCTTCTACCATTTCTAATAATGTAAATTGCTCGAGTGTTATTAACATATTTACTCCCTTCCTAATCCACTTTTCACCCAAAAGACTAAGTTGATTCAAACAGATACCCTTCCTTACATAACAAATTGCAAGAAGGATAAAATCATGCTCTTTTTTGCATAAATATATAGCGTTTAAAATTTCTCTTTGGGCTTTGGAAAACTTATTATCTTTCATTAATAGTAAAGCAATATTCATTGAAATATTAATTTGTAAGCGAGACACTTGACGAAAGTTTCCATATAAAGCGAGATGTCGTAAAGCAAATTGTTTTATTTGAAGGACTGTTGGTAAAGGGAATAAAAATAATATCGCATTCAACATATATAAATCAGTAATATAGAGCTGATTACGTTTAGATAAGTCGCGCCAAACGGGTTCAACCATTTTCTTCGCTCGCTCAAAATCGCCCGTTTTAGCTAAAATGATGAGTGCTTCTAAAATAATCGAAATATGAAAAACTTGTTGATCTTCCTTAAAATCTCTTAAATACTGTTGGCACTTCTCTGATAGCCCTCTAAGTACTGTTTCTTCGTTAAACGATAACCGATAAAATTGAGTGATGATTTCATCACGTGTACTATATTGATAGCCATGTTGTATATAAAAGAATTCCTCAAATGTAATACCTAGACGATTTAATATCCCATGCATCGTTGCCAAGTTGATGTCGGTATTTTTATTTTCAAACTTGGAAAACGCACCTTGTGTTAATAAGTTAGCTGCCACATGTTTTTGTGTATACCCTTTGCCAATCCTAATTTGTTTTGTTGTTTCACCATAGCCTTTCACGTTGACATTCACTCCTTTACAAAATATTCTTTTATGAATATTTAGCTAAAACGATTGAAATGTATGCAATCATATAATTTACAAGGGGGTGATTAAATTGAATGATGTAGGAGATTTCAAAAAAGCAACTTCAACACTTTGGTTAGTCGGCACTGGGACAGGAAGCTAATTTAAAGACCATAAAGCCCCTCTCCCCTGGTTAGAATGAAAGATTGAGCAACTGATTACATCATCATCGATGACCAGTTTTCCTTTATTGTACAATTGGCGTTTTTTTGTTGTCCATAGCTAAGAGCTTTGCAAACCTCTATAAAGTAGAGGCTTGCAAAGCATATTAATTACATGAAGTACTTTACGCAACACAATCAAGCCGAATGTCCAATATTATTCTTTTGTTCTCCACTTAATATTTTTAACGAGACTAATGCAGTAACAACAGTTAGTAAGCCCAATATCCCCATAACAAGGTTTGGATTTTTAGAATCCAGTAACACACCCGTCATGACTTGTCCGACTGGAATGGATATTAATAAGGCAGCACTTAAAAATCCAAAAAATCTTCCTTGCTTTTCAACAGGAATTTTTCTTCTATACATTATGCCAAAATAGGTATTCCCCATACCAAATGCTATACCAGATAAAAAGTAAAAAATCGTTAGCACAAGTGGCGTATTAGCTAGACTCATCAATATATTAAAAAACCCCATGACGGCACAACATATAAACCCGTAAATAAATATGTTGGATTGTACTTTCAATTTCATTGACATAACAGCCCCGATTAGCACCCCAACAGGTGAGCCAACAAAAATAATGCTCCACCATAATGAGCTTACTTCCATATTAATAACAATTACACGTAGTGTTAATATAATTGTTGCACCTAATATATTGATTATAGCAGCGCTAAAAAGAAAGGTTTTTAATATCCTTTCTTGAAAAAGAATAGACATTCCTTCCTTTAAATCTACAAGAAAAGATTGTTTTGATTTAGCTTTATGCTGTTCTGTAATTTTTGAAGTCAACAATATAAGAAGAGAAAGAACGAAGCACAATCCATTAATAAGAAAGAAGTTACCAGGACTAAACACACTAAATAACAGCCCACCTAACATTGGCGCTAAAATACCTTCCAGTTGATTTGATGTTTGTCTGAGAGCTACAGCCTCCTGTAGCTCGTCTTCATTGACAATAATTGTAAGCGCAACATTGGCTGCTGGTGAATGTAACGTACTGCCAAATGAATAGACAATAAAAATAAGGAGTATATACAAAAACTCAAAATAGCCCAAAATAGTAATAACGGCAAGTAAGATTAATAACATACATCTTATACTATTTGCGACAAGCATTAAACTTTTTTTATATAATCTATCGACAAATGTCCCCATAAAAGGTGAAAGAATTATGATAGCGATTGTACTACTAGCACTTAAAATGGATACGAAGATGGATGATCTAGTTACTTCTAAAATCCAAAGAGGTAAAATAAAGAGTATAATTTTATCTGCAAGACCTGATAGAAATTGGGCATAAAAAACTTGTGTAAACTGTTTATTAATAAAATAAACTTTTGGAATGAATTTCATTCTTCCTCACTCCTCGATTTTCTCTAATTCATGTATATTCCATAAAACTCCTCTAGGATCTGGCCTAATATTTCTTATCCGTTTATTAATAATTTGAACATCGTATGGGCTACATATAAAAAGAACAGGTAATTGTTCGCCAATATATTTAGACCATTGTTTGAAATAAATTGGGTCTATCTCCAAACCTTTTTTAATCCAGTTAAGATTCTCCTCGTCTTCCCACCCTATAATCTCGTTAATGATACCCTTTTCACCAAAAGCATATGATGGATCAGGATGGAGCATTAAAGTTTGTGTGATTATAAACATATCTAGCTTATTTTCTCTAAATTCATTTATCCAACTATTCGAATCAAATTCTTTAAGAATAATGTCTATACCTTTAACTTTTAAGTCTTTAACCAATTCTTTGGCTATTAATCCATGTTCTTCATTATTAATAAAATAACCAAGTTTTAAAGTTAATGGATATTCATATTTAGTATATCTCGTATCCTCTTGATAGCATTCATTTTTATATCTTTCCAATAATTTAGGATAAAATTGATTAACATTTTCCGCAAATCCCTTGTACACATTGTTTATTATTTTTTTCTTGTCAATAAATCTGTAAATATAGTTTCTATTTTCTTTACTACTGAAAAATTCAGTTCTATGATTTAATGCTATATAAATGATTTCTGGTTTTGTTAACGGGTAGAAATTATAAGTTGAATTTATATATATATCTTTTTTAGATAAAAATCTGATTGGAAGGGTTGTAAAATCTAATTTTTCTTCTAATAACAGTTGTTCTAATACCTCTATATTTCCTGTTTGAATAACCATATTTCTAATTTTGGGGGCACCTAAATGAAAAGTATCATTTCGGTCAAAGTAGTATTTATTGCCTTCTATTTTTGTTAATTTATAAGGACCACATCCTGTATAATTTTTATTATATTTATTAGAATAAAATGATGCTAAATCAATATTTTCAAAAATATGTTTAGGAAGAATAGGTAACAATAGGCGTTGTTTAAAAAACTTATCAGGTACTATTCCAAAGTGTGAAACTATCGTCAGTTTTTCGAGATTCCATTTCTAATTTTTCTATATCCATTAAATCTCCCCCAGATAGAAAAACAAATTCACATAAAGTGAATTCGTTTTTCAAATTTTTAAAAGTTTTCATACATTAAGAAACTCTTATATTATCATCACAACCATAACTTGTACTACTTGTTCCTTTTTGAGAAAGCTCAATTGTCTCTATTTCTTCAACTGTTATCTTCATTATTTCACCTCCTTTGATTAAAAATAAATATACAATATTTTTAGAAAAATCAAACAAAATATTCCTAAAAGAATACTAAAAATTCAAAATAAAAGATCTACTTCAACATTTCATCCTAAGTTCTAATAACCAACAAGAAAAAATCGTAGAAACTATTTTAAATATTCTTTTACGCATATTTTAAAAAATTCAAATAATGACCGTTTAATATAGAAGTATTAAATTAGGATATTAGTCAAATCACCAATATCCAAGTTTATTTAGTTTTAGAAGCCAAATTTCAAAATAGTATACGGACATGAAAGGGTGATGAAAATATTAAAAAACGCATTGCAGTTGTGCTTTTTATATTGTTACTAGCATTCCTTATAGGTTATTCCATTCTAAAATTTAAGGGATATGAAGACAGTGCAATTTGGGGGTATCATGAGGTTCTATCAACTTCTGTAAATAGTGAAAAACCAACTAATAAAAAGGTTAAAGTGGCCATTTTGGATAGTGGTATTTCCCCTCATGATGATTTGAAAAATAAGATAGTTGCTTCTTACAACGCTATCCAAAGTGATCAAGATCCAATTGATGATTTAAACCATGGTACAGCAATTGCCGGAATTATCAGTTCATCTCAAAATAAAATGGGCTTTTCCGGAATCGCAAAGGACAATGTAGAAATTTATAATGTAAAAGTTTTAGATAGCCAAGGTAAAAGTGACTTTCAAACAGTTATCAATGGTATCGAATGGAGTATCAAAAATGAGGTCGATATTATTAATATCAGCTTTGGATTTGAGACAAATAATCTGGAATTTGAAAATGTTATAAAGAAAGCTTTAGCAAATGGAATTATTATTGTAGCTGCTTCTGGAAACACATTAGGATTAAGGGTAGATTATCCAGCAAAATACGAAGGTGTCATTTCAGTTTCTGCATTAAAATCTGATTTCACAATCTATAGCTACTCTGGTAAGGGTAAAATCGATTACGCCGCACCAGGAAAAAACATCTTATCTACTGATAAAAATGGTGGCTACAGCATATTTAATGGGACATCTTTTGCTACAGCTTTCGTTACGGGCTCTATTGCTTATATACTTGGAAACACTAATGAAAAGATTAATAGTACTAATTTAAACAGCCTTTTAGCACCTTATGTGAAAGATTTAGGACTACCTGGATTTGACGAAGAATATGGACATGGTTTTATACAACTTAATTAGGAAAAGGAGTAATGAATAATGAAAAAATTCTTAATTAAATTAATTGTAATAACAATGCTAATTTCTCTTGTGCCAAGTGTTGATCCACTCAAATCTTACGCAAATGATGAAGCAAACACGATCGAATATAATACGTTTGAAGTAGAAAATGAAATATTACAAGAGCTCGGGATAGATGATACTGAACAATTAGATTTAAATGTTGAAGAAGATAATAATTTGGTCACAATATATACTGACATCTACACAACAGATGTTCATGTATCAACGGTAATATATTATGATCTATTGACTGAATCCATTTTATTGCATGGTACAGTAGAAGAAGATGGAGAAAAAATCTCTCATGAATATGAAGTAATCGTACATACAAGTGAAGGACAGGATTTCTCAGCAACTTTTGTTGATCAATCTACTGGCGATATTTATGATATCGATACTTTAGAAGCACAATCTTCTGCTTTACCATTTGCCATTATAGCCGCCGTAGCAAGATATGGTATTTCTTATGCGATTAAAAGATATGGTAAAAAAGCTGTAACTAATGCCATTCGCAGTAAAAGTTTTGATAAAGTATTACCTTCTGTAGCAAGATTAGATAATAATAAACGCCATCACATTATGGCAGCAAAGCATGATTGGCATAAAGTAACTAAGAATAATTGGGATGACATAGCAAAGGTCATTTCTCAAGTGATGCGATATGGAAAAGAGGGTCCGTATGGGTTATTTGCAAGAGAGAAGACATTAATGTTGAATGGTAATAAAATTACAGTAACATTTGTTAGAGAAAATGGAAAAATACACATTAGTAATGCGTGGGTGAATAAATAATGTCTAAAAAATTAGAAAATTTGATTTTAGCTTTCAAATTTATAGATGCTGAAGAGTTATATCACACAAACGATTTACAACATTTTCATGATGAACTAATATCAAGTGCTTATGAAAATGGTAATATGATTAATTATACCTTTCTACATTATTTATTAATGAAAGAAGAATCAGCGGAGTTACACAATCTTGTCTTTTCTTTATTTGTAAATGCTTTAACACATATCGAAGGTGCCTATCATTGTGCTCTCTATCACGCACAAAGAGCTGTTGAACTAACCAATGAACAAGATACATTTAGTTTAGAACATTTATTATTCCTTAATATCGTTCCTGATAAATTAGTGAGTGATGAACAAGCAATTGAAATTTGTCATAAAATATTGGCTCTAGACCCTTCGAATAAAACCGCGAAAAGTTCCCTTAATGAATTACAACGTAAAACTAAATAAAATAACGATTACATTTGTGAATAGATGGATTTACAAGCACTAGGTTAAAACGTTATAATTCTTCGTTTTAACCTAGTGGTATTTAGTTTCAAGTGCACTTCTTATCTATTGATGCTATTTAAATAGCAAAAAAATCAGTAATATGTAGGTGATGAATCTATGCTAAAAAATCTAGAGCAACTTATTCTATCTGGCAAATTTAAAGAAATTGAAGCGTTATATCACGAAATGGATTTCCAACAATTTGAAGATGGAATCATAATTAGTGCTTATGACAACCGCAATATACTTTACTATACTTTTTTACATTATTTATTAATGAAAGTAGAATCAGAGGAATTACACAATCTTGCCTTTACTTTATTGATAGTCCCTTTAGTGCCTATTGAAGGTGCCTATCATTGTGCTCTCTATCATGCACAAAAAGCTATCGAATTGACAAATGAACAAAATGTAGGAGATTTAGAACTTATATTATTTCTATATGAGGTGCCAGATCAAGTCGTAAGTGATGAAAAAGCCCTTGAAACTTGCCATAAAATTTTAGCGTTAGAGCCTTCTAATGAAATTGCTAAAAATAAACTTGAAAAGTTGCAACGTAGAATGAAGTAAACGGTCTTATGCACTTGTGAAAAAAGTAAAACGCCTTTCTTATCTAGCTCTCTACCCTATTAATAAATAAGCGTAAATTTTAAAAAACTAAAAAGCTCCTAGAAACTATAAAATTTTCTTCGTTACGAAATTATAACAAAAGGAGAATGAAACATGTTAAAAAATTTAGAACAGCTCATTTTATCAGCCAACTTTAAAGATGCTGAAGAAATCTATCATAAAATGAACTTCCAACAATTTCATGATCAGTTAATATCTATCGCTTTTGATAACCGCAATATGATTAATTACACCTTCTTGCTTTATTTATTAATGAAAGAAGAGTCAGCGAAGTTACACAATCTTGCCTTTTCATTATTTGTCATCCCTTTAACACCTATCGGCAACCCCCATCATTGTGCTCTCTATCACGCACAAAAGGCTGTCGAGCTAACAAATGCACAAGATACACTTAGCTTAGAACATTTATTATTCCTTAATACTGTGCCCGATCAATTAGTAAGTGATGAAAAAGCGATTGAAATTTGTCATAACATATTGGCGCTAGACCCTTCGAATAAAGCCGCGAAAAGTTCCCTTAAAGAGTTACTACCTAAGACAAAATAAAATTTTATATACTTATGGAAAAAACGTACAAGCCCTAGGTTAAAACGTTATAAGGATTTGTTTTAACCTAGTGGTATTTAATATGGTTAAGTGCCCTTCTATCTATTAATGCCATTTAAAATGTTTAAAAAGCTAAAAATCAGTATATGTAGGTGATTATTCCATGTTAAAAAATCTAGAGCATCTAATTCTATCAGGCAACTTTAAAGACGCTGAAGAGTTATATCGTAAATGTGATTTTCAACAATTTAATGATGAACTATTATTCCGCGCTTATGACAACCGCAATATTCTTTACTATACCTTTTTGCACTATTTATTAATGAAAGAAGAATCTGTGGATTTACACAATTTGGCATATTCATTGTTTATATGTTCATTAACTCCTATTGAAGGTGCCTATCACTGTGCCCTCTTTCACGCTGAAAGACTAGTAGCTTTAACACATGAACAAGATCCCGACGCCTTAGAACACTTATTATTCCTTAATGAGGTGCCCGATAAATTAGTGAGTAATGAAAAAGCCCTTGAAACTTGCCATAAAATTTTAGCTTTAGACCCTGCTAATAAATACGCTAAAGAAACATTAAAAAAATTAACAAAAAAAAATAAAACTTCTCTTAAAGTGCTACAACGTGAGCTTAAGAAAAAGTTTTAATACAGTTTTCATATGCATTTTTAGAAAAACGTACAAGCCAAACACTTTAGATTATAGAGTCGGTGACTTTTTTCATCCAGTCACCGTTTCCATTTTTAACTTTAACAATGATTCTTAAAAGTGTATTTTTAAAGTAATGCGAAACACTCACACAATAATGCCTACCTAAATAGTAAACTTCCCACCATGATAACAATAGTACGTGTCAGCTTGAAGGTTTTGAATCTTACGCAAAGACTGTTTAGCGTTGTCCATGTTTAAACAAAAATGTGGATTGGCAATATCTAATTCTTGATTTTCATTAGCAGCAGCATCCCCTGTAATAACACTGTTTAACTTTGGAAAATATAATGAAATATGCCCTGATGTATGTCCAGGTGTGGCAACTACTCTACATTCTTTATGTAGAATCATGTCACCGTCATTGACCTTGTTATCGATTGCAACATGCTTTAAATCCTTTAATTGCTGGATAAACCATGTGCCAAATTCCTTTTGTTCTGGTGACATATTGTCAAGTAACTCTTCAGCTTGAACTAATCTCTCCGACTTTATTTCTCCACTAATATATTTCGATTCAATTTCACTGGCGATGATATTAATCCAAGGATATTTTTCTTTGAAATTATATAAAGAACCGATGTGATCATCATCATAGTGTGTAATGATGATATTCTTTAAATGTTCCATTTCATAGTCCATTTTTGTAATTTCATGTTCAATCAATGGTAAAAAATTAGTATAGCCTGTATCTACCAACGTTAGTTCATCATTCATTATAATTAAACTTGGATAAATCGTATTCAATTGTCCATTAAATTCAAATGCTATAGGTAGTTCTATAATTTTCATTTTACATCCTCCAAACTTTTGATTCTGAAATAAACAATAATCAAATATTCATAAAATTCATTATACAAGACGATTTGGGATTTTCTACAATAACAAAATTTTCAAACAACAAATCATTTCTATACTAGATTAACATCATCATAACAGCAGCAAGTAGATTAGCAGTGCTATGGATTCCCCAACTCGTCATAATAGAGCCTTTGGATAATTTTTTGTTCATCCAGCCCACTAAATAGCCAGCCACTGCTGTTGCAACAAAGATGAAAGCCACTCCTATAAGCTGAACAGTGGACAAAAACATCAAGCCATGTATGGCGCCAAACAGTAAACTTTGCATTAGATTGCCCTTATAAAATCCCCATCTAGTAATGAACCTCTTTGTTAAAAAACCTCTGAAGAACAGCTAAATAACAGGACTAGTTTTATTCTCAAGTTTCCCACGTGTACATTCCTTTCAATATCCTATTCGATCTAATCCGATTACTATAAGAATCATAATCACATCAATAATAGCCAAGACTCCAGAGATTTTCCCAACTGTAGCCCCAAACCAAATGGTAAAAACAGATGTGAAAATGGCTATAACGCCTATAATAATTAAGAGAATACCGACTCTGTTCCCTAGTCTTTCTTCATTAATTGGTTGCCACGTATCCCCAAAACCAGCAAGAAATACAAATACCTTTTTTGTCCGAACAATATTACCAGCCCATATTATAAATACTCCGAAAACTAGTCCGAGCACCATTTCAAGTCCCATTTCTTTTGTCCTCTCTTTATATCAGCAGTTTTTAAAAATTTATGTAAATGTAATACAATTATTTTAATATTTACCATATACAATGTTATACGGAAGTCGAGTAATAAAAGTTTCATTTTTTTTGTTCCCAAAGCATCATTTGAGAACTTCAATTGCTTAGCATTAGAAAATACAAATCAGCACTTCTACCAGTGTGCTCCTCGCATGTTTTTGATAGCACGCTTACATATCTCATAAATTCTCTTTATCTATGTATCTCGCATTAAAGTTGTTGGATTTTACATATTTCATATTTTCATATTCTATTTACAATAATATTTTAAGACAAAAAAATACAGCCTTTTATCTGTATCAAGACTGTATTTGGTGGTTAACTTTTAAGTTTTAGTAAGGTTTCTTACCTGTAAGCCCTCTGTTAATTTCTTTTAAAAATTTTCACTTGCTCGAATTTATGAACATAATCTTCTGGTAATGGAAGTCTCCCGTTTTCATCCATTTTATATTCTTTCCCTTGGATTAAAAATACTGTATGTTCGTCGTGACCGTATTTGCGCCAATCTTTTTCACGCGTCGCTTTACTTTCTAAATCAACATTATGCAAAATACCGTAGGGACTAATTCTATAGCGTTTAGACCCATTATTTATAGTAAATGGTTCTTCGGTCGTAATACCAAAGCTTTCAAAGCCCTGTAAAATCTCACTATTATCCCTTGCTGTGTGTAACCACGAAGAACTACCTGTATGAATAAAAGTTTGTATGTCCTGTAACAATTGCCGCTTTCGCTCTAAATGAACACGTTTATGATCGGATATTTGATTATCATAATGTAATAACTTTACATATCTAGATGACCCATCATCAATAAAATGATAATTAATAATCCCATAATCCGTTGGAATACCATATATTTGATTGTTTTCTATCGTCAAATTAAAATTTTGATCAACATGAAGAATTTTTGCTTTAGTTTGTTTGTGAAAATTACTATTTTGTACAGGAGATTCTAAACTATTTGAATTAACTGTAGTATGTTTTTTTTGACTATAGTACTTCATTTTTTTCAAAGCAGAAGCTACACTTCCTAAACTCTCTAATCCCTTCAATAACTTATTCTTATCAATTACATTGGAAAGATAAGCAGGATTCCCTGTATGAATATAAGTTTGTATACTTCCTAACAAATTACTTTTTTGCTCTAGGTATACTCTTTTATAATTAATTGGATTACCTACAACTTGATTTTTCTTGAAGGTCAAACGATTATAGTGCTGTACTTCACGTTGCGACCGCAATAAATTTGGTTTTGTCGGAGCCTGTTGATTTTTACGTGCTATTTTTTGATAAGCTTGAGAGTCGAAAGTTTGTCGCTGAGTAATTGAATGTAGGGAATGCCACATTTTTAATTCCTCCTTTTATTTCATTTCTCGTTTATAGCTTATTAAAACAAATGGTTTTAAAGTATAAGTTCCAGGACGGTTGAAAGAGGCAGAAAATCTAAAAGAGTATGGTTGTTTCACTTTTATTTGTGCATGTTTAGGTACAGCATCTAAATGATTTGGGCTATATAAAGGAAACGTTGCATCCATCCAAGAGAAAGCAGAATTTGGACGTAAACTTCTCTTAATAGAATATAGGCTAACTAAATTACGATTTGTCTCCGTACCACCTATTGTAAAACCTGTCAAAATTGCATCATCTGGAATACTGCTAACATTCGTTAAATCAAAAGATTGAACAGCACTCGTTGTATTTCTTGAAGTGATAGAAGAAGTACGTAAATCAACTCGATAAACAGGATTCGCATAAAGATAGACTGGCTCGCCTACAATTGTTCGTAAACTATAAGGAAAATTATTTCTCCCATCTTCTGCGGGTTTAATCTGAATATAATAATCACCAACAATCCTTGTTTCAAATTCTACTTGTCTATTACCCTCATCCCCAAATCCAGTTCGATATTCGATTGTATCTCCTTTTGGATCAATATTCTCTACATCAAATGTTTTTCTAGATACCAGTGTTAATTTCTCGCTTTTGTTTATACCAAGAGCAATTTTATAAACTTTGCTCTCCTCTGGTCCCTTGACTGATATTAAATCGCTTTTTTCAGGAATAGAAAAGTCGGTTCTATCATTACGCTAAAGTTCAATGGCTTCTTCAGAAAGTTCATTTGCGTTAGTGACCAAGGGCATACATACAAACAAAGAGAAAATAAACAACAGAGAAAAGAGTTTCTTCATTTCTAATCATCCTTTCCTTCTATTCTTTTTTGAAATTAATATACAATATTTTTCGTTTCATTTATCAAAATATTCCTAAAAGAATATTACAAGAATGTAAAAATTCTAGCGGAACCTATCAAAATATTGTCATATCTTTTCTACGTGAATTCCTGTACGATATTACAAAATAAACTGACATACGCAAAGGAACGTTTTTGTATTTTTTCACATGTCAAGGAGGGCTTCATATGAATGATTTTATTTTTCCAATACGTAATGATGAGGCAAAGTATAAACAGATTTATCAGCAATTAAAAACCTTAATTGAGCAAGGAAACTTAAAGTCAGATGACTCTCTCCCTTCTATACGAAGGCTGGCAGAGACGTTACAAGTCAGTCGGAATACTACTTTGACTGCTTATGAGCAGCTTGTAGCAGAAGGATACATACGTGGAGAAGGACGCAAGGGCTATTTCGTCAATGTATTGGAGCAAGTCTTTTTACAGCAAGAAGAGTCCTCCCCGCTTACGCCAAGCGCAAAGCAAGAATGTCCGCCTATAAAGATTGATTTTCGGGCTGGGGCTGTTGATCAAGCATATTTTCCGCTCAAAACCTGGAGACAGTTTGCCAATCGAGCACTTCAGTTAGAAGAAAGTTTTGTCTATGGTGAACCTTTTGGGGAACCTTTATTAAAAGAGCAGCTTGTTCAATACTTATTACAAGCACGTGGGGTCAAATGCGAAGCTGATGATATTATTATTGGTAGCAGTACACAGCAAATGTTACTGTATCTCGGTTGTATGTTAAAGCATGATTTTTCCAGTGTCATTGTCGAGGACCCAGGCTATATCGGTGCACGACGATCGTTTCACGTAAACGGTTTTGATTTGGAAGCACTGTCCGTTTTAGAGCAAGGTGCTCAGCTTCACTTATTGTCAGAAATGCAATCACGACTCCTATATATTACACCTTCTCACCATTTTCCTTACGGTGTTACCATGTCCATTCAGCAACGTCAAACGGTTATCCAATGGGCAAAGAAAGTGGATGGATACATTATCGAGGACGATTATGACAGTGAATTTCGCTATGCACAGCAGCCGTTTCCTGCACTTGCATCCATCGATCATTCACGTGTTATTTATCTCGGGACTTTTTCAAAATCGTTTTTACCTGGTATTCGACTAAGCTATATGGTGCTACCTAAATCACTTCTACATCGTTACAAGGAACAGTTTATTGAGTTTGAACAAAATGCATCCTCACTTCATCAATTAACGATGGCAGCCTTTATGGAAAATGGTGAGTGGACGCGTCATATTAAAAGAATGCGTCTTATATATAAACAGAAAATGAGCTATCTTGTAGAGCAGCTACAACAACAATTTGGTGCCTATATTACGATACTTGGAGAACATTCGGGCCTTTATGTATTGGTAAAGCTGCATGTCCAACAAACGGAAGAACAGCTCATCCAATCTGCAGAAAAATATGGTGTTCAAGTATATCCGACAAGCCCATACTTTCTTAAACAATTCACGGCTGAACCAATATTACAATTAGGCTTTAGTAAGTTAGCTATTGAGGACATCAAGCAAGGGGTTCAACTATTAGTAAAAGCGTGGCAGCTATCTTCAAACAACGAATAAAAAACGCAGGAACGTTATATTTCTGCGTTTTTTTATGTATTATTTTTGTGCGTATTTTTGTAAATGCTTTGGTATTGTACGAAGATCCATCAAGAAAGGCATCATCATAAGTAGTACAATTAAATAGAGCGCAATCCCGATTGCTACAGCGGAGCCTTTCACTTCATCATCAACCACATAAGGCATTGTAATATAAGGTACAAATACCAATAGTAAAATAGAAATGCGTGTCATTGATGTGAACATTTGTTTTTTCGCACAATATGGACAGCTAATGAATCGTGAAAATGTCACAATCGAACGCATCGACTGCTTCCAAGTCCATTTCTCCTTACATTCAATACATTTCGGCATATAATACATCCCCTCCATTCACTAATTATGCCATATTGTGGAGAATAGAAGTACTAATTTAAAGTAAAAAAGAATTTGCACAGGCATTTACTGTACAAATTCTTTTAAAAATAATCAATAAACGTTGGGATTCCTACTGGTAATACTACTTCTAATAGCGCCATTTCCATTGCTTCACCTTGTAACCGTTCAATTTTCTCCAAATAGCTAGGGCGTTTATACCCAAGTAGCATCGTCGCTAATGTTTGAACTGTCAGTTGAATAGCATTCTCGGACAGTTGTTCACTAATCTTATCAACTGCTACTTCTCCGTTTTGTACTGTTACGACAAATGTACCGTTATTCCAAGCAACAATGCGATCACTTACTGCTAAGCGCAGCTGAAAGTCGTTCCCTACAAACGGGTACCGCAGTAAAAATTCCTTTACGTCCACAATACGCGCCATGAAATAAGGAGAAACTTTTTGAATAATTTCACTATCCTCAAGTAAAAATGCTACCGCTTCATTGCCCGTCGTTTTGCCATATACATTGTAAACCATTGAGCTATGTGCTGAGACAAAATTCCATAACCCTTTTCGAGCTTCTTCCTGTAAATAAACGATTTCATCAATATAAAAATTTTCTTCCATAATACGATAGAACATATAGCCTTGAGGCTCATCTTCCTCATCATAATAGACTGCTGCCTGCAGTTTGACATCACTATCTATAAATTTTTCTTCCCAAAAATCTTCTTGAAATTTTTCATTCCAGGCTATGCTGTTTCGCACCATTACACCATGTGTCTTTATTGCATAACGTGCATAAATTGCAACAACATCTTTATCTTTAGGATCGACACGACGAATTTTGCCATTTAAACCACCATAATGAGGAAGTTGTGTATCCTTCACTTGAAATTCCACAACATCACTCATAATTTCCCAGCCTTTTTTGCGGTAATATGGAATAGAATAAGGGAATAAATAAGATATATACCGTCCTTCCTCACGCATTTGTTCTAGACACTTGATAATGAGACTTTCCATTAAGCCATGTCTAGAATATTCAGGGTACGTGCCAACAGCCGTTATCCCACCCATTTCATAAAACTTCCCATGTACATTGATTTGAAAAGGTAAATTTAAAATTTGTGATACTAGTTGAGAGCCATCAAACCACCCAAAAGCATGCCCTTCGTCAAACTGTTTACTTTTGGCATTAACGAAACGACGATCTTTATGAATAGACATAGACATTTGAAATACGTAATTTAACAAATCGATGGATTGGGCCATCTCATCTAGTCGTATTTCTCGCATTACTAAACCTTTCCGTTGATTCATGTTTTTCTCTCCTCATTAAATAGCTCTGCAAAAATGGTTTCAGGAGCATTTAAAAATCTCTTCGTTACAATATAATGTATAGTTTCTTCGTATCGGACGGATTCAATCCCTCCTTCTTCAAAACTGTAAATAGTAGCATTCGGATAGCCGAGTAAAATGGGTGAATGTGTGGCAATAATAAATTGGGCTTCACGCTCTAAATCCTTCATTATTTTAAGAAGACTCAGTTGTCTTGTAGGTGATAAAGCTGCTTCTGGCTCATCAAGTAAATAAATCGCCTTACCTTTAAAACGATTCATAAATAGCGCTAAAAAGGATTCTCCATGTGATTGTTGATGAAGGGATTTACCTCCAAATGCAGCATACTTATTAGGATGATATTCTAACAAATCGATATGGCTTGCAAATTGATAAAACGTTTCTGAACGTAGAAAAAAGCCGTTAGAAACTTTAGGCAACCATGATAACCGTATATAGTCCCCTAGCGCAGCTTCTGCTTTATGTACTTCATAACTGTTTTGCCGTCCACCACCTGCTGTATTAAAATCACAGCGATCTGCAATTGCTTCGAGAAGTGTTGATTTCCCAGAGCCATTTTCCCCAACAAAAAATGTCACATTCGTTGGAAACTCAAGCTCTTGTAAATCCTGCAAACTGGGTATATTAAAAGGATATTGTCGTTTATCCTCTATGTTGTCCTGTAAAACCTTACATGATTTTAAATACATTGTATTGCCTCCTTCATGATAGTATAACTCGCTGATGCTACTCTGAAACGGTCCTTCTTTCTAAATACAAACTAATAATACCAGCTATGAATAATAAGATGATACCTATTAAAGAAATAGGCGACCACGTAAGCCTAGAATCAAATAGTTGGAAGAAAAAAGTGAAAATTGGGACAAAGCATAAACTCATCATCACCATTAAAGGAGAACAATTCCGAATACCTATTTGCAATAAATACATTGGAAGCATGACACCCGTTGCTGTAACAGCAAGTATCCAGCCAATATTTCCTGAGAAATACTTTAAAAATTCATCGTATGTAGCTAAAAAAGATAATAAAATTATGCCATAATAACGATTGGCCAAAATCATAGAAGTTGTCCAGCCAGCCTCATTTAATTTTTTTGAATATACGGTACATAAAACAGCACCAAGCCCACAGCTAATACTCGCTATTAAAGCTATGATGACAGGCATTGTTATGTCCAACTTGACTGCTGAGCTTCCGCTAAGTACAGAGACAATCAGTACACTACACGCAATCAGTGTGCCAATGGCAATTAACCACTGGGACCTTGGAATTGATTCCTTTGCAATGACCGCCAGAACTAGGACAAATAATGGACCGATACCCATCTCAAGTGCACTGACTATGGCTGATTCCACGTATTTTAATGCAAAATAAAAACACATAAAAGCTAGAACGGACGCTCCATTTAATTTCAATACATAGCCGATTGTTCCTTGCCATTTATAAGGTTTTTTATGTATACGTGCAAAAAATGCAAAATAGCATGTCGTCAGAAAAAAACTAATACCTGTAAATAAAAATGCAGGTACTTCTTGTACTTGCTTGGCATAAAACACTTGACTCATTGCCGTCAAGAGCGCTGATAAAATCAGTGCTAGCAGCCCTATCGTTGTAATGCGTTTCTTCGTAATAACCATTCTGTCTCCCACCCCTTGTCATTATTTCCTAAAATAAAAAAACTCCATCTCTAATAAATATAGAGACGAAGTTATCCGCGGTACCACTCTGTTTAGCATATATGCTCACTTTGACTATAACGGTAGTTGCCGTTTATACCTACTTTTTTCAGTATAAAAACTCCTGGACGAGTTCACGAATCCTTTACGATGATTTTCACCAGCCACCATCTCTCTGTAAGTAAATCACATTCGCTACTTTTTCCAATCATTGTTAATTATTAACGTCCATAATAAGTTATTTAATTATTCTCGTCAAGGTTTTACGAAGATTGTGACATCATAATATCAGTTGCATATAACCCTTTAAACGACAACACACCTATAGTTAGCTAATTTTACTTTAGTACATCAGGTACCATTCGATTAAAAAAGTTTCCTAGCTGTAGGCTAGAAGACTTTTTACATCATATGGGATTTTATCAGCTAACCTTTGTTATTTTGCATTTTTATCAGGCTGATGAATACCAAATACATTGCCTTCAGTATCTGTATAATATCCTTGCCATGCCATTCCTGGAAGAGCATATTTAGGAATGGCTATCTTACCACCATTGTTCATAATTTTTGCTTCTGTTGCATCGTAATTTTCCACACCCATTGTACAAGCAAATCCATTCAACGCTTGATTTGGTGCTGGAGGGGGACCTTGCCGTTGCATTAAGGCACCATTAATGCCAAGTTCATCCTCGCCACCTGTTACAGCCCCAAAATACGGCATGCCAGCGTAGTCACTCCAATCTTCAAATGACCATCCAAAAATATTGCCATAGAAATCCTTTGCTCGCTCCATGTCACTTACATGAATTTCAAAATGAACTAATCTCCCCATAATATCCTCCTAAATGCAATAGAATATATTTACTATAATTCATTTTTTTGTAGATAGGAAATATAATGGATTGCTTGTAAGCTTCCAGTTGTAGCGGCTATAATGTTCTATGCTTTAGCTGGCGTAATAATATATTATCGGTTTGTATCTTGCGTTACCTTTCTTCCAGGATAAAACTTCATTTGTTCATCACCTTTATGTTCTTTTGCGGTCATAGTAATTGGTTTTATTTTTAGCACCACCGTTTTACTACCTAAAGAAGATATATATTTATCGACATGCGCTTTCGATAAAGCGACTTCATAATAATTCGGGACATATTTATCAAGCATTTCTTGCATTGCTGCTGTTGCTTCATCTAAATCCGTAACAATTTCGACGTTTCCATTGGCGATAACGCTCATATAAGCCGTATCAGTATTCGCAGGAACTGGATCTGCGATAGTTCCGTAAATTTCACATACTGTAATACAAGCATTCGTATTTTTTTTTAAAATATTAATTTTTCTTCCTTCGTTTGCGCCATGAATATAAAAGTTTCCGTTCTTAAATACAAAATTCAATGGAATTACATATGGCATATTGTCATCCACTAACCCTAGAAAAATGGTTTGAGCTTGTCGTAAAAAATGATTGATTTGTCCCTCATCTGTAAATGTTCTTTTCCCCATACGAATTTTTGTTTCCATCCTTATCACTTCTCCCTATTTAACAAGTATAATAATTTGCTTACTTCTATAGCGAGTCTATAGCAGGATAGCCCTTTAAAAAAGGGACAGTTTGATGAAAACGAATGGGTACAACGTAAATTTTTCATCCTGTGTTATTAGGATTACACTTATCGCTTTAGCAGTTCCTAAACGCTTGCAAAACAATTTCTTCACTGCTCACGGTAAAATAATTTTAGCTGTGTGACTATCATAATACTAATGACGACAAGTAAAAACCAAGAGCTAATTTTTCCGAAATGAACAATCGTCCATCCCATTTCTTGGTTAGGATATGACCAAGCACCAAAAAATGTTGCAATATTTTCAGCAATCCAAATAAAAAACCCAATTAAAAGGAATGATGCAACAATAGGCATCTTATAAATGTTTTGTCGTACTGTAAATTTAACAACTGTTCGAGAAAATACGAGAAAAAGTAAAGCTATTAGCAGCCATCTAAAGTCATATATAAAATGGTGTGTGAAGAAATTTAAGTAAATCATAGCTCCTAACGGAATGGCAATATAACTTCTTGGCCAATTCAAAATCTTCAAATCAAACCTACGCCAAGCTTGGCAAATGTAACTTGCCACACTTGCATACATAAAGCCGCTATATAAGGGCACACCACCAATTTTTGACCACGCCTCTTCTGGATAAGACCAAGAATGAAAGTTCACTTTATATAATTCTAGTAAAAGACCAATAATATGAAACAAACAGATTACTTTTATTTCATCTTTAGATTCTAGACCAAATTTATACATCAAATATTGTGTCAAAAGACAAATAACGAGAATAAAATCATATCTTGAAAGTGGTAAATGGCTAACCTTTGACAGCGCAAGCGTAACAAATATGACAACAGGAAAAATACAAGATAAGGATTGATGGTACGTAAAGTACACTAAGTCTTTAAAAAATTTTTTCAATATACATTCACCTCATGTAACTAAGTACGAGAAAATTTATCATTACTTGTATGAAGAATAAATGATATTTTATTTTATTTCAATGTTTTTTTATCGAAAAACGATAAATATATTTACTTATTTTTGAAACATTTTTTTATAAGTAACGTCTTTTGTAAACCTAAATAAAACAAGAGTAGCCACATGTTTGCAGCTACTCTTGTCCTTTTAAAGAAACATTTTTTGGTCTAATTTTAACTGTACTTCTTGTTGGCTTACTTTTATTACCTTCGTTTTCTTCACTTTTACATAATAAACGATATAACAGCCTATGAAGAATGCGCCTCCACAATATAGAGCTAATCGTTGCGACGGATCAAAGGCTAAGCTTGCCATAACTATACAATTCGCTACTAAGCCTAAAATTGGCACGAGTGGATATAGTGGCGCTTTGAATTTTAAATCTTCCACATTACCACCTTGACGAACATATGAACGTCTAAAGGCAATTTGCGATGCTGTAATCGCAATCCAACCGATTTGAGCACCTAAACCAGCTAGAGATAATAGCCAAACAAACACTGTTTTTGCAGCGAATACACTTGATAATAGAGATAACCCTGCTACAGCAAGTGTAATTAATAATGCATTCATCGGAATGCCTCTTTTATTCACTTTCCCTAAAACAGGGCTAGCCATCTTTTCAACAGATAGAGAGAACAACATACGAGTTGCCGCATATAAACCAGAGTTTGCAACCGATAATAGAGCAGTCAAAATAACAAAGTTCATAATATCAGCTGCATAAGGAATGCCTATACTGTCCAGTACTACTACGAATGGACTTTCAACAACACCTGCTTTATCCATTGGAATTATCGCGGCAAGAATGACAACAGATAGGACAAAGAAGAACAATGTACGCCAAACTGTTTGTTTAATAGATTTAGGAATTGTCTTTTCTGGATTTTCACTTTCCCCAGCAGCAATACCAATTAATTCTGTCCCTTGGAATGAAAAATTCACCGTAATCATTGTAATCAATAATGCTGTTACACCATTTGGAAATAGCCCATGCTCATAAAAATGCGTTAGAAATGGAGCGCTGGATCCGTCTTTCATATCAATAAGGCCAAACATAG